>RDZR01000025.1 GCA_004294095.1 Verrucomicrobiota bacterium
CGGCATCGCCGTGAATGAGAAACCAGCAGGCGGCGGTCGCGATTTCCGCGATGCGACGATGATTGATATCGCTCCGCATTTACGTGCCGAAAAAGACAACACCATCGCCTTATGGGTGGAAACTGAAGCGGGAGCACCGAGCTTGAAGCCAGCTTTTATTGGACGTGTTGAAATTTTGTTAGATAACGGTGAATCGGTCATTTTCTCAACCGATCGCAGTTGGAAATGTTCCACCCAAGAAACCGAAGGATGGACCGCCGTCCAAGCGGATGAATCTAGCTGGCAATCGGCTCAAATCCTTGGTGCGGCTGGCATCGAGCCGTGGGGTGATGTGATGCTGCCGATCGATCGTAGCTTGCCCGCGCGGATGCTGCGCAAAGAATTTGAGCTGCCAAATAATCCTGTTAGAGCCACGCTTTACGTCTCCGGGCAAGGTCTCTCCGAGTGTGAAATCAATGGCCAAAAAGTCAGCAATCACGTGCTTTCTCCGGCCATGAGCGATTACACCAAGCGCGTTTATTACGTCACTCACGATGTCACGGCCATGCTTCAATCTGGTGCCAATGCGCTGGGGGTTCATCTCGGCAACGGACGCTACCATGCTCCTCGTAGCAAGTGGTATGTCTTGGCGCAAGATTACGGAGTCCCTCGTGTGCTTTGTCAGTTAGAAATTGAGTTCGCGGATGGCAGCCGGCAAACGATGGTGAGCGATGGCACATGGCGTGCGACGGATGAGGGACCGATCCGTTGCAATAATGAGTATGATGGCGAGACATACGATGCTCGCATGGAACAATCGGGCTGGTCTAACACTGGATTTGATGATTCCAAATGGGAAGCGGCAAAAGTGTTAGATGCGCCACAAGGTGAGCTTTCCGCGCAGATGATTGAGCCAATACGGGTGACAGAAACTCTCAAGCCCAAGAGCATGAGCGAGCCATTGCCCGGAGTTTTCGTTTTCGATATGGGCCAAAATTTGGTCGGCTGGTGCAAGATCACCATGCAGGGCTCAACTGGCCAAACGGTGCGTCTGCGCCATGCGGAAGTGATCCGTGAAGATGGCCATTTATCACTTGCGAACATGCGTTCTGCTGAGGTTACAGCGACATATACACTCAAGAGTTCGGAGGTTGAAATTTATGAGCCGCGGTTCACTTACTTTGGTTTTCGCTACGTCGAAGTCACTGGATTTCCTGGCAAGCCGACACTTGAATCGATCGAGGCGAAGGTGGTTCATGACGATTTGAAAATGGGAGGATCGTTTGAATGTTCCGCTCCTGTGATCAACCGATTTCACCAGAACGTGCACTGGGGCCTGCGCGGAAATTATCGCAGCGCGCCGACCGATTGCCCACAACGCGATGAGCGCCAAGCGTGGCTCGGCGATCGCGCATTCAGCTCGCGTGGAGAGACCTACATGTTCGATGCGGCTGCGTTTTACGCCAAGTGGTTGCGTGACATGCGGGATTCGCAAAAAGACACCGGCAGCATTTCTGACGTTTGCCCAAATTACTGGCCGCTCTACAATGACAACGTCACTTGGCCCTCCACGGCACTCATCATTCCACAAGCGCTTTACGAACAATATGGCGATGTGCGCGTGATCGAAGAGCACTACACCGCGATGGTGAGGTGGATCGATTACATGAGCCAATTCATTGAAGATGGCTTGATCGCTCGCGATACCTATGGCGATTGGTGTGTGCCGCCGGAAGGGCCGTATCTCATTTTCACCGAAGATCCTGCGCGAAAAACGCACCCGATGATCTTGGCCAGTTCTTACTTTTCTAACAACTTACGCTTGATGGCTCAATACGCAAAATTGTTAGGAAAAACCAAAGAGAGTGAAATCTATCAGCAACGCGCCTCCGCGATGGCCGAGGCCTTGCACAAGAAATTTTTCAATCCCAAAGAAGGTTACTACGACAACGGCACTCAAACGTCTTGCGTGCTGATGCTGGCATTTGACCTAGTGCCAGCGAACGAGCGCCAACGCGTTTTTGATCACCTCGTGAAATGCATTCTCGAAAAAACGGATGGCCACATCGGCACTGGATTGATCGGCGGGCAATGGCTCAATCGTGTTCTAACAGAAGGTGGCCGCGCCGATCTTGTTTATGGATTCGGCACCAAGACGACGTATCCGAGCTGGGGCTACATGATTGAAAATGGCGCGACGACGGTATGGGAGCTATGGAATGGAAATACGGCCAATCCGGCGATGAATTCTGGCAATCACGTGATGCTAGTCGGTGATTTTATCATCTGGCTTTACGAGCACGTCGCGGGAATTCGTCCAGATCCAGAGCAGCCAGGATTCAAGCATGTGCTGATGGAGCCAACGATCGCAGGCGGCCTTACTCATGCGAGTGCCAAGCATCTCTCGCCGTATGGAGAAATCCGCAGCGCATGGAAATTGGTGGATGGTGTGTTTTCGTGGAGCATCACAATTCCGCCAAACTCATCAGCCACCTTGCGCATTCCGAGTGGAGATCCCGCTTCTTTGTTAGAATCTAACAAAAAAATAGAAGAGAGCACTGACGTTCAGAAGTTGGATGCTGGCGATGGATTTGTGCGCTTGAAATTGCTGGCTGGCAGCTATCAATTTTCCACAAAAGCCCCAAAGACTTCGCAGTGATTTTTGCAGGTGGCGGCGGCTAATTCTGCTGGATCGCAGCACCGCGCATCGGCCAAGGCGCGTGCGATGGCGGCTAAATTCGCGGGATGATTCGCACCATCCGGCAGCGGATGTGTGAGCATGTGTGCCGGGGGCGACATATCGGGCGCGTCTGTTTCTAACAAAATTCTTTCGAGCGGTAACTTGCGAAACACATCGAGCACCTTCGTCTTGCGTGGTTCAAGATAATATCCTGAAAACGAAAAAAATGCGCCGAGATCTAACAGACGTTCTGCCATTTCCTGCGAGCCACCAAATGAATGCATTAAGAACCGACGCGGTGTGCCACATTTTTCAAAACAATCGAGTAACGGCTGCCACGCCTTCAGGCAATGGATGGTTACCGCTCGATCTAACCGATTCGCTATTTCTAACTGTTTTCCGAATACGCTGATTTGTTGCTCAATCGGCGGGCTCTGCACCCACATGTCCAATCCGCACTCGCCGATGGAAAGCACAGGATTATTTTCTAACAACTTGATCAAATCGTCACCCCAACCCTCACCGACTGCACCTGCGTGCCATGGATGGACGCCGAGAGACGCTTGAATGAATGTGGGAAATGCTTCTCGCAGCGAGAGCACAGCGCGCCAATCGCTAGGCTGAGTGGCATTGACCATGCAGCCAGAAATTCCAGTCTTGCGCATTTCTTTGATCCGCTGCGGTGGATCTGATAGACGCGCATCGTGCAAGTGATTATGAGAATCGATCCACATGATCGCGTGGACGAATCAGCGCAGGCCCTTTAGCGCACTTTTTTTAGGAGCATCAAATGTCACTGAGGTGATCGAAAGGCGGCGATCATTGGCAGGATCGTGAGTCGCCACTTGCATTTTTTTAAGGGTCCAGACGTTGTTGGCCACTTGCATGATATCCTGCACTTGGAATTCTTTCACTAGGCCGCCATTTTTCGCGTGGCCTCGGATTTTCATGAATGCGCCAAACTTGGTGTGCACCCAGACATACACCGTTTCGTATTTCCCAGCGGTGCCTTTCGGTTTATTGATGCGTAATTTGTAGCAAGGTTGGCCGTTCACATCCTCTTGGCCTTCGAGTTTGGGATTTGGCCAATAGAAAAAACGCAAGGCAAGGTCTTCATAAGTGAGATCCGTCGCCGCGATTGGCTCGACCAATCGGTTGGCAGGGAAATTGCGCGTCTTGCCGCCAACCATCTCAAACAAATCATATTGATCATCTGCTAGACGCATGTGGAAAATCTCCCAAGCTGCGGCGCCTTGGCGAAATTGGAATTGGATATTTTTCCCATTTAAGAACAAGGCCAGCTCGGTTTTTTTGCCATCATGGGAAAGTTTACCCGATAGCGGATTTGCCGGATCTAACTGAACTAAGGTGGCGGAAATTCTGGCACCCGCGAGGATCGCAGCTGGATCTTGAGCATTGGCCACAGAAAAAAATAATAAACCCGCAGCAAGGAATTTTAAAAATCTTTTAAGCATAAACGTAGATTAAATTGTCTGCCAACTATGACAGGCCAAGTGATCTTCACATTCAAAAAATTGCAGGTAATGGATGTTTTTTAAAATCTTTACGATTGAGGCTTGCTGATTGATGGCCGGAATCATTGGATACACATACGATTGATTTCCCCCGATGAGCCTTCGCAAGCAACTTAACGACATTCTCCCGAAGCTATTGCCCGCCAATCCGGCTCGCTCGATGAAGGGGACCGAGCTGATTCGTTTGGCACGGCGTGAGTTGCATGGCGACTATTCGGACGCCTCGCTGCGCTACCATTTTTCGATTATGTCCTGTGACCCTGCGTCACCGATTGCCAAGGTCGAGCAAGGCCAAGGCTACTACCGCCGTAGTGCTTCTTTGCCAGCACTTTCGAGTGCTCAAGAATTGCTATCGCTCACCCAGGGAAAACTGGATGATCTAGCTGCTCCCGACGCGGATTTGATGGATGATGCAATGATGCGCGCGCGCAAATTCCGCGCGGTTCACACACTCTATCATGAAATTAACGGACGTTTTCCATTTGCTTTTCGCAAGGCGCTGGGGGCGGATGCGCCTCTGAGTAATTTGTGGAAATACCCAGAAATGGCAGTGGTTGATTGGGAGACGACGGACGCTCCGGACGAGGCGATGGCTCTGGATCCATCCATGCTGTTTCTCAAGCAAAGTCTCGGCATTGCGCCGTTCCGCCTGCAAGCGTTCAAAGTGCGTATCCGGCCATCATTGCAATCCTATCGCGAAGATTTTTTTCAAGCGTTGGCCACATCACAGTGGGCACAGGGCGGAGAATTGGTTTATGCAGAGCCGATTGAGGATGAAGCACTCGCAGATGGATTGCGGAAGTTGAGCTCGGAGTTTGGGATCGGAGTGACTTCCTTCGGCATGCCGAGCGAAGTGCTCGATGAATTGCCGCGTCCGGCGCAGATTCTCAATGCGAGTGCTCGTGAGACAGAGGCGATCATGGCGAAAATCGATTTGAATCGGCTAGCGGTTGGGCGCAGTCGCCCACATTTGGATTGGATGGCACTCAGTGCGATGCGCCACGAGTCGGATGAGGCAGAAAAGTTGATTGCGTGGCTTATGCATTGTTTGCGAGAAAAGCGTGCGGAGCCGTTCCGCGATGAGTAAGCCAATCTAACCAATATGGAGATGTGAGCTGGAGCTTGGGGAACATCGCAGTGGTTGGCTCGGGAGCGATCGGCCTCTACTATGGCGGGCGACTTGCCGCCGCAGGTGAAAAGGTAAAATTTCTCGCGAGATCGGGCTACGATGCACTTGCGCAAGATGGTCTAACAGCTGAAAGCATTCACGGCAATTTCCAACTGGATAAGTTGCAAGTTTTTCGCACTGCCCAAGAGATCGGTGCGGTGGATTTGGTGCTGATCACCACCAAGACGCAGGCGAACTCTTCGCTGCATCTTCTTTTGCCGCCGTTGTTGCATGAGAAAACGCTGGTGATGACGATGCAGAATGGGTTGGGAAATTGCGAAACTCTAACAGATTTCGTGGATGCTGATCGAGTGCTCGGTGCGCTTTGTTTTGTCTGCATCAATCGCACTCAAGCGAATCACATCGTCCACAGCGGAGCGGGGCGAGTTGCTTTTGGGCCATGGGAAAATGCTTGCGAGCAAGCATTGGCATGCGTTCAGCAACGATTTTCTCAAGCGGGCATTTTATGCAAACGCGTCGATGACCTCGCGCGGGCTCAATGGGAAAAATTGGTTTGGAATATTCCCTTCAACGGGCTTTCGATTATCCACGGCGGAGTGACTACTGATTTTTTGTTAGAAAATGTTAGATGGCGCGAGGAAGTAAGAGAATTGATGGCGGAAGTGATCGCTGGCGCACAGGCTCAGGGCATCGCTCTGGATGAACGCCTGATTGAGCAAAATCTGTTAGGAACGGTGCCGATGGGCGCTTACCGCACATCGAGCATGATCGATTTTCTCGCTGGACGACCGATCGAGCTTGGCGCGATTTGGGAGGAGCCACTGCGCCGCGCGCTGTTAGCAGGAGCAAAAATGCCACGCTTGCAGGCGCTGGTGGATGAACTCAAGCACCTGCAAGCTGGTAAAAACAGCGATTGAAATACTAGATCAAGCGTAGGATGACTCCACACGGTTGGCCACATCGCGGTAGCCATAATCGACTTCGTAAATTTGCTTAAAGCACTCCAATGCGGCATCGCGATTTCCCATCTCGTCGTGAATCACGCCTTTTTCGTAGAGCACTTCTTTTTTGGTAGCGTCCATTGCGATCAAATCTGCTAGAGCGTCTGTCAACTGCTTGATGGCAAGGTCTTTCATGTTCTTCGCCTTGAACGTGCGAGCCAAAACGAGCAGCACTTTGGTGCGAATGTGGGGATTGCGCGTTGCTTGCTGCAGGTGGGGAATCGCGCCACTTAAATCGCCAGATTCGTAGAGCGCAGTGCCCAACTCATAGCGCAGTTGTGGGTCGGTTGGGTTTTGTTCCACGCGGCGTTGGCACTCGACGACCTGCAGTGCGATGCGCTCGGCCTTGCGGGCATTGAGCGCGGTGGTGAGTTCCTCATTGTGAGGATCTGCACTGGCTGCTTCTTCGAGTATTTTAAGCTCAGTCTCGGTGGCGCGGTCTTTCATCGCCATCGCCTTATGCTCTAGTGCAACGTCGCCATTGCTCAAGCTGTGTGCCCAGGCAAAAAATGTTTGAGCATGGCTCCAGTCTTCTAACTGTTCGTAGAGGCCGGCGAGTTCTTTGACGGTGCCAAGGTGATTAGGGTCCGCATTGTATTTTTCAATCGTGCGGTCACGGCGCTCTTCAAGTTGCTCGCGAGTGAGGCCGGTGCGTGAGGCTTTTTCCAACTCCTCGAACTCGGCGGTGTTTTTCATCATGTCCCGCATGTTGGCATTTTCATCCCATTTGCCCTTGAGCATGGAGGCGCGCGCGGAGGCATCTTTGCTGCCTTTAATCGCGCTGCCATCCGTTGGATGATGCTTGATGATGTCATTGTAAACATCAGATGCGAGCTGCGGCTGCTGGCGGGAGAGATAAAATTCCGCGAGCTTATGGAGCAGCTTGGCATTTTCTGGGCGGCCCTTGCGGATGGTCTCTAACGCAAATGTGGCCGTCTCAAAAAATTCTAACTTCACGCAGATATCAAAGAGCAAGTCGTTGGCTTGATCGTTGAGTGGATCTTTTTCTAACTCTTTTTCGAGCAGGAGCAACGAGCCTTCCGGATCTTTTTTTGCTTGGTTGGCAATTTTCATCACGCCCATGCCGCCAGTCTGGATCCCAAAGAGACCTGACTTTTTCTTTGCATTTCCTGCCAATTGCAGCTCGCACTTGCGCAAAACCTTGCGGCCATCGACAAATCCTGGAGCGTCTTTCAAAATCGCTTGGATCAGGCTGATGCCATAGGTCAGATTACCCGTCTGAACGGCGCTTAGTGCCTTGAGCCAAAGTGGTTTGAGGTTAGGTAAAAGTTCTTTTTCAGTAATTTCAGGCATGGATGTCAGAATGCTACGTGTTGATGACTATCGCACTGGACAGTCGAGAGACAAAGGGGAAATTGCGACGAGATTGTGCAATTGGCAAGCATTCGCTTCATGATTCGTGAAGATGGAAGTTCTGCGGATTTTTTCAAGTTGCCGAGTGGGTTAAAAATCGATACTCATTGCGCAAGGAGTGTATCTCCTCTTGTTGATTGATCCGATATTATGCCCGCTAAGCCAAACCAGCCAAAAAGAAGACCCTCCAGATTTTCTTCCAATTCCAATCGCTCATCGTTTTCAAAACGCAGCACGCGCGATGAAGAAGAAAAAGCCGTCGAAGTCGATGGGGAAATTTCTTCCGTGCTTGCTGGGACGATGTTCCGCGTGCGTCTCGAAAGCGGCCATGAAGTGCTTGCTCACATCTCTGGAAAAATGCGCAAACGCTTCATCCGCTTGGTCGTCGGCGATAAGGTGAAAATGGAAATGTCTCCTTACGATCTGACAAAAGCACGCATCGTCTTCCGCGTCGGATAATTCCGCAGGCACTTAATCATCGCCTGCATCGGGATCTTCGGCAGAAGCCAGCGAGGGCGAGGCACGCCGCTCGATGACGATTTCTCCTAACAGATTGCTTTGGCGCACGAGGAATTGGTTGAGCTTCATCAATTCTAACAGAGCCAAGAAGGTCACGATGACTTCGGCCTTGGTGGTGGCTGAGCCAAACATTTCTTCAAATTTCCGGGCCTGGCCGAGTGTAAATTCTTGAAGAAACCATTCAATTTTATCAGCGACGTTGAAGCGATCATCGACGATGTCACCAAAATCGTGAGACGCTTCAAAGCGCTTGAGAACTTTTTGGAACGCGCGAATCAGATCGAAGATGGAAACTTCCGCTAGCGTCGGCGGCAGCTCACTAGGTTGCTCATCGATATCCGGCTGATGTGAGAATCGTCCTTCTTGTTCCAACTCACGGTGGCTTAAAAATCCGGCGGCATCTTTAAATTTTTTATACTCCAATAATTGGCGAATGAGTTCCCACCGCGGATCATCGTCTTCGGCATCTTCTTCCGGCGGTTGATCCACCCGCGGCAGCAATGTGCGGCTTTTATAATACATCAAATTTGCGGCCATCACGATAAATTCGGAGGCCAAATCGATGTTGAGCAGTTTGAAGGTGTTGATGTAATCGAGATACTGGCGGGTGATGCGTTCCATCGAGATCGCGTGAATATCGAGCTCGTCCTTTTTGATTAAGTAAAGCAGCAGATCAAGTGGGCCTTCAAAAATTTCGAGGCGGACTTTGTATTCGTTAGATTCCACGAGTGGCTTGAGCAAAAATTTGGGGGATCATCGATTTCGGGCCGATGGCCGTCATATTTCCCTCGCCTTGGAGGGGCGCGGCATCTAAAATCGCAGCTCGATCAGGTAAGTGTCAACATGGAAGCAGAACAATCCCAACTTTTTAACGAACGGCTCAATCAATGGATCTCAAGTCAGGGATTCTGGTTTCAATTGCGCCACTCCAATGCGGGCACCAGTGGCAAGAACAATTTCGGCTACCATTTCGCGAAGTTAGCTGCGCGCATTGCCGTTGTGGTCCTGTTGCTTGCAGCGGCCGGCACGTTTTACATGTTCCGGCAGATGAATAGCGGTAGCTTCATTGAAAAAATTCAAGACGGCAGCAAAGCGGTGCTGGGTGCCGAAGAAGCGAGAGTTAGCCGCTTCCGCCATGATAAAACAGAAGTGACCATCGGGCGCTTTGCTGCAGCAGGTGGCGATAAAACGTTCTTCCAGACCCTCGAAGCTCGCGGCGTAAGATTCAAAATGTCGGTGCTGGATGCTCTCAAAAGCAGTTGGGATCCGGGCCTAGTGACTCTTTACTCACTCGATATGGAATTGCGGGCCGGTGCGGACAGTCCGGAATCCTCGGCAAATATCGCCAAAGCGCTGTTCCAAAATCATGGCAAGCTCCTATGGAAAAACATGGAAGTGCGCACCACGAATCTGCGCTGGGGCTATTCTGATCGCACACGTGGAGAAATTGTAGATAGCAGATTGCAAATTGTCCGCATTGATAAGGGCTACCGCTTCACTTTCCGGGGAGGGCGGTTTTCACAAAACTGGCTACATGAACTCACGATTGATCGATTGATCGTCGTGGTCACGCCTGAAGGAATCGTTTTTGAAGAGGCTAAGCTCAGCAGCGCCAGCGGCAGTGTTGATCTCACAGGCTTGCGGGTGCATGGCGGCGAGCGTCCCAGCGTTTCAGGCACTGCCAAAATCAACAAGCTGCAGCTGCGCGAAGCGCTACCTCGATCGATTGCCGGCTTTGTGGAAGGCACGTTTTCCGGCGAATTCGCCGTCTCTGGCTCGACCAATACCCTCGATGGCATTGGTTTGTCCGGCACAGTGGTGCTTGGGGAGGACGATACCATCACCTTGCGTGACCGCGTGCACTTGGTCCGCGCGCTCTCTATCATCGATTTCTCGCGTAACTACCGTAGAGTCAATTATGATGCTGGCCAATTTGACTTAGCAACCTCTGCGGGCGGAATTAAGCTCACAAACATCGCTCTTTTATCCAGCGACGATAGTTTCAACCTGGAAGGTTCATTAACGGTGCGCCCTCCAACGCTCAAAGAACAACAAACACCTTCCACTGTCGTTAACAGCGAAGTCTCGCCCATCTTCAATATCGAAGATCGCGAATACGAAGAGGCTCAAAGAAGCAAGCAAGTTGAGTTCAGTATCAAAAGTGCCGCCATGCAGGCTGAGCGAGTTAAAAAAGGCGAAGAATCCACTGATTCCATCGATCTTTTTGAGCGCC
Source organism: Verrucomicrobiota bacterium (assembly GCA_004294095.1). Lineage (GTDB taxonomy): Bacteria > Verrucomicrobiota > Verrucomicrobiia > Verrucomicrobiales > Akkermansiaceae > Luteolibacter. The sequence continues at coordinate 10,451 of RDZR01000025.1, forward strand.
TCGCGGTAGATCGCGAAGTCCGCTCATATGAAGCACATCTGGCATCACAACTCTCCAGAGAATTGCGCTATGAAGGGAAAATCACCATCGATCTGATGCCAGACATCTTTGAGCGCTCTCCAGTATTGAATCAAAAATACCCGATCGATCGCGAGAAAAACCGCGTGTTCATCGAGGCGCTTATTTCTGGAAACATTTACCAAATCACGCTAGATCAAGCCGAGCAAATGTATCTCGACGGCCGCCAAAAATAGGCGAACGCGTCTTCACATCTTAGGCCTGAGCCAAGCCTAGGCTATGATAGATTTCCCGCGTCGCATGGCTGCGGTTCAAAGTATAAAAATGGATGCCGTCCACCCCGTTGTCTAACATTTCAGCACATTGCTGGGCCGCGTAGTGGATGCCTGCACGCTCGACGGCCTCAGGCTTGCCTTTAGCGCGGTCCAACGCTCGGATGAGCTTCGCCGGATATCTCGCTCCGGCCGCCAGCTCCGCCATGCGAGCCATGCCTTGCAATGAAGTCACAGGCATCACCCCCGCGATGATGGGAATGTGGATTCCGGCCAAATCACAGCGATCTCGGAAATCGAAAAAATCGTGATTATCAAAAAATAATTGCGTGCAAATGTAGTCTGCCCCCGCATCCACTTTTGCTTTTAAAAAATCCATTTCCGCCACGCGGTTAGGAGTTGTCGGATGCCCTTCGGGAAATCCTGCCACGCCGATGCCGAAGCCTTGCTCGTGTGGATGCGCCCCAGAATCGTTAAATTTCCGGATAAACTTCACCAAATCCGCAGCATGCTGGAAGCCACTTTCCGTCCAATCATAATTCGGCTGATCGCGCGGTGGATCACCCCGCAGCGCTAAAATATTACCCACTCCGGCCTCTGCGTATCGTTGCAAAATTTCCATCACCTCCGCCTCACTATGTCCCACACATGTTAGATGTGGCACCGCAGGAATCGCGGTAGTGTCTAAAATCCGCTCAACCAAGCGGTGCGTCATTTCACGAGTTCCGCCGCCTGCGCCATAAGTCACCGAAACAAAACTTGGCTCTAACGGTTCTAAATCTCGAATCGTCTGATAGAGCTCCTCCCACGCACTTGCAGCCTTCGGTGGGAAGAACTCAAATGACAGCGATGGCTGGTGCTTGCTTAGAATCTCGGAGATGTGCATGCATGATTCAAACTGAAATAAATCATTATTCAACCCACAATAAGCGCAACGATTCCGAGCAAGTGGGGTTATTCAAAAATGACAAGACAACCCATCTAACCACCCATCCCAAGTCATCATGAAAGCTCAGCTCATTCTAACAGCCGCCATCTGCGCGCTGAACATCCCCGCAAGCGCCGCCCCACCTCAGGGCCAAACTCCGCGCTGGCAAAAATTTGATACCAATCAAGACGGCACCCTCTCACGTGCGGAATTCGATGCCATGCCGCGCACGCAACGATTGGATCCAGAAAAACGCGAACGCATCTTCAAGCGCCTCGATCGCGATGCCGATGGCTCGATTTCTCGCGAAGAATTCCGTCGATTCACCGGCCCTCAACATCGTCAAAAAATGATGCGGAAAATCATGCTGTTAGATTTGGATCAAAGTAAATCCATCAGCTTCGAGGAATTTAAATCAGGCCCAAGAGTGCAAAAAATGCCCGCCGAGCGGCAGCAAAAACTCTTCCAACGTCTCGATCGCAATCAAGATGGCTTCATCTCAAAATTAGACCGCGAGGCCACCAAAGAAGGAATCATCAAACGCCTCGATCAAAATGGCGATGCGGCCGTGAGTTTTGACGAATTTCGCCAAGGGAAACGACAACAATCGCAGCCCGAACCTGTCGTGCAAGAACGCTTCAAACGCCTCGATCGCAATCAAGACTCGAAGCTCACCGCCGATGATTTTTCCCGCCCCGCTCCTCCGAGCGATCCATGATCTACGGGCTTGCGAGGCACGCATTTGCTCCATTGAATGGCGCCATGCCTCGCCCGCCGCGCCGCCATTCTCATCGTCCTGCCGAGCGACCTACCAAGCCGCCTCGGCAAGGATGGGATCCCGTCGCCGCTTGGTATGATAAACTCGTCGGCGATGCTGGCTCGGACTACCATCAAAACGTCATCATCCCGGCGTGTTTGAAAATGTTAGACGCACAGGCTGGCGAATCGGTGATCGATATTTGCTGCGGCCAAGGTGTGCTCGCCCATGCCCTGCGAGATGCCAAACTCAAGCGCTACCTCGGCATCGATGCCAGCCCGCGGCTGATCGATGCCGCCCGTCAACGTCACGGTCAGAATGATCAAATTCGTTGGTTGGTTGCCGATGCTTGCCAGTCTGGCTCGTGGGCCGATGGCAGCCATGATGCCGCCGCCTGCATCATGGCGGTGCACGACGTGGAAGATCTAACAGGCTTGTTTCGCAATCTCGCCCACTCGCTGCGCATCGGTGGACGTGCGATCATCATTCAAATGCATCCCTGCTTCCGGATCCCGCGCCAGAGCCATTGGGGCTGGGATGCGGATCAAAAAATCCAATACCGCCGGCTCGATGCTTACTCCACTGCGCAGAACATCGAGGTCGTCACCCATCCAAGCCAAAGCCAAGGCCAGCACACCCACTTTTTTCACCGACCACTATCACAACTTCTAACAAGCATGGGCCAAGCGGGACTCGCCTGCGTCGCGTGTGAAGAGCTTCACAGCCATCGCCGCTCGCAAGTCGGCCCGTTTAGCAAAGCGGAGCATCGCGCCGCCGCAGAATTTCCTCTGTTCTTGGCCATCAAAACGATTAGGCAGATCTAACAGAAATTACTGGCGCAATCGTGGCTTGCTCGATGACCCAGCTCAGATTTATGATCCACACGGCCATGACTTCATCTTCGCCTGAACTTTTGGAAAACGTCTATTCGGAACTCGGCATGGAAGTTCCCGTCTGCCAGATCGATCACGAACTGCGCAAACTCTGGGAGCAAGACGATGCGCGCGCGAATGCAAGCCTGATCAACCTCGTCGTTTACTCGGAAAAGCCTAATGCGCTGTTAGAAAATTCTCGCATCATCCAAAATTTGACGCGTGAGCACGCATGCCGCGCGATCTTGGTGGCCATTGATCGCGACGAGCCAAGCCCCTCATTGCGCGCATGGATCACCGCCCACTGCCATCTCGCCGCGGGCCACAAATCCGTCTGCTGCGAGCAAATTTCTTTCCACCTCACCGGCAAAGTCACCGGCCGTTTCCGCAATACCGTCTTCTCGCATCTCAACTCGGATTTACCCCTCATTTTTTGGTGGCAAGGAGAACTCTCGGAAATTCTAACAGAAAGACTCGTCAGCGTGATCGATCGCCTCATCGTCGATAGCTCGACGTGGCAAGATCCACTCGCTAGTCTGAAAAAAATCCAAGAAACCGCGCAGGCCAATCCCGACCTCATCTTGCAAGACCTCGCGTGGACTCGATCACTGCAATTCCGCCTCGCCATTGCCAACTTATTCGATGATCCCGCAGCGCAAGAACTCCTTCCACGGATTGAACGAATCCAAATGCAAGCAAATCGCCTGCATCGTCAGACGGCACTGCAATTACTTGCATGGCTCGCTGTGCAAGCGGGGTGGAAAATTCACCGCACGTTTGATGAAATCACTTTGGAGAAATCTTCGGGAAATGAAATTGCCGTCGATTTTGAAGAGCTTGAATCAGGGCCCGCAATGCAGTCGCTCATTCTCCATGCGCAAGACGCATCGGTGCGCATCTGCCAGCCGGCCGGATCGATTTACATCAGCAAAGAAATCACCAGCGGCAGTCATCATGCGTCATCACTGGCACCCATCGGCCCAGAAGGATCGGCTGATTTAGTCGCACTGCAACTTGCGCGAGGAGGTAAAAATTCTCTCTATCAGAAAATTTTACCCGGCTATCAATTGTTGATAGGGTATTAATTTCTAACAGCCGCATCACAGCTTTCCGCGCCGTAACTCCAAGCTCCGGCGCGTTGCCAAGATTGCTTTTGTATCTAACGGATAGCGGGTGGAAATGACCATTGCGCCGATCACACATGCTGCTGGAAAAGTCGCCAACAGCAGCCGCATCCAGAAAATCGTCTCAGCAGATTGCACCGCGCCGATCGTTTCATCGAAGCCTGACCAAGCGACCAATGCACCCGAAAGCGCCATGCCGGCGGAGACCGCAAATTTGAAAACCCACGAGTAAACTGCGGCGAAGGCTCCTTCGCGCCGCTCACCCGTTTCCAGCTCATCATGATCCACAATATCTCCGGACATCGATGGAATCAGCACCCAGATCGCGGAGCTAGTTGGCGCTAATAAAATACCACTCATGATGCTCAGATACGGCATATCGGGGCGATAGCTAAACCACGTGCTGATGCTGGATAGAAAAACGACGGCCATGATCCACGTCATTGCGCGGCGTTTGCCATAACGCCGCGCCAGCCATTGAAAAAGTGGAATCCCTAACAGCGCAATGATCGTGGTGATGGTGCCTTCGTAGCCAGAGAGCTTAGCCGCGAGTTGCTTATCTCCCTGGCATGCGTAAGAGACGCGCAAATACAGCGCTAAGCCGATCTTGGCATTCATCCCTAACAGAAATAATATACTTACTAACAGAAGGTTGCGAAATGGGCGATTCTCGCAGGTGGCTTTGATATTTTGCCACAAGGAAACTCGGTGATCTTTTTTAAGAGTTTTATAATATCGTTCTCGGCAAAAGAGCGCAGGCAGCGATCCAAAAATGATCGTGAGCACCGCCGCGCCCACACTCACCCAGAGGGCACCTTGTAAAATACTTGGTCGGCTTTCCGTTGCTCCAAACCATGGCTGCTCCGCAACATACCACGCCCATGGCATGACTCCCCAAACGGCGGCTGCGAGGTATTGGCGTGCCACTGCCACATTCGTCCGCTCGTGAGTGTCTGGTGTCATTTCTAACATCAGGCTCTGATACGGGATGTTCCAAATCGTGAAAAATGTGAACATCACCAACTGCGTGAAAATCAACCAAGCCACCATCGCGGTGAGAGACCACTCTGGATTGACCAGCCAGACGATCGGCAGCCACAATCCGCCTAACACCGCGCCGAGAAAAATGTATGGCCGCCGCCGCCCCCAGCGAGTGCGCGTGTTATCAGAAATCCAGCCCATCAAAACGTCCGTGATGCCATCCCAAATCCGATAGATCGCAGATAAAATTCCAATCCACGCCGGCGGCATCCCTAAACTCAGCACAAAGATCGGCTGCATCAACTGTTCCGTCAAACTGCCTTGAAATGCTCCGGCAACTTGCCCCGCTCCGTAAGCAACTTTTTCTTTCAATGGGACGCGATCTTCAGCTGCGATCGCATGTTCGTTTTGCTCAGACATAAGATCTCATTTCACGAGAATAGCTTGCGATCCATCGCCCGATATTGGATCGCCTCGAGTAAATCATTACCACGGATTTTCTCAGAGCCTGCGAGATCCGCAAGCGTGCGAGCCACTTTGAGAATCCGGTCATGCGCTCGTGCTGAGAAATTCATTTGTGCCATGGCATGCTCAAGATAACCGGTGCTTTCAGCGTCTAACTGGCAATGCTGTCTAACAAAACGCGAGGTCATTGCCGAGTTAGTCGAATACCCGCACTTGTGAAAACGCTCCGCTTGCGTTTTGCGTGCGGCCACCACGCGCTCGCGAATGGTGGCGGATGATTCACCCAATGGCTGCGTTGAGGTGAGCTCGCGGAACTCAACCATGGGCACATTCACATGAATATCAATCCGATCTAACAGCGGACCGGAAATTTTTCGCCGATAATTTTCGATCTCTTTTGGACTGCACCGGCATTGCCTTTTTGCATCGCCATAATAACCGCAAGGGCAGGGATTCATCGCCGCAATCAGCATGAACTGCGCGGGAAATGTGAGTGAGCCAGCAGCCCGCGAGATGGTCACTTGAAAATCTTCTAACGGCCCCCGCAAGACCTCCAACGTTTGCCTGCGAAATTCCGGTAACTCATCCAAAAATAAAACGCCATGATGTGCCAAAGAAACTTCTCCTGGCCCAGGATTGCGCCCGCCACCTAACAGACCTCCATCAGAAATCGTGTGGTGCGGAGAGCGGAACGGGCGCGTCGCAAGAAAGCCATGCTTTGCATCTAACAGCCCCGTCACCGAGTGGATTTTGGTCGTCTCAATGGCATCGTGTTCGGACATCGGCGGCATGATGGTAGGCAGCCGCTTGGCCAGCATCGATTTTCCTGTGCCAGGTGGCCCGATCATCAGCACGTTGTGGCCGCCTGCCGCCGCCACTTCCAGCGCGCGCTTGACTTGGTGCTGGCCTTTGACTTCTTCAAAATCAATTTCATACGCCTGATGCTTGGCAAAAAATGCGGCGCGATTGATCTGGTATGGAGGGATCACGATGCTTCCTGTTAGAAACGCCCACGCTTGCCGCAAATCACTGATCGGAAATACATCGATGCCCGTGATCACCGCTGCTTCTGCGGCATTGGCATCAGGCACCAAAAGTCTGCGCCGCCCGCAACGTTTTGCTTCCAGCGCGATAGATAAAACGCCTTTAACCGGACGCACTGTGCCATCCAATCCCAACTCACCGACCACGCAGCAATCATCGCCGGATATCGGCCTCGTGCTGCTCGCAGAAACCATCGCCAGAGCAATTGGCAAATCAAAAGATGGTCCTTCTTTTTTCAAATCCGCAGGCGCGAGGTTGACTGTTTTCACCCCATCTTCCAATGGCAAGGCAGACGCATGAATCGCCGACATCACGCGCTGCGATGATTCCCGCACTGCCGCATCTGGCAAGCCGACGATGATGACCATCGGTTTATCCGCGCCTGTTGCATTGACCTCCACTTCCACTTCAATGGCATTCACCCCGCTTAGTGCTGCTGAAAAAAATCGTGTGATCATGTGAACAATGACAACCTGCCAATGATCTTCTCTGACCTCAAGAGCAAAGCTCGGCTTCCCAAGAATCGAAGGCCCTCGCAGAATTTTGGTTTTCCTCCCAACGATCCGAGAGTAAAATAATCCATCATCATGATCACCATCACTCCTCGAGCGACTGCCGAGCTAGCACATCTACTTACCTCGCGCGCAACATCCGCGGCGGCGGGGCTGCGCCTTGCTGTGCGCCGTGGCGGCTGTGCTGGTTGGCAATATGAAATGCAAGTGGCCGAGCCCGAGACGGATGACATCATTGTAGAGAATCTTCAGGCACGAGTCATCATTGCGGCCGATAGCATTGAAAAACTCAAGGGCTGCGAAATCGATTTCTCAGACGATCTAACGGATTCGGGTTTTAAAATTCACAATCCGTCAGCCGCGCGTTCATGCGGCTGTGGCACCTCGTTTCAGACGACTGATGAACCGGAGCTACCCGCCTCCGCGCTATCGGGTGAGTCATGTGGGCAGCCTTGATTTAGCCATACTTTCCACCTTTCGCCTTCGTGCCTCGCCCTGTTGAAACTCCGCCACGCCGCCCACCGTATTTTTGGTGGCTGTTAGCAAATGGCCTCGCGCTGTGTTTCGCGGTCCTGAGTTGGGTGATCTGCTTGTATGTTTTTAGCAATCCAGAAGTTCCCAGAAATTACGAAATCCTTACGCGTCTGAAACGCATCCCGGAGCTCACCAGATTCGATATTCTAACAGTGCCTAACGGAAATGTGCTTACCCCAAAAGAACTGTATTCAAAGTTTTTCGGAACTCCCAAAGAGCGGATTCCCAATTTAAATTCCCTGCTATTGCGCAACTACCTGAGGAACTTTGAAAATCCACTTTTTATCACCTACATTGAGGGAGATTATCGGATTTCCGATGTGAGAAAACTCAGCGAGAAAGATTTTATCAGCTCGGGAGTCGTCGTGCGTGCGCAAGCAATGATCAGGCCGGATGAGTTCACCGCACCGTTGCCATATCCGGTGATCATTGATTACGTTTTCCCAACGCATGATGCCAAGGCGATCGAAACATTTAGCCAAGGCGATATTCTAACAGTCAAAAAAAGCCCGAATTGTGCGGCCATTCTTCACATCGATCGCGTCATTCACAATGAAGAGCCATCGCTTCTGCTCACCGTCATGCCAATCGCCTACGGTCCTTACCAAGCAGGAAAAAAAACCGCCTTCAGCATTGAGCCGCCGGAGAAGGTTCGGCCGCGGGCAGGTTTCCCAATTATCCGTTAGCTCGCATTCTCAAGGAGCATGGGCAGCTCGCGCACATCTTCCATTTCTAACAGGCAAGCCGCCTTCACGGTTGCGGCGTTGGATTTTCCGTTTTTCCATCCTCCTCTTCTTTTGGCAGATCCGGGCTTGAGTAGCGGCGCCCGCGCGCCTCCGTCCATGCCTTATCCACACTCTCAAAAATACGGGTCAATTCCTGCTTGGAATCGATCATGTATTCAATCGATTTTGCATGCGTGGTTTCGGGATACTTTTTGATCACCTGCGTGCTTTTGCTGAGGTCCGCACGATTCGTCGCTTGTTGGGCTAATTCTCTGGCGCGTTGTGCAAGTTGTGCGGCGGTGTTCAATGAGGAATCCTCACCGATCGGCGTGAGATGATAGAAACGGGCAAGTGCTTGGCCATCGGTGTCAATCGTCACTTCATCGACAGTCACCATCCCATCTAACAGATATTTGTGACGGCTGACAGATACAATTTTCGACAACAAGACGCGGAAAGATCCACCCGGTAATTTCACCTGCCAGAATGCACCTTCGATTTCCTCATCTTTGCCCTCCTTTTTTTTATCTCCCGCCTCCTCGGGCGGTGCCTGCGTTGCTTGAGCATGGAGTGGCTGCAATGCGAAACAAGCGATCACGCCGCAAATCCACGCGACGCAGCACCAGCGATAAGGCTGCTTATTGTTAGAAAAAATCTGATAATTTTTCATGATTATTTTTTTAAGGTCAGCCGGAAACGTTCGTGATACATGCCGTGATTGTATCTACGGCAGCAATCGTAGCAAGCGACTGCTTTATGAAATGGCTTCACGCGTGCAATGGTGGTGCCACACGCAGGACATGAGTAGTGATAATTTCTTTTCAAGCGCCGAGCTTTGAATGGCAATTCATGAAATGGTTTTTCGTTAGGAATGCCCAAATCGCGGCAAGCGGTTTGCCACTCGATCCCGTGCGGCTCGATGCGCCTGCGGCCACATCGCTCATAGGCAATCAAATGGGCCAGCTCGTGCTTCAAGGTGCGCCAGAGTTCTTCCCTTGGATGCTCTAACAATTTTGGGTTCAGTTCGATGGCGCGGTCCGGCCACCATGCCCGGCCGGCGGTTGTCCGCATGCGTGAGTTCCAGCGCACGGTGACTTTGCGAGCAAGCTCTGGTAGCCACAGACTGTTAGATGCTTCTGCACACCATTCGGTTAGACTTAGATCTAACGGATTGGGCCGGATCTTTGGATTTGTGAGAGTGCGCTCGGGACGCAAAAAACTCAGCACTGCCGACCAACGGAATTCCAGTTGCATGCTGCCTTTTCCCATTGGCCATAGACATATCAGCGCGATGGCGCGGTGGCAATCGGCCATTGCAAAAAATTACGGCTGTGTTTGAACCTGCACCGAGCCGCTGAGCTTCATCTGTCGAGGATGCAAAAGCCATCATCGAGATATTTTTTTACCCCATGCACGCCTGAAAAACCGTGCGAGTCTGTGGCATGAAAGTTTCCAAAAAGATCCTCTTCCCGGCGGCGATCGTCATCGGTCTGATTGCCGCATGTGCCGTAAAACCATCGTCTCCGGCACAGCAGGCGATTTCTCAATCGATTGATTTACAACGTTTTATGGGAGATTGGTTTGTCATCGCTCACATCCCGACGTTTATCGAAGACGAAGCATATAACGCGATTGAAACTTACAAACTCAATCCCGATGGCACAGTGGCGACGACTTTTACTTTCAATCAAGGTGCCTTCGATGGCCCAGTGAAGACGTATTATCCGAAAGGCTTCGTCAATTCATCGCTGAATACCCGCTGGAAAATGCAGTTCGTCTGGCCATTCAAAGCGGATTTTTTGATCACCTACGTCGATCGAGATTATCAAACGACCATCATCGGCGTGCCGGATCGTAAATACGTTTGGATCATGGCGCGGGAAAAATCGCTGCCCGAAGCAGAGTTGGCGGCCCTTAAGAAACGGTTAGAAGCCAGCGGCCATGATCTAAGCAAACTCAGAATGGTCCCTCAGCGCTGAACCGCGGCATCCTTGGCCAGCACCTCATCGATCCACTCAAGGACCTTTTTCCGATACTCTCCATTATTTCTCGAAAGGGATGTCCCGTGGCGGCCATCTTGCACCTCGAAGAGCGTTTTCGGCTGCTTGGCGCGTTTGAAAAGTTCTTTCCCTTGGGAAATTGGCACCACTTCATCACGGGTGCCGTGCACGATCAAAACCGGCATCGGGCTGAGCTTGGCAATCGCCCCTTTGGGCGCAAGATTGTCGGTGACGATCGATTCTCCGAGCTGACCTGCGACGACGCGTGCCATCGCTTGGTAAGATGCGAAAGTGCCATCCACAATCACCGCCCGCACCGCGTCGATCGGCGATTCCGCCAGCGCGGCGATCGATTTTGCGCCGCCAAGACTATGGCCGAAGGAAATGACAGGAAGTCCGCTCGCCTGATTGCGCTTGGCGATGAATTCCAGCGCCGCATGGGCATCCTCGACCAAGCCCCGGCGGTCGATCGTGCCGGTGGATTTGCCAAACCCGCGGTAATCATAAAGCAGGAGTTCATAACCAGCCTCGGCAAACCACATGGCGAAGCCAAGGTGGTGGCCGATCGCGCCCGCATTGCCATGCGAAAAAACGACGGTGCCCTTGGCCTTATCCGGATTTTTCGGTGCGATCAGCCAACCGTGCAGAGTGGCACCACCTTTGGACGGGATTTTCACCTCGCGAAATCGATAGCCCCAGTCCTTCGGCGTGTTCGGCTCATCAAAGGTGGGGAAATAAAACAAGCGGTCGCCACCACCCGGCTTGAGCCATCCCGCGGCTTTGGCTGCCTCAAGATTGAGGTTTTCTAAAATCTCCCGAGGTGCTGGATCCTGAGCTTGAGCCAACAACGGACCGCACAGCCACGCGGCCATCAGGTAGAGAAATTTCATGGCTTTAATCGACATCAGATTTTCCATTTGTCGAGGGATTTTCAGCCTCATTTCTCCTATGCCTTGATGTGTGATTGCAAAGGCGCGTCTTCTCTCTACCTTATCGTAATGAATCGCTTCATCACCCTCGCCGCGAGTTTCGGAATGGCAGCCGCCATCGCCCGCGCAGATTCTGGACCCGCCAAAGAACCGCCCTCGCGCGCCGAGTGGTTGCAGTCATCGACGCACTATCAGGCAGGAGCGCCGCTGCTTACCGCCCTGCGCATTAAAATGGAAAAAGGCTGGCACACCTATTGGCGCAATCCCGGCGCGGGCGGCATGCCACTGAGCATCAAGTGGACATTGCCACCCGGCTGGCGGGCAGGTGAAGTGCAATTTCCGGTGCCGATTTCATTCACCACCGGCGAGTTGGCTGGCTACGGTTATGAAGAGTCCGTGCTCTTGCCGATAGAAATTTTCCCCCCAGCCAATGCCAAGGGCGATGCAGAAGTGAGCGCGAGCTTTTCATGGCTTACGTGCAATGATGATCAATGCCTCCCCGGCAAAGCCGATCTCACCTTGCGCTGGAAAATCGGCGACGACCAACAAACCGCCGACCACCAAGAAATGATCGCCGCTTGGCACGCGATTCCCGAAATGGTCGCGGAAGCCATTTTGGAACTGAGCCCAGCTGATAAAAATTCGTGGCAATTGCGCTTAAAACTGCCCGAGGGCATTGCTTGTGATCCAAACACATCCGACTTCTTTCCAGCCACTCCAGATGTGATTGCCGCTGGCGCAGCCATCCAGTTCTCGCGTGAGGGTGAGTGGTGGCTGGCAAAGGTGCCCCGCAGCGATTACGCCGATGCCGCACCGAAGCTGCTCGATCTGGTCATTGCCGGCAAAGGCACGCCAAACCCGATTTGGGTGACCACGCAGCCGAGCCGTTAGGCCGTATCTCTCAGCTTTTTCCTTGATGCTTGGAAAACTTGAGAATTCTAACCACAAATGGCTCGCGTGAATTGGGTTACAGATCGACTTTAGCAAAAGCGGATTCGACCCAACTCGTCTTGCCCTCATTTCCAACGAGCTCAGAAAAATGTTGGCGAGCGAGCTCCACATGCCGTCGGCTATCCTAAAAAAAAGGGAAAACATCCATATCTGGCACAGCACTTGCTGACCATGACTGCTTGATATTACTATCATTAACACCTCAAATGAAAAATACATTTTTAACACCAAAAATTGTTTCCATCGCAACTGCGGCTGTCGCAGCAATCGCTGGAATTTCCTCATCACATGCTGCCATCGTTTTTGCTGATAGCTTCACCCTGCCGAATGATCTCGATACTCCGCTGATTGGCACTTCGCCGGTGATCGGTGGTGCCTGGACAATAACTGGAACGAGTGTTGTTAACCCACTCACGATCAGTGCTGCATCTAACGATGTATTCTTGAACACAAATGGCCAAGATGCAAATGGAGCTTTTTCTTCTCCTGTGACAAAAACGGATGGAGAATCACTTACCGTGGGCGCAACGATCGATATGCTCACTGTTTCAGCAGCTGGTGATTACTTTTTGCACATGAGTGTCAACGCATTAAGCTCTAATTTTTACGGAAGAGTATACGCAAGAACTGGCGTTGCCACCAACACTTACCAACTGGGTTTGGCGTCTTCTACGCCACCGACAGGTGGCATAACATGGGGTGGAGATCTGCCAATCGGCTCAGCAGTAAAAATTGACCTGACTTGGAACTTTATCACGGGTGCACTTAACGACACCTTTAGCTTAGCTGTGACTGGAGCACCCAATTACATCCCAGCAACTGCTTGGGTAGGCACTGCGGCCGAGCCAACATCCATTGGAACTGTGAATCTTCGCCAAGGCACTGCAGCCACCGCGCCAACACTTCGTATTGACAACTTGCTCGTCACAGCAATCCCAGAGCCATCGACTGCGTTGCTGGGAGCTGTTGGTTTGTTAGGTCTATTGCGCCGCCGTAGGTAATTTTTTGTTTGTTGTTGTTATTCATCATTTTCCCAGCGCTTGCCATCGGTGAGCGCTGGTTTTTTGTTCCCGATAAATAATCGCAGAAAGCATCATTTTAACCGGTTATTATTATTAAAAAAGTAGCCGTCGGACTCTCCAAGGCCACTTCGCTCTGTTTCGTGGGTTCACATTCATTTTGCAAGAACTCCCGCCTTTTGGCCTTTGAACAAAGCACGGAGACTTTGGGATTTTCATGACTCGCAGAAGCATCGCAGCGGTAAAACGAACGCCGCGCATCCCAAAAAATGAAGCGACTTAGAATTTCGGCTTTCAGGTGGCGGCTGATTGCATCCGGCACGCTGTTTTTTAAGAATGTTTGGCTGGGTGGATACAATCCGCCGCCACTTTGCCATGAACTACAGCAGCAACGCCGTAAAATCCCTATTTGCTGTGATGCATGATGGAAGTGGAAGTGATTTAGAATTGCAATAGCCATTGGCATTATTTGGCAATCTCACCGATGGCACTTGGCCCGAGCATTGACGAATGAAATCGATACGTAACTGCCAGTGCCTTGAGTATATATCCATCATGAACAAATGCTTCATTTGGGATGTTTTACCGCATTGTCGATCATCGCCCATCAACTAGCTTCTTTCCGAATATGAAAAATGCATGAGTCTTCTGCGAATCAAAAAAAGCCGCCCATTACTGGACGGCTTTAGTGAAAAAAAGCATTACTAGGTTGTATTAGCTACCCAGCAGCTTTTGGAGAATTGTTAGATTCTTTTTCTGCGAGCAAGTGCTAACAGACCAAGACCACCCAATAGTGCTGAGCTTGGCTCAGGGATTGTAACACCGACGTTAGTCACAACGCTGCCAGCAGGAGCGCCGAGCACAGCGAATGAGACTTTGCCGGTATTAGGTCCTACTAAGAGCTTGGCACCCAAGAAATCTGCGATTCCTAAAGTGGTGTTCTCATAGCGGCCTGAAACCATGTTGTAAGTAAATAAATCGTTTGATCCAATCGCAGAACCAAAGAAATTCACTCCGAGAGTCGTAGGGAATGTTTGGGTCTCTGATAAAGTGAAGAACACTTTTTGGATTGGATCAGATGGGATGGATACAACGTCGTCAGTCAGAGCCAGAATAGCTCCAATGTTGGTTGATTGAGTTGACCAAATGATGTCATTGCCATCGATGGTCACTAGAGCGGAAGCAGTGCTGCTTCCGAGAGCCCCGAGAAAGGCCACAGTTGTGATTGCGCAGAGCGCTAATTTTTTTAATTTCATAATATCATGGATGTCCAGCTATTTGAGAAAAGGTCGGTTTGATAAATAATATTTAAAAAATTAACCTTTCTCGCCGAGAAACTACCGCTTTAGACTTTCACGTCAAGAAATAAAATGGTGTTTTTTACAATAAAATTGCATCACATAAGAACAGCATAGATCCAGCTACGGAGATGAGTGAACAAGCACTCAAATCGAAATGATGGGCCATAGGTTGAGTGAAAAAAAGACAACTTCGCGCGTTCATGTGGACTGTGGAAGATAGTAGCGGATGTTGCGCCTTGGCGTATTGCGTGGATGGCTATCATTCGCCCCTCGGATATAGCTGCGGCGGCTAATGCGTTCTGTAGCAGCGAGGTGGTGAGTGGGGATTTTATCAATTTTGAGCGGTGCCCGGATATCGCCGCCACATTGTTGCTGGCGATGCGTTAGGTTAGCTATGGCAGAGCTAAGCGCATGAAACTTGCGATGCGGTGGAGCGCATGTTAGCGGGCAAAGAGTCGCCACCTCAGCCAAAGCCGAGCAATGGTTGCAGCATTAAATGGAAAGAGGCATGACTGGCTTGCTGCTGCGTGGAGAAATTTCACACTTGTCCGTAGTAAGCGTTTGGCCCGTGTTTGCGAGAAAAATGCTTATCTAACAAATGAGTGGGAGTGCTGATCGCTTGCGGATTGATGGTGAGCGTTTTGATCACCATGTCCGCAATTATTTCGAGGGCCAGAGCGGTTTCTAAGGCCTTGTTGCTCGATGGGCCCCAGGTGAATGGGCCATGGTTGCGCACCAGCACCGCTGGAATGGCGAGTGGATGGATGTTTGCGAATCTTTCCACGATCACTTGGCCGGTTTCCCATTCGTAATCTCCCGCAATTTCCGCCGGAGTCATGGCTCTGGTGACGGGCACATGACCGTGGAAGTAGTCAGCGTGGGTGGTCCCCAAGCAGGGCAGATCGAGGCCTGCTTGAGCAAAGGCAACGGCTGCGCGGGAGTGAGTGTGCACCACTGAGCGGATGCCATGGAAATTGAGCAAAAGGCAGCGATGCGTGGCCATATCCGAAGATGGTCGCAGGTCTCCTTCTAACACATTTCCCTCGTAGTCGAGCACCACGATGTCATCCACGGTGAGTTTCTCATACGCCACGCCGCTCGGCTTGATGGCGAAGACGCGGCGCTCTGGGTCTGCGACGGAAACGTTGCCAAAGGTCAAATCGACGAGGCCGCTTTGTGGCAGCGAAAGATTTGCCGCGAGGCATTCGGATTTGATCGCATCAAAATTCATCAGCGGAGAGAGTGGAAAAATTTTCTGAAATCTAACAAAATTAAAATCTGCGAGGAAATTCTGTTAGCCGTGAATGCCTTGGGCGAGGTGGTAATATAAATCGAGTTGGCGGAGTTCATTTTGATATGATCGCAGCTCGGTTTTCGAGTCAATCACGCTGAGTTCAATCTTTGCCATTTCCGCAAAATTTTCGAGATGCTCGGAAGTAAGCGCGTAGGACAGCACCGTATGATGCGCCCCGCCGGCGTGAATCCACGCGCTGATGCCAGTTTTTAAATCAGGCGCCGGTTGCCATAAAACTCGGGCGACGGGTAGCTTAGGCAATTCGTGTGGCGTTTCCACGCACGTCACTTCATTGACGAGTAAGCGATGGCGATTTCCTAAATCGATGATCGATGCGTTGACGGCATTTCCGGCAGTGCTATCAAAGACCATGCGGCATGGATCTTCTTTGCCGCCGATGCCGAGCGGATGAATTTCAATCTTAGGAATCTCGTTGGCGATTGATGGACAAATTTCTAACATGTGTGCGCCGAGCACGAGCGGATTTTTGGGGTCCAGATGATAGGTGTAATCCTCCATGAAAGAGGTGCCGCCGGTCAGGCCCGCAGCCATCACCTTCATCACTCGCAGGAGAGCGGCTGTTTTCCAATCGCCCTCACCCGCGAAGCCGTAGCCATCTTCCATCAGGCGTTGCACGGCAAGACCTGGCAACTGCTTGATGCCGTGGAGATCTTCAAATGTGGTGGTAAATGCGGTGAAGCCGCCTTCTTCTAACAACTCACGCAGGCCTAGCTCGATCGCGGCGGAGTCCTGCAGCGATGAGTGGCGTGATCCGCCTTTTTTTAACTCGGATGCGACACGGTAATTTTTTTCATAAAGTGCACAGAGCTCGTCAATTTTTTCGTTAGATTGAGCATTGATCTTGGCCACCAGATCGCCAATGCCGAAGGTGTTGACTTCCCAGCCGAAGCGAATTTGAGCCGATACTTTATCACCCTCGGTCACGGCGACGTGGCGCATGTTGTCACCGATGCGGGCGAGCTTGAGCTTGCGTGATGCGTGCCAGCCGCGAGCAGCGCGTGCCCATGCGGCGATGCGTTCGCTCACTTCCGGATCTTGCCAGTGGCCGACGACGATCTTGCGCGGCATGCGCAGACGCGCGCCGATGTGGCCGAATTCGCGCCCTCCATGTGCCGTTTGGTTGAGATTCATGAAGTCCATATCGATGGAGCTCCATGGGATGTCTTGGTTAAATTGGGTATGCAGATCGCACAGTGGTTTACGCAGAATTTGCAGGCCTTCGATCCACATTTTCGCGGGTGAAAATGTATGCATCCAGCTGATGATTCCGATGCAGTTGACATCGGAATTTGCCTCCATCGCGCATTGAGAAATTTCCGCCGAAGATTTAAGCACTGGTTTAAAAACCAGCTTGTGCGGCAGAGTGCCAGCGGCGTTGAGTGAATCGACGACGGTTCTCGCGTGAGCATTGACTTTTTCCAGAGCCTCAGGCCCGTAAAGATGCTGCGAGCCGGTAACGAACCAAATTTCTAGGTGATCGAATGTATCGAGGGTGGCCATGGGATTTTTGTTTCTGAGGGCTAGCGTATTTTTCTTAATGAGGTGGGGCAAGCACACGATGCGAGCCATCGCAGAAAGGTGCATTTTGGCTGCGTTTGCACATGCACCAAGAGCACGATTTTTTTTCTAAAATTTCCACCCGCACGGGCTGCTTGCCAGTGCCCTTATGTGATCCATCACAAAATGGGCCATGGCTACTCAAGCCACACGCACACCACCAATGGATGCCTTGCTCCATTTCCATGCGGCATGGCTGTGTGTTCTGAGACATGTTTTCTAAAAACGCATCCGATGGACTCAGCGCATCAATTGCAATCGCTCGACGTTTTATTTATGTTTCGCAATTTTCTGCTCAGTAAGGAGTGGCTTTGCCGCGGCGGTTTTTGCCTTCTGCGGGTAGCTATGGATTGGCACTTGATAGAAAAAAGTAGTGAGTAGCCATCCCGCTAGCAGCGTGGATGACCCGCAGATAAATGAACGAATCGGCATAAGATGCGATGATTTTAAAATGAATCGTGGTAGAGAAATAATTTAATAATGTTAGAAGTTAGCATACTCGATAGACCTTGCCAACCGCATAATGAAGACCCGATTCCGCCTTGGGCCAATTACGTCTCCCAGTTCCGAGGCGGTTGTCCTTTTGAATGCCAAATTGTTAACGACTGGCAAAGCCCCGAGATGAGCACGTTATTATCTCGCTTTGGCCAGTGCGCGATGCCGTAGGCTAAGTAGATCATCGGGCTGGATCGGCGATGGGTTGGGGTATTCAAAGAGATTTCCTTCGAAATTCCGCAGGGTGACGTGGCTGGGTGAGCTATCGATCACGTAGTTAGGATTGAGTGGGATTTTCCCGCCGCCGCCGGGACCATCGATGACGAATTGAGGGATGGCGTAGCCGGTGGTGTGGCCGCGCAGGCCCTCGATGATCTCGATGCCGGATGCGACTGGCGTGCGCAAGTGGGATGAGCCATGAATCAAATCACATTGATAGATGTAGTAGGGCTTGACTCGGCACATCAGCAGTTTGTGGACGAGGGCTTTTTGCACTTCCACCGAATCATTAATGCCGCGGAGCATGACGCTTTGGTTACCTAACGGAATGCCAGCATCGGCGAGACGAGCGAGCGCATCGCGCACTTCGAGGGTGAGTTCGCGCGGATGGTTGGTGTGGATCGAGATAAATAACGGATGATGTTTTTTCAACATATCACATAATTCAGGCGTGATGCGCTGCGGCAGGAAAATCGGAATACGCGAGCCAATGCGCAGAAATTGCAGGTGGGGAATGCTGCGCAAACGGGATAAAATACGGTCCAGCTTGGCATCGGAAAATAGCAATGGATCACCGCCTGATAAGAGCACATCGCGGATCTCCGTGTGAGTTTCTAAATAACGGAACGCAGCTTCCCAATGAGTTTCGAGTTGCTGCTCGCCGACGCCAGAAACCACTCGCGAGCGGGTGCAATAGCGGCAGTAAGATGCACAACGATCGGTGACCAAAAACAGCACCCGGTCTGGATAGCGATGGACCAATCCGGGCACGGGCATGTGATGATCTTCGCCACAAGGATCGGCCATTTCTTCCGGCGCATTCCATCCTTCTTCGATGCGTGGGATCACTTGACGGCGGATCGGGCAGTCGGGATTTTCTCGATCGATGAGGTTAAAAAAGTGCGGAGTGATGGCCATCGCGAGCTTAGTGCCGGCGAGTAGAACTCCGGCGCGCTCTTCGTCCGAGAGGACCAGCTTCGCTTCTAAATCGGCAAGTGAATCAATGCGGTTGCGCAATTGCCAACGATGGTCGTGCCATTGTTCCATCGCTTCCGCAGGCCAGTATCCGGGCGCATGAGAGCGGAAGGTGGTGTGAGTATCAAATTCGTGCATCGAGGAGAGAACTGGTTTCAAAAAAAAATCTATAATCAGAATGTGTGGCACATCGGGATTTGTGCAACACGGAATCTTTAATCTGCGGCCACGGGAAGAAGCGTCGTGCGGCGGATCATTTCGACTAATTTCCCGCTGGAAATGGCGACGGTGGGCGCAAATGGCACGCGTTCATTTTGCTCCGCAGGGATCGATCCAAGCTGGGTGCTGATGCGATTTAGATCGATGCCGTCTTCTGTTAGCTTTTGTAAAAAAAACGCTGGCGGCAGCTCCAAAGGATTTTGCGCAATCCCGGCAGCAACGTGTAGCCATGGTTGTTGGGAATCGTTGGTCTCGATGAAAATTTTCTCGGAAGTGCCCATCGCCTCGATCCACCAAACGGCGTAAGGTGAGTTGTTAGATGTTAGAATCGTTCGGATTTTTTCAAAAGATTCATCTGCACTGCCAGCGTGATGATAGACGTGTGGGAGGAATAAAAAATGCACGGGTCGCGTCGGCTGATCTCGCGCCGTCGCTTGGGCAGCGGCGAGAGTGGCGGCCAATCCGCTGGCGTTGGTTTCTGCGCCGCGAGAATTAGCCGGGCTATCGTATGAGGTGATGATCCAAAGAGGAGCCGCGTCTCGATTTTTTCCAGCGAGGGAAACTTGCATGATCGGCCACTCCGCCACATCGCGGTGTTTCGTCACATCATAGCCGGTATTGGTCGGGCCCAGCAAGCCTTCGATCATCGATGCGGCGCGGCTGAGTTGGATTTTTTCAGCATCGCTGGCGCAATTTCGCGGGCCGATCCATTGCACGATTTTATTTAAATCATCCTCTAACATCGGGATCGAAATCGCTTGGGCAAAGCGCTCATTCTCGACTTGAGCGTCGCGCTCCTCGCGGTGGAAATAATACCACAGCGCGGCGATCGTGGAGACGATGCACCAGGCTGGAAGGATTACGAGCAACCACGTCAACCAGCGTGGTTTTCTAACAGGTTCATCGTCGATCATTTCAGTGACGGGCGCAGATGCATTCATGATTTTGGAGAATCGGAACTTTCCTCATCGCGATCGGCTTCCAGTCCTTTACGCATTTTTTGGGAAATCCATGGCCGCACGAGCAACCCGTAAAGCAGGTAGCTGCTGAACAAAACGACTGGCATGATGAAGCGGAATTGCACGGTGGCGATGCCTATCAACAGAGCAACGACGATGGCCCCCAAGGTGCCGCGCGTGCTCCAATCGATTTTCTTAAAACTCGGATAACGCACATCGCTAATCATCAGCCAAGATAAGCCTAACATCGCACCAGCGAGGATAAATTTCCATGCGCCTAATTCGTGATCATTTTTGTAGAGATCGATGAGCAGGAAAGTCAGAGACGCAATGAATCCGGCCGCCATCGGAATCGGCAAGCCACGGAAATCGTTCGATTCACCAGGCTTTTTCGGCATTATCGCGAGGCAATTGAAGCGAGCGAGCCGCATTGCACCACAGACGAGGTAAATCAGTGCGATGGCCCATCCGAGATTTCCCAGCGGAAAAAGCACCGCCTTGGAAAGAAGCATCGCCGGAGCCATGCCGAAGGAAATGATGTCTGCGAGGGAATCAAATTGCTGGCCGAAGGGTGATTCCTGCCCACCGAGGCGCGCGAGCCGGCCGTCTAACAGATCAAATAGACAGGAGCCGAAGATGAGCAATATCGCATACTCGTAGTATTGGCGCATTTGCTCGTAGTAAAGTTTAGCCGGCATCGCGTGATTTCCCACTTCCACCAGACCACGAAAGATCATCAATACCGCAAAGAATCCGCAGGCGAGATTGCAGGCCGTCATTAAATTCGGCAGAAAATAAATTTTCGGTTCGTTTGGATCGCGCACCCTCGGCATGGGACGATGCTATGACAGGATCTGGGATTAGCAAATACCGGAAAATGCAAAGATCTTTCATTTTGCTTGGGGTAGTTTCGATGATAAAATAAAATGCAATGGAGCTAACTGAGATGACGTGCCAAACGCCGATGGGGCAATTGATGGAGTTTTTGCCAAGTGCCAAGCGCGCGTTATTTGCAAAATATCACTTGGGCGGATGCAGCAGTTGCGCGTTCTCCAATGATGAATCGCTGGCGGATCTTTGCCAAAGAAGCCAACTCGATGCCGATGAAGTATTGGCGCATTTGATCGCGAGCCATCATCACGATGAGGCATTGTGGATGACTCCCGAGCGCGCGCATGAGTTGCAAACCGAGCTGCGTTGGATCGATACTCGCACGCGGGAAGAACATGAAGCGGTCGTCATTGCGGGCTCGGATTTTCTAACAAACGAATTGCAGCAGCAGATTTTTGCGAGCTCGAAAGAAACGATGATTTTGCTTTATGATCATTCTGGAAAAACGGTGTTAGATCAAGTCGCGTGGTTCCGTGGGCATGGTCTCGAAAACACCTTCGGCCTGCGCGGCGGGATCGATGCATGGAGCCGCGAGATCGATCACACGCTGCCAAGGTATCGGTTAGAAATCGATGCGCAGTAGTCAGTGCGAGCGCGGTTTCTCGGCCAGAAATAAAATGGGTGCTGGCTTGAGAGTGCCGATGGCTGCGTAGCGCGTGACGCGCCAATCCAAGCTCGCCATTCTAACAAACCAAGCCTCGACGGCGATCGCTTCATCCATGCCAGTTGCATGCCCAGGATAGCAGACGACGGAAAGCACGCCACCATTGCGCAAGGCGCGCACCGCCGCATCGAGCGCGAGCAAAGTGGTTTCTTTGAGTGTCGTTTGCTCGTGATCTGCGCCCGGTAGATAGCCGAGATTGAACATCACCACAGCCGCTTGATTGAGCGGGCAGACATCTAACAAAAATTCATGACTCAAGCAATGCAGGGAAACTTGCGAGTCTAGCCCTGCCGCTTCGATTGCGCGCTGGGTCGAAGCAATCGCCTCTGGTTGGCAATCGAGCGCGATCACTTTTCCATCCACTCCCACGCATCGAGCGAGAAAAAGCGTGTCATTGCCATTTCCCGCAGTGGCATCCACGACTAAATCTCCAAGCGCAATGCATGGCTCTAACAATTGTTGAGCAAGTGCCGTAGGCCGCGGTGGAAATGAACGCATCATGGCTTATCAATCGTGAAGTTGCAAATAGCGTGCAATGTTGACCTCATCGTCTGGAAGCGTCCCATCGCAGAGACACGCGGCGAGTCGGGCGGCGGCTCCCGGAGCATACAGCGAGCCTTTGGATCCCAGCGCATTGAGCATCCATGAGCCATCTGGCATTTCACCTAACAGCGGCATGCTCCTGCGTAAAATGGGTCGTATGCCAGCATCGTGACCGACTACTTCATAAGTCGCGCGGCCCAGCAATCGCTCCGCTGTTTTTTGTAATTTGATGATTCCTTCAGCGCTCGGATTTTCATCTAACACATCCCACTCATACGTCGAGCCGACGCGGAACTCCCCCGCCCCGATTGGAATCATCCATCCGCCGCCACCGACGCGGATGTGGCTCTCATCCGCAACGGCTCGGATGGTGAGAATTTCACCCTTGGCACATCGATGGCGGCCGTAGCGAGAAGTCATTAAGCCTGCTGCGCCATCGCACCATATCGTGCGGCTGTTAGATTGCTTGTGGTCGGCGAGTTGGAAGCACTCTGCGTTTTGGAAAAATGTTTTTGAGGCGTTGAGAAAATCGGCAACGGCCAGCCATCCACCACCGCGGATGAGCATCGCGTGGTGCCAATCTCCGGCGGCAGGCTGTGAGCCGGCAATCCATGGTTGCACTTGCTCGAGCTTGGATTTTGAAAGGATTTTAAGCCACTCCTTTTCATCCGCGGCTAAGCGCAGGATGGGCAATGGGTGCCAGAATTTCCGCCCCAGAGTTTCTTCAATTTTCTGATAGAAAGCCATCGCCTCCGCATACCACGGAGCGAGTTGCCAGCTCGGTTCAAAATTTTTTCCAGTGATGGGATTGATCAATCCAGCAGCCACGCGGGAACTCCCGCCCTGGCCACGATCCATGATGACGAATGGCGCGCCACGCCACCAAAGATGCCAAGCGAGACAAGTGCCAGCCAACCCTTGGCCAATAATCTGCCAGCGGTTTTTCTCGGCCATCATTGCGGCATCAGCGGACGATTCGGATCTTGCCAGCCGGCATCGTGGCCTTTCGCGTAATTGAACAACTGCTTATGTGCGTAAGGCACAAATTGCGCGTGTTGTTCTTGGTTAAGTTTGAGCAAAACGGCGGCGTTGATTGTGCGCATGATCTTCTGCATCAAATGCAACGTGAGCTGCCGCCCTTTGCGCGCTTTTTGCACCTGTTTATGACTCAGTTGTTCTTCTGAAATATCGACTAAATCATGATTCTTGAGTCGCCACTGCTCCATGAGTTCGTCGAGTGGTTGGCTGCCGTGATCGCGCGTCGATGTGTCCATGCCGATTGCTAGTATGAGAATTATGGGATGACGAGCGGGATTGTGGAAATTGTTTCTGGCGCATGCCAGCGGCAACAATCACCAAAGAGACCGCAGAGCTCAGCGGCATCACAATCGCGGCCAGCAAAGGACTCATGTGGCCTGAAATACTGATCGCGACGGACGACCAAATTGTAAACCAGCGCGATCACAAATGCGGCACGCACGACTTGGTAGCGACGCTTGGCCAATTGTAGCATCGAGGGCAAAAATCTCATGCTATGGCCCATGAAATAAAAATCCGCCTTGTGCTCTAACAGACTTTGATCCACCACCGGAGTGCCAGCCGTCCATGCTGCATTGAACGCGAGAGAATCATTGGCCCCATCGCCCAAATACAGCGTATCATGTTGGTCCAACGAACGCACGAGAGTTTCTTTCTCATCGGGCAACAAGCATGCATGCGCATCGCCAGCAGGAATCCCCAATTGCTCAGCTGCTAGAGAAACTTTTTCTTGGCGATCTCCTGATAGAATCACCGTGCGGAAGCCGCGATCTAACAGCCAGCTAACAGTTTTCTGTGCGTCTTGGCGAAGAGAATCCTGAAATTGAAAGTGGGCAATCACATCGCCATCGCAGCAAAGCACCGCGTCTTGGCGAGCTTCAGTGATCGCTTGAGATGTTGATTTCCATCCGGGCTTGCCGAGTGACCATTGGTGGCCTTTATCTGAAAAATAGCGGCCCATGCCCGGTGCATCGATGACATCCACCTCATGATGTTCATTGAGAATTTTTTGGCCCTCAAAGCCGAGTGCTTCTAACAAAGTCCGCGAAACTGGGTGCAACGAACGGCACGTCAAGCGGGCAAGAGCGAGGCGCTGCTCAAACGACAATCTCTCCAGTGCCTCCGGCTCAAGTAACTGTGGCCGCTCGATGGTGAGGGTGCCGGTTTTATCAAAAATCACCTTCCGCACTCGGCGCAAGCGGCCCCATAACATCGGCTGCCGAATGAAGACGCCCAAGCGCTGCATGTGCGAACCTGCTAGATCATCTGCGAGCGGCAAGGAAACTCCCAAAGCACACGGACATGAGACGATGAAGATGGAAATCATCACTTGCAACGCAGCCGTGAGACCTGATGCATGATACCAAAAACCAAAGCCGATGAACCCGACAGCAAGCACCATGCACAGGTAAATTTTTAACATCTTTTCGATGGCCGGCAGGCGAATCGGCGCCACATGCTCATCGACTAATTTTGCCAAAAGTGAATCGCTCCACTGCTCATTGGCCCGCAGTAAAATCGGCCTTTGGCCCAAGTGAATCGCTCCGGCAGGCAATGAACGGCCTGGCGAATATGTGCATGGCTCCGCTTCACCATGAATCCATTCCAGCGAAAAATCCGCAGGATCCCCAGCGAGAGTCGATGCCACAGGGACGGCTTGTCCGGACTCTAACCAATAGCGTTTTCCTATCTCGATCTCCGAGAGTTCAAGTTGGGTTGAGTCTTCATCGGAGCGAACCTGCGCGGGCACCGAGCGCTGGCGTTGCATGCGATGGCGGTTTTTCTCAAGCGCGGAAATTTGCACAAAACGCCCGCCAAGCATGAGGAAAACGAAGGTGGAGACAAAATCAAAATAGAACAACTCGCGATGCTCTAACAGCCATCCACCGATCGAGCCGAAGTAGGCCACAATCAAGCCAAGTGCGATCGGCAAATCGATGTGCAGTGATTTCATCCGCAGCGCCTGCCATGCCCGTGTCATGAAATACGTGCCGCCCACCAGCATCGATAAAGTGGCTGTTAGAAAAGTGATCAATTCAAACAAATGGGCAAATGGCATATCTTTCGGCATGCCGAGATAGCTAGGCAGGGAAAATGCCATCGCATTGAGCATGAACGCGCCGCAAAGGCCTAAGCGCGTGCCGAGCAATTTTGCTTCGCTCAAGGAGGCTGATGATTTTTTCGCCCGCAGTGTGTAGCCGAACCGCACCAGCTCCGCGGCGAGTGCCTCGATGTTGAGCACATGGCGCTGCCATTTCAGATGCAGGCAGCCATTGCCCGGATTCGCCGCTGCTTCGAGAGTCCCCGAGTGGCGCAAAATGAGTTTTTCGATCAGCCAAACGCAGCCGATGCAAGAAATGCCATCCACGGAAAACGTCGCTGTCGCCACATGTTGCGAGGCATCCTCTTGATTGGTGGCATCCACTATTTTTCTTAAATCGCGAAAATCGTGAGCCTCAAATGGCACGCTCATCACCGGACTGCCGGCTTGGCCGTTGCGCAGTTGATAGTATTGATCAAATCCGCCGTCATGAATCATCTCGTGCACGAATTCGCAACCGTGGCAGCAAAATTGATCCGTCGGATTTTTTGGAACAAAATGGGTTCCGCAGTGACTGCATTCCTTCATGATCAAATGGGAAAATTACTTCTCATGGCAGCACGATGGTAACTCCGGAGCCGCCTTCTCGATCTGCGCCGACGCATTCCAAATTGGCAGCGTATCGTGCAATCTCCACATCATTACTAGAGCCGCAGTAATTGCTAAGCCTCGTTGCAAGCGAGCCATATTCCACGGTTTGAGTTTTGCGCGGAAGCGGTGAAGTTGGATTTGCGCGAGCCATAACAACGGCACTGTCCCAAGGCCAAATGCGAGGGCAAATTCCGCGCCACGCACCGCGCTGCCGCTGAAGAGACTGATGCCAAATAGTCCATAAAGCGGACCGCATGGAAGCAACGGCGTGAACAATCCAAGAGCCAGCCCGCTGCGGATGGGCGACATATTTCGGGTGCGCATGCGCAGCTTGGTGGCAATGCGCAGCAACGCCAATGGCCGCGGCAATCGTTTTTCCAAACCCAAGCCAAATAGCAAAAACAATCCTGCGAGCAGCCATGGCAATAACACGCCGCTTGAGTGAAAGAACGATTGCAACGGCTGCTGGCCGAGTGCGCCACATAGACCGCCAATCACCATGTAAGAGCTGAGCCTCGCGATGTGATAGACCGTCATTCCTATGCTGCGCTCGCTATCCGTTGCAGACATCGTTGATAGCCCACACGCAATCGGGCCGCACATGCCCACGCAATGCACGCTGGTAATCATCCCAGCTATCAGTGCTCCCATCGTCGTGTGAATTTCTTGCATCGGATGTTAGGGCTTTTGGCTTGATGAAACTGGAACCGTCTCAGGCGCGTTGCGAACGGCGATGACGATCAGGCACGTCCATGCTGTGACTAACAGAATGAATGCAAGACTGACAAATATCCAAAGGCGTTTCATGGAGTGGGTGGTTCGCGATGGATCGCATTCGGATTCGGACCTAAAAATTTCGTTTCTTGAATCACCGTGGCATTGCCCGGCTGACCATGAATTTCGATCTCTAACATTACCGGCCCGGTGTAGGCATCGAGTGGAACGACGACGACGACTGGCCGCGCAATTTCTTTGAGTGCTTCTAACACAAATGTTTGGCCACTGCCGGTGATTTCATAACCCACAGGTGCATCCTTCAGCTTGATCTCAAAATTCATTGGCTGATTGCGTTTGTTGAATACCCGCAGTTGGTAGTGATTGCGAATCACCGCTGGGTCTTGGAAAAATGATGGACCACGCATGCGCGAAATTTCCGCCGTGATTGGCTTAGCGCGGAAAAATGCCGTGAGGCTAAGCACCGTCAACCCGAGCAGACCTAACAGAAAATACGCATAGAGCCTCGGCCTTAAAATGCGGCGCTTCTGTCCGGCGAGACCACGCATCGAATCGTATCGCACCAGGCCAGTCGGACGATCCAGCTTGGTCATGATTTCATCGCAAGCATCGATGCAGGCGGAGCAACCGATGCATTCCAATTGCAGGCCGTTGCGAATGTCGATGCCAGTCGGGCAGACATTCACACATCGCATGCAATCGATGCAATGCCCCGCAGTCAGATCCGTGGCTTTACCACGCGGCTCACCTCGCGCTTCATCGTAGCCGATGATGATCGTATCGTCATCTGTTAGAGCGGATTGCAAACGTCCGTAAGGACACATCAAAATACAAAATTGCTCCCGAAAATGGGCGAAACAAAAATACAATGCCGCAGTCAGCAAAAAGACCGAAGTGAAGGCTGTTAGATGATCGAATGGCCCAGCTTGCATGAAAGAATACAGCCGTGGGATGGATACGAAATAGGACAGAAAAACGTGGGCGATCAGCGCTGCGAGTATCAGATAGATTCCTTCACGGATCGATACCTTGAGTATTTTCCGCGGACTCCACGGAGCGGCTGCCAGTTTGCGCCGCGCGGGTGCATCCCCATCTAGCCAACGCTCGACGACGCGGAAGACATGCTCTAAAAAAACCGTGTAGGGACAGGCCCAGCCGCACCAAATCCGGCCTAACACGGCAGTCACCACAAACAATAAAAAACCAAGCCCGCTGATGGCGAAGAACATCACCCACAAATCTTGAGGCACCAAAGTCAGCCCAAAGATGTGGAAGCGGCGCATTTCCACATCGAGAAAAATGGCCGGTGCGCCATTGATCTGGATCCATGGCATGGCCACGTAAACGACAATGAGCAGAATAGCGACGATCCGCCGCCATGTGGTAAAACGCCCATGCACATCGGCAGGGTGCAGAATGAAATGCGAACCATCTGGATTGATCGTTGTAACACTATCCAGATTCGGTTTGCGTGATTTAGGGGTTGGCAGGGGCATCTCCAGTTGAAACTACGAAATCCTTAGTATTTTCGCTGATGAGATATGCGACGACCTCGACGATTTTGAGTGGCGGCATTTTTTGCCCCCATGCTTCCATGCGTGCGCCATTGTGGCCCGGATTGTCTGCCGGAGTTCCGTCATTGATGAGTTGAAATTGACGCAAGGCGGATGCGCCATATTTCCACTGTCCATCATTGAGCGGCAAGCCGGGCAATGGGATGCTTTGCCCACCGGCGAGCACCATTTTCGCGGATCGATCTTGGGCATGGCAGGCGGAGCAATTTGCCAAATACGTTTCTTTGCCATTGGCCACCGCAGCGGGATCTTTCGCCCACTGGTTGATGAGTGCGTCGTCGTCTAACTTCGCAAGCATTTCATCGAGTGCTTTGCTTTTGGCTTTTTCGATGAGTGCCATCTGCGAATTGATTTTTTCCTCATCCGATTTCATGAATCCTAACTGATAGTAGCCAATCCAGAGGAGTGGGAAAAAAAGCAGCGTTGCGAAAAAGATCGCCAGCCACCAATTTGGCAGCATTTGATCGTATTCTTGAATGCCATCATATTCATGGGGGCGAATCACAATTTCGCCTTCGCGGCTTGCATATTCAGCACGCCGTGGCTCGGGAGTCGTATTGTTTAGTGGAGTGGACATTGGTTTTTTTAAGTTCACTTTGGCTCGTCAAAGGGAATCTGTGCCAGCTCTTCACGCTGGCTTTTGCTCATCCGGATTGAGCGAATCGTCACATACATGAAGACAGACGCGGTAAAAGCGAATGCGAGGATGGGCATCACGAGTGTCCAATGATCGAGCACGAGTCGTTTAAACATATCGTTGGCTGTTAGTTTTGAGTATTTTTATCCGGCGCAGCGCGGAATTGAGTGCGGTGGCTATCAGGATCTAACCATTTGACGGGCCTTTTGCCGTCGCTTTCAACGACGTCGTATGTCCCGACTTTTTGCATGTAGGAGATCAGAGCGATGACTTGGCTTTCTGCTAGATGGTTGCGCAATTGATCGTCGCTCAACTTCGCTTGATCGGGCAAGAAGGCGCCTGCTTTGACCAAAGATGAAGCAATTTCCATCCCTTGATCACGAGCGCTCTGCTCGATTTCATCGCGAGATAAGGCAGGCCATGGCACACCGAGCGTGCGCTGAGCGGCGATTTTTTGCGGCAGTGATTTGAAGTCCGTTTTCGCATCAAACAGCCATGGATATGGAGGCATGTTCGAGCCTGGAGAAGTCTGGCGCGGATCCATGAAATGGTTGAAATGCCAGAGGTTATCACGTTTTCCGATGCGCATTTGTTTGGCCTCGGCGGCGAGTATGCCACCCTCGCGAGCAAGATCCGGGCCCGTGCGTTTCGAGCCCCATTGATAAGGATGATCGTAAATGGATTCGCCAAGACGGCTGTATCCTTGATCCGGCAATGGTCCGTAGCGCATGACATCAGGCACCAAGGTCCGGATCATCTGTGAATGGCAGTTGTAACAGCCTTCCGAGATGTAGAGATCACGCCCTGCTAATTCTAACGGAGTGTAGAGCGTTTGAACTCTTTCTTCCACTTGGCTGGCTTTGTTGACCAACAGCGAGGGAATGATTTGCACCGCTCCACCGATCGCGGCTGCTAGAAAAATTAGCACGGTAAACGGCAGGTAATTGTCGATCAGGCGGTTGAAAAAATCCGACCATTGAGTGGAATTTTTCTTAAACAATTTCACCGAACGATAAACTAACAGAAGCGTAACCAATAGAGCTGCTTTGTCCGCATGGGTCGGCAGGAAAAACCACAAAATCATGAAGCAAAGCGCAGCGATCGCGTGGCACACCGGATCGTTGATGAAGGCCTCGCGCAAGGTCATGCGGTCTTTGTTTTTCAGAATCATCACTTCCACTTGCATCGGCTCTGCGATGCCTCGCCGCGCGGTCATGAAGATGTTAATCGCGCACAAAATAAATCCTAACAGATAGAGCCCACCGCCGAATGAACGCAGCATGTAGGGCACGTGAATCGTTTGTAAGGTTTCAACAAATTCATACTTAAGCGTTGCTCCGTCTGGGTTGGTTTGGCTGAGCATTAAGCCTTGGGTGATGCCAGCGACCCACATGGCGGCGGTGTAGAGCAAGATGCCCACGAGGCCTAACCAGAAGTGCATATTCGCAAGGGATGTGGACCACAATTTGCCTTTCCACAATCGCGGGGCTAGCCAGTAGAACATGCCTGCTGCCATGAATCCATTCCAGCCCAAAGCACCCGAGTGCACGTGCCCCACCGTCCAATCGGTATAGTGCGAAAGTGCATTGACCGCGCGGATGGAGAGCAGCGGCCCCTCAAATGTGGCCATCCCGTAAAACGTCACCGCGGCGGCGAAAAATTTGAGCACCGGATCCGTGCGAAGTTTATCCCAAGCACCGCGCAAGGTGAGCAATCCATTGAGCATGCCCGCCCATGAAGGAGCCCACAACATCAGCGAGAATAACATGCCAAGATACTGCATCCACTTCGGCAGCGCGGTGTTAAGCAAATGATGCGGGCCAGCCCAAATGTAGATGAAAACCAAGGCCCAAAAGTGGATGATCGATAAGCGATACGAATACACCGGACGCTCCGCTGCTTTCGGCACGAAATAATACATGATGCCGAGAATTGGTGTTGTTAGAAAAAAGGCCACCGCGTTGTGCCCATACCACCACTGCACCAGGCCGTCTTGCACGCCTCCGAAAATCGGATAGGAATGCACCAGTGACGTTGGCAGCGAAAGGTGGTTGACGATGTAAAGCATCGCGATGGTCACAATCGTTGCGATGTAGAACCACAGTGAAACGTAGAGTGAGCGCTCGTTGCGCTTGATCAAGGTCCAGAAAAAATTCACGCCAAAGACCACCCACATCAGCACCACGGCGATGTTCAATGGCCAGATGAGTTCGGCGTATTCTTTGCCACGCGTCAGGCCTGCGGGCAAGGTGAGCGCGGCCCCAAGAATGATCGATTGCCAGCCCCAAAAATGCAGGCGAGAGAGGAAATCCGAGGCCATGCGCGCTTTGCACAGCCGCTGCGTCGAGTAATAAACTCCTGCAAACATCATGTTGCCCACAAAAGCAAAAATCACCGCGTTGGTGTGCAGTGGGCGGATGCGTCCAAAAGTGATGTAAGATAACCCTTCGGCCTTAAATAATCCAAAGGAAATGGCTTCGAGAAATTTCCCGTTCATCTGCCACCACGAGAGCTGTGTCGCGGCGAGCAGACCGACGAGCATGCCGATCACACCCCAAAAAATCGAGGCGCTCATAAAGTGCCGCACACTGCGGTCGTCGTAGGTGATGGTGGTTTTTTCAGGTGTCATGCGAAGGGTGCGCCAATGGTTAGATTTTGTTAGATTTTGCGGAATCTGGTGTTTCTATTTTTGGTTGATCATCCAAGGGGATCAGAGAATCGCGCTCCATGCTACGGTGCCGCCAGACCCAGCCTTCAAAGCCGAAGCAAACGATGAAAATTCCTGCTAAACAGGAACTTATGAGAATGGTGAGTGCGATTACTTCCACGCCGCGATCGAATCAAAGTTCAGCGAGATGTGCTCCGCGCTGCTTGCTTTAGATTGAGCAAATCTTGCGTAACTCTGGCATTGGTCTTCTCATCACAAACAATCGAGCTTCTCCGACAAACCTATCCATCCGGATGATTGCCACTTTTCAAATTGCAAGAGATTCAGCCAATTCCTAGGGTTTCCTCACTTGTCATAAAATGAGCCCATCTATTTTAGTCCTTAGTCTGTTGCTTTTTCTCGCCGCCATGGGTCTCGCGCACGAGCCACAGGTTCCCGTCGTGCCGCCTGCGGACATTCCGCTCATTCAACCGGCGATGCCAGGCAGTGAGGCATTTGCTCGCGAGTTTTCTCAACATTGGCAGGGTCTCGTTGCCAGCGAGCAGATGGAATCGCTGCGAAAACTCAGCGATCATTTGTCATGGCTCGATCGGGTAAACCAGCAGCCCATCGCCGGACTCGGCATCCGCGAAACCGCTTGGCTGCGCTGGCGCGTGGACCAAGAATTGCTCTCGCTGATCGAAAAAGTCCCCAATTTAATCACACTCGATTTCCGCCAAACGACTTATCTCGAGACGCCGACCATCGACTTAAATCCGCAGTTTGGCTTCATGGTCGTTAAAGTCCTGCGTGGCGAGGGGCCCAGCACCTTCATCACCCATCACGCAGACCTCACCACCGAGCGCAATCCAGCAGATCTTCAAATCAATCTAAATCCACTCGGCACCACCTACGTGTTTCTCCAACTCAGCGATGTGCCGATGGGCGATCCTTCTCTGGTGCGCTTCATTTTTAGAGAATTGCAAACCACTCAACCTAGCTGGATCTGGGATTTCCGCTTCAAATCCCCTCCTCATGGCAATTTATCGGTTCAAATTCAGGATGAATCCGGTCAACCGGTATCTTGCATGCTTAGGCTCACCGCCAAGCCGAGCGGCAGAGTCTTTGAGCCAGCAGGTGCCGCCGATTTGAGGCCGCTAATGAATGAAATCACCAACT
This sequence comes from Verrucomicrobiota bacterium, assembly GCA_004294095.1. Taxonomy (GTDB): domain Bacteria; phylum Verrucomicrobiota; class Verrucomicrobiia; order Verrucomicrobiales; family Akkermansiaceae; genus Luteolibacter. The sequence goes on from RDZR01000025.1 coordinate 43,222, forward strand.
ACACCATCTATGGTCCCGGCCGTGGTTACACGATGTATGTGCCGGAACCATGGCGTGGGGTGTATTGGATCGTTCCCCGCGGATTTGAGATGGCCCTGCCAGCCGGTGAATGGGAAATTCACGTCTGGCGCGGCCTCGAAACTGCGCCGATCAAGCAGACGATTACCGTCGAGCCGAACCAATGGACGCGCACCACGCTGGTTTCCAAACGCTGGACCGATATGGGGAAAAAAGGCTGGTATGCAGGCGATGACCACGTGCATTGCCAAGTGATGAGCCATGACGATGCAGAGCAATTGATGGCCTGGACCAAGGCAGCGGATTTGGCGGTGTGCAATGTTCTCGAAATGGGCGATGAAGTGCGAAATTGGTATCTCCAGCGCGGTTTTGGTCCTGAATTTCGCGTCAATTCTGGCAACCACTGGATTGTGCCCGGCCAAGAAGACCCGCGCAGCATCCTCGGCCACGCCATCGGGCTCAACCTGAAAACTCGCGTCCGCCACACGGAGCGCTATCTCAATCACCGCCTCGTCGCCGAAGAAATACGCGAACAAGGCGCGCTCTACGGCCACACCCACGTCGGTGCCAAAGCGCTCTTCGTCGAACGCCAAATGGCCCTCTACACGCCTTTTGGCATCGTCGATTTTAACAGCGTGATGCAAGCCGCACTCAATACCGATCTGATGTATCTTTACTTAAATCTGGGCTACCCAATGACCGCCAGCGCCGGCACTGATACTCCCTACGGCGGCACCGTCGGCGCCGTGCGGATTTATGCTTACTCCGGAGCCAATAAAAATTTTATACCGGACGATTGGTTTGATGCGGTTAAACGAGGCCGCACATTTGTCACGACTGGGCCGATGATCGAGTTTACCGCCGATGGAGCGATGCCCGGGGATACGGTGAAATTGGAAAACAACCAGCCCGTCCGCGCCCGAATCGCTGCCAGCGGCCTCGTTGGGAAATCCTCACCCAAGCAGGTGCGGCTGATATTCAATGGACGTGTGATTAAAGAATTGAGCCCGCAGGCAGCACAACAGGAAGTCATCTTAGAGCACGAATTGATCGCTGAATATGGCGGCTGGCTCGCGGCCTATGTGCAAGGTGAAGACGGCTCGGAAGCGCACACCACTCCGATTTATTTGCAAAGAGCAGGCTTCCGCCGATGGGATTTTGAAAAAGTGCCGGCCTTGCTCAAAATCCAAGAGGCCACGCTCACCGACATCGAGGTGATGGTATCGAAATCTTTGCAAGCCGGGGACGCGACATCGATCGATCACACGCTGCGCTCGGTGATTGTTGGTTCCAAAGTTTTGTTGCAGCAAGTGGCTGAAGCGCGCGCAAAATATCAAGAACTGGCGGAAATTTATCAAAAAGAACTTAACTTGAGGCAGCGGCCATGAAGCAGCTCTTTCGAGTTTTTGCCATTTTCAGCATCTGCCTTCATCATGCGTGGGCGGATCCAATCATCGGCGAGAAAATCTACACACGGGCAATTGAGATTCGTGCATTGCCGATCGATGTGGCCGGGCAAGCGCACCCAGTGCGTTTGGAAGGAATTTTAACGTTTATGGATCCAGCGACCGGGATCGCATTTTTCCAAGATGAGACCAGCGGAATTTCACTCGATTTACCCAAGTATTCCCAACTGCCAAAGGAGCTAAAAATGGGCAGTAGGGTGATCGTGCAAGGTGTCACTTCTCGCGGGCTTTTTTTACCGTCCGTCGCTGGAATCGATGGCGGCATTCCCAAAATTGAAGTGTTAGATGAGGCTTCGATGCCGCCCAGCAAAGCTGTGCGCGGCCCAGATTTAATCGTGCCGAAAATGGATAGCCAGTGGATCGAGCTGTGGGGCATGGTGCGGCCTCCACCATCGACTTACCGCAACGCGGCACTTACGGTGGAGACGGAAGGCCGCACGTTCTTCGTCTATTTGCCGGGAAATGCGACTCAGCGTGAAATCTCGCCCAATCTGTTAGGCGCGCCCGTGCGGATTCGCGCAGTCGCCGGAACCTTCGTCAATAGCGACCGCCAGATGACACGTCGCGTCTTGTTTTTGCCGTCCATGGAATTCATCACTGCGGATTCGCGGCCCGAGATCGACGATCCATTCAGCAGCCCGCTTACCGTATTTGACGATCTTTTACGTGCCCAGACCGCAGGTGCCGGCGAGCGGGTGAAAGTGCGCGGAACGGTTCTGTTAGCACTGCCCAATGAAGGTCTTTATTTGCGAGAGAGCAGTGGCGGGGCGCTGCGAGTGCAGACTTCTCAAGAATTTTCTGCGCCGATGGTGCGGCCAGGCGATGTGGTCGAAGCGGTTGGTTGGCCCGAAGCGAGCGACTTCCGGCCCGAATTGCGTGGTGGGCTTTTTAGAGTGATCGATCGCCAGCAACCGCTCCGTGCGCATCCAGAATCACTCTTAGAAATTCTCAGTGGGCGGCACCATGCGGACTATGTGGAACTAGAAGCTTCTTTGATTGGAATTTCCGTCGAGCCATCCGGCATCAAGTTGTTGATGAATGATCATAACATTTTTTTTGAAGCACGCATTCCAGCGATGATCGCCACGGTGCCGGATCCGCTGTGGGTTCGCGATAGCCGCCTTAAAATTCGAGGCATTGCTGAAAATGTGCCGAGCGACACTCTAACAAATCCACAAGTCAGCCAAACATTTTTTGTGAGAGTCAGCCAGCTTAGTGATATTGTTCTGTTAGAATCTCCACCGTGGTGGACGGCGCGGCACATGCTATGGCTGTTAGTTGGCACGTTGGGCTGCGGCTTGTTAGTGGCAAGTTGGGCATTTGCCTTGCGGCGGCGGGTGGCATATCAAACGAAAATTATTGAAAACCAAGTGCACCGAGAAGGCGTGCAGGAAGAACGCCAACGCCTCGCGCGGGAGTTGCATGATTCGTTAGAACAGGAAATGACCGGCGTCGGCCTACAGTTAGAAACGGCGATGGCTCGCTTGGAACACCAGCCAGAAGCTGCTCGCACTTCAGTGGAACGAGCCCGCCGCCTGCTTCACCGTGCGCAGCGCGAAACACGAGAAACGATTTGGGATTTGCGCAGTTCCCCCACCGATCCGCACGTGTTGCCAAGTTATTTGGAAGAAATTCTTCAGCCACTCGCAGAATCAGCCGGTGCGGTGCTTCACGTCACCTGCGATGTCGCGGAAGCCGCCAAAGTCAGCAGCGGTTTGATGCATCACATAACTCGCGTCGCGAGCGAAGCAGTTGCCAACGCCACCAAGCATGGCCATGCGAAAAATGTGCGGCTAAATCTAACCATCGACGATTCAGAACTCTGCCTGCGCGTGCAAGACGATGGTTCAGGATTTATCCAAGCCGAAGCGCCCGGAGCACGCCAAGGCCACTTTGGTCTAACAGGCATGCAAGAACGTGCTGGCAAATGTGGTGGCTCAGTGCAAATTAGTAGTTCCATTGGTGCCGGAACTGAAATTTGTTTCCGTGCACCGCTTGAAAATGAAAGCCACCCAAATCATGAAACCATCAGTTGAAAATCATCGAATTCTGTTAGTGGATGATCATTTTGTCGTTAGGCTTGGCTTGGCAGATTTGCTTTCGACCGAGCCCGGCTTCGATGTGGTTGGAGAAGCATCGGATGGCGACGAGGCTTTGGAATTATTTTTGCAACTCAAGCCAAGCATCACCGTCATCGATTTTGATTTGCCCAAGACCACGGGCCCAGAAGTCGTGAAAAAAATCCGCCAACACGATGCCCATGCGCGAGTGTTGATGCTCACGGTTTCTACTGCGGAAGAATCCATTTGGCGCTCGGTGGAAGCAGGCGTCGGCGGTTATGTGGTGAAGTCTGCCCCACGAGATGAAATCATCCAAGCGGTGCGCGAAGTGAGCTGCGGGCGTGATTTTTTCCCTGCGGAAATTGCCAAAAAAATTCTAGCTCGCCGCCGCCGCCCATCGCTCAGTCCACGAGAGAACGATGTGCTGCGTTGCCTAGTTTCCGGACTTGCTAACAAAGAAATCGCAGACCACCTCGGCCTCGCTGAGCCGACCGTCAAAATGCACTTGGTTTCTATTTTTGAAAAACTCGGGGCTCGAGATCGCACACAAGCCGCAATGCTCGCTCTGCAACGTGGATTGATTGCGCCTAACCAATCAATCTAACAGATCAACTTTCTCGCGCGTCAATGTATCGAGATTCGGAGCGGCGCAAGCAAAAGTCGCCCGGGCAAAACTTTTCCATGCGCCAGGTGAAATGGGGTATTTCTTGTATTGGTCTTTCACGACTGAACCCAAAAACAAGCAAACAAATATATGAAAATGATACCCATCCTCGCGACTGCTCTCATGGCATGTTCGCTCGTCTCAATCAATCATTCATTCGCTGCTGAGGCGGCTGAGGCACCTGCAAAGCCCGACCTCATCGAAGTCGCGTCTGGCGCTGAAGATTTTTCGACTCTAGTCGCCGCAGTGAAGGCGGCTGGCCTGGTTGAAACACTGAAAGGCACAGGGCCATTCACTATTTTCGCTCCGAACAATGCCGCATTCGCAGCGCTGCCTGAAGGAACGGTCGAATCGCTCTTAAAACCGGAAAACAAAGAAAAGCTCACCGCGATTCTTACCTACCATGTCATTCCAGCCAAAGTCATGGCCGCCGATGTGGCAGCAGGTGAAGTGGCAACCGTGCAAGGTGGCAAAGTCACCATCGCAGTGGCAGATGGTAAAGTGACTGTCGATGGTGCCAATGTGGTCCAAACCGATGTGGTCGCATCCAATGGCGTGATCCACGTGATCGATAAGGTTATCATGCCAAAATCCGAGTAAATTTTTCCCAGAAAATTTCTCAATTCCTGATGTGCTCCGGAGGCTAATTCTGGAGCACATTTTTTGTCTGGCATCCATCAATCCCTGCTTTTTCGATGGGTCATGAAAATAGGGATTGCCAACCAACGCGGTGATTCCTAGTGTCCCGCTTTCCAAGGGCAGGTGTCAGAGTGGTCGAATGAGCACGCTTGGAAAGCGTGTGTAGCAGTAATGTTACCGAGGGTTCGAATCCCTCCCTGTCCGCCATTTTTCATGAGCTTTTCACGAGCTCAATGGGATGCTTTTCTCCAAGGAATACGGCCACTGCCACCGTCTGGTGGTTTATGAAAAACTGGGCATTCCAAATCAACTGCTACATTTCAAAGGCAAGGCTTTTGAATTGTGCGCCGAGGATCTAGTGAGCGAAGAATTGTGTGATTTTGCCACCCAGGTTACCTGGTCTTTCTACACCATGCCCTGCACCGCGACTAATAAGTGCGCCACAGTTTGCCGTAGTGCGGCGGAGATAGGTGGTGGAATCGACAATTTGCGGAAGCAGCTTGGACTAGATCGTCATCTACGGTGCTTCCCATAGTTGCTTGATGTGTTCCGACGATTTTGGTTCGAGATGGGAAATGACGCGAATGTTCGGCTGGTAGAGATCCGCGATGGCGGCTTCAAGCTGGGTCGCCAATTCATGAGCATGCTTCACCGTCATTGCATCATCAAAAATAAGGTGGAATTCCACCCAGTGCAGCGTGCCAGAATGACGGCAGCGCAAGTTATGATAAGAAAGTCCCATAGCACTGGTCTCGCGATCTAACAGCTCGGAAATGGTTTTTTCCACAGCAACGTCCGCCTCATCTAGCAGACCTGATAGGCTCTTGCGCACAAGTCGCAGGCCGACGTATAGGATGTTGGCGGCGGCAATAATTGCAATCACGGGATCCCACCATGGCCACTGAGTGAAATGATAAAGTGCCAAGGAAATCAAGGCCGCGACGCTAGTCCACACATCAGTGAGCAAATGGAGCGCGTTCGCTCGCAGCAGCGGTGAGCCATCAAATCGCGCAAGACGCAGCAAACAGCCAGCTAAGGTGGCTTGCACCAAAGCGACGCCGAGGGTAATCGCCACGCCCAAGCCGAGGTGGTGAATTTCCACTCCGTAAATGAATTGTTTCACCGCTTGATAGATGACCCAAATCGCCGCGGCTCCGATCAATGCACCCTCGAACCCGGAAGAGACGTAAGACACTTTATCGTGGCCAAAATGGTGAGTGCGGTCTGCTGGTTTTCGCGCAAAACGCAGCGCCCACGCCGCAAATGCAACGGCCAATACGTGCACCACCGATTCCGCTGCATCCGAGTAAATTGCCGAGGAATCGGTCATCACCGCAGCGGTGACCTTGGCTGCTAATACTCCGAGTGCGATGACAATTGACGCATCGAGCAATCGCTTTTGCCAACGCTCATAATTCACAAATAAATTCTGAATGATTTGCTGTTTTTTAACAAGGCCGAAACCATCCATCCATTTTTATGAAAAAATCGATTGCGTTTTGTTAGCACAAGGCATCGGATTATTTTCTGCGGTTGCCTCATCATTTTTAAAATAATCACTTCAATTTTCTTGCATTCTCGCGAGTGGGAAGCTTCATTGCGCCTCCAACCTTAACCTTAGGACGATTGGGCATCCGCTCAATCCATCCCCGACTTATATGAACAAACAAGAAATTAACTTAAACGACTTTAAACTTCACGAAGGCGATACTGGCAGCTCAGGCTATCAAGTGGCACTTCTTACCTCACGGATTCTTCATCTCACCGAGCATTTGAATCAAAATAAAAAAGATTTCTCTTCGCGCCGCGGCCTTCTGACGATGGTTTCTCAGCGCCGCAAGTTGCTCGATTATATCAAAAAAGGATCCGAAGAACGCTACCAGCAACTCATCCAAGGGTTAGGTCTGCGCCGCTAATCAACCAATCTCAGCAATCAGCCACGGACGTTTTCCGTGGCTGATTTGCGATAGGCCACTTTGCCATCATCAACCCGCGCAAAGTGCCTAGGCGATTTCTAATTCGCTCGATCCAATTTCGAGCACCTGTCATCGCCAACTCTAAATGATGATCTCCGCACAGGGCGGGGACATCTTGCATGCACGAAATAAGAAGAAATAAGAAACTATGAATATCCATACACTCACGGCCGACGTCGGCACCAACCCGATGACGTTCGAAACCGGCAAAATTGCCAAACTCGCCGATGGCGCCGTCACCGTCCGCTGCGGCGACACCATCATCCTCGTCACCGCCGTTTCCGCCACCAAGGTGAAATCCGGCCAGACCTGGTTCCCACTTTCCGTGGAATATAAGGAAAAAGCCACCGCTGCCGGCGTCTTCCCCGGCGGCTACTTCAAGCGCGAAGGCCGCCCAACCGAAAAGGAAATCCTCACCTGCCGCATGACGGACCGCCCACTGCGCCCGTTGTTCCCAAAAGGTTACCTCTACGAAACCCAAATCGTCGCCATCCTTCTCAGCGCCGACGGCATCAATGACTCGGACATCCTCTCGATGAACGGAGCCTCCGCCGCCCTCTGCCTTTCCGACATCCCATTCGCAGGCCCCATCGGTGCCGTGCGTGTTGGTCGCGTGGACGGAAAATTTGTCATCAATCCTACCCACGACCAGCGTGCGGATTCCGATCTCGACCTCATCTACGTCGGCGACAAGACCAACGTCATCATGATCGAAGGCCAAGCCGACGAAATCCCAGAAGACGAATTCATCAAGGCCCTTCACTTCGCCCAAGAAGCCGTCACCAAACTAGTCGCCGCTCAGGAAGAACTCGTGAAACTCGCCGGCAAGGAAAAGCGTTCCTACGAACTCACCGTCGCCAAAGACAACCTGCTCGAAATCGCCTACGAAATCGCCGGTGACCGCATCGAAGCCGCCATCTACGCACCATCGAAAACCGAGCGTTCCAAGAAAGTCGGAGCTCTCCGCGACGAAGTGGAAGCCGCCATCAAAGAGCGTGCTCCCGAGGCCACCGACTTCGACGTCGAGCAAGCCTTCGAATACCTTCAGAAAAAGGCATTCCGCATCTCCATCATGGAAAAAGGTGTCCGTGCAGACGGCCGCAGCATCAACGACCTTCGCGTCCTCTACGGAGAAGTCGGCACCCTGCCGATGGTTCATGGTTCCGCCATTTTCTCCCGTGGAGAAACCCAAGCACTTGCCATCACCACCCTCGCCCCAGCTGACGAAAAACAACATTTCGACAACTACGCCGGTGGCGAAGACGAGAAGCGCTTCATCCTCCACTACAACTTCCCTCCATTCTCCGTCGGCGAATGCGGACGCATGGGTGGCATCAACCGCCGCGAAATCGGCCACGGTTCGCTTGCCGAGCGCTCCATCGAGCCTGTGATCCCAGACGAATCCGTCTTCCCCTACGCCATCCGCGTTTCCTCGGAAGTCATGGAATCCAACGGCTCCACCTCGATGGCCTCCGTTTGCGCAGGCACCATGGCACTCCTCGATGCCGGTGTCCCGCTCATCCGTCCCGTCGGTGGTATTTCCGTCGGTCTCGTCACCGACTTCAACGAAGACGGCACCCTCAAGGAGCACAAAATGCTGCTAGACATCATCGGTTCCGAAGACTTCTACGGCGACATGGACTTCAAACTCTGTGGCACCGACGAAGGCGTCACCGGCTATCAGCTCGACCTCAAGCTCCCGGGCCTCCCGCTCGCCATGCTCGAAGAAGCGATTCACATCGCCAAGGCCGGGCGCACCAAGGTCATCGCCAAAATGGCCGAGTCCATCGTTGAGCCAAAGCAGCTCAGCCCGCACGCCCCACGCATTGTTTCCGTCAAGATCCCAGCAGACCGCATTGGCGAGCTCATCGGACCTGGTGGCAAAAACATCAAGGGCATCCAGGCCGAGTCCGGCGCCGAGATCAACATCGAAGACGACGGCACCGTGCATATCTACGCTTCCAAACAAGAAGGCCTCGATCGCGCCAAATCGATGATCGATCGCATGTTCCAGGAAATCGAAGTGGGCAAGGTTTACACCGGCAAGGTCGTTTCCATCACCCAGTTCGGTGCCTTCATGGAAGTGCTCCCTGGCAAAGACGGACTCGTCCACGTCTCCGAGTTGGCCGAAGGCCGCACGGAGAAGGTCGAAGACATCGTCAAAAAAGGTGACGTCATCACCGCCAAATGCCTCGGAGTTGACGAAAAAGGCCGCGTAAAAATGTCCCGCCGCGCCTGGCTCCGCGACCAAGCCGCTGCTGAGGCAGAGGCCCAGCCGCCAGTAGCTGCCGAATAATCAGATGCGACCCTACTGTCGCTAAAAAATCATCCAACCAAACCGGCGTCCTGACAAGGGCCGCCGGTTTTTTTGTGGACTCATACCGCCACGCATATAGATCTCTGGAAATTAAGGAGAAGGGGTTTTCAACCCCTTTCTTCACAGTGGCACTGAGAACACCCTTGCCCGTGAAAGGGGTTGCAAACCCCTTCTCCACAGCCTCCGGCGCATCCGCCGTGGATTTCTCCAATCCGATATAGCTGCAATCTAGCAAGCGATCCTCTGCCGGGCTGATAGACAACTAGGCGGGAACGTCTTGATCCATATTACCGAACTCGCCGAAGGCCGTGTGAAAATGCCCCGCCGCGCCTAACTCCGCGACCAAGCCGCCGCCGAGTAAAGAGTAGCGACAATCCTGTCGCTACAAATTTTTCCATCCAACCAAACCGGCATCTTCACGAGTGCTGCTGGTTTTTTGTTTTCAACGTATATCCAACGAAGACGGATCGAACCAGTTTTAGGAACGGTTTGAAGCTGGAGAGCTGGACTCAGGATGGGAATGGATGTTCCTAGGTGTTTGGTCGTGATCACTTTGGTGGCAGCTTCGGTTGGGAAACGAGTAAGATTTTATTGTTTGTGCCACTGGTAATTTCCGCAAAATCAGCGCTCAAAATTTGCTTGATGCAGCGATCTTGGATCGATTGATCAACGGTAAACCCATTTGTGGTTGGAAATCATCTAACTGTGCGTTTCGCGTTGAACTGGAATCGATTTCATGACAATTCCATGACAATGCATCTTGGAAAATCTGCTTTTCTCATCTCCATGCACCACTATATCTGCCTCCTTATCGTCTCGCTTCTTTTTCTTCCACTCACCGCCGCTCCTGCTGAAGAACCAGCTCTTCGCGAGTTGCTGCGTGATGCACTCTATACCGAGGAGGTCGCTCGCGATTCCGAAGCTGCAGCGAAACAATACGAACAAGTCCTCTCCCGCTATTCCGAGCAACGGGCCTTCGCTGCGTCCGCCCTTTTCCGCCTCGCCGAGGTCCGGCGGAAGCAGGACCGCAAGGACGATGCCATCCAGCTCTATCAACGCCTGCTCGCCGAGTTCCCGAATGCGGAAACCGAAACCAAGCTCGCCCGAGAGAATCTCGCCTCTCTCGGTGGCAAGCTACCTGAAACAAAAGCACAAGACCCCGATACCGAGTCGGTAGAACTCGCACGTCTCGAATCACTCACCGAGGCCGCTCCTGATATCATTCTTGATCCCGAAACACTTGAGGAGGCCGCTGCACAAGGACATTCCAAGGTCGTTGCCTATTTGCTAGCTGCGGGTAGCAGGCCATTTGCAGGTGGTGCGCTCAGCATCGCGGTGGAGAAAGGTTATCTAGATATTGTTAGGCAGTTGACTTCGGGAGACGAGCCGGTTCCAACCGAGTTAGCCGCCGAAAGTATCGATACAGCCGTTAAATTCAATCGCTACAACATCCTAGAGTCCCTTTTGCAGCAGGGGTTAAAACCCGGGCAAAATTCCGTCAATGAATCCAGCACACTCACTTCCGCCCTGCTATCAGGCTCGCAGCAGTCTGTGGAAATCCTTTTGAAACATGGCGCAGATCTAGATGCCATTGCGAGCGGGCCTGATGCATTTGAGGCTCAACCCAAGGGAACTGCCCTTCAATGGGTCATCGCAGAAGGGGAATTCGATGCTGCAAACTGGCTGTTGGATAAAGGTGCGAAACCTGACATCCCTAGCCGTGGCTTCGGTATCACACCTCTCCACGAGGCTGTTGTTAAATCATCTCAGGAATCGCTCACTCTCATGCAAAGACTGTTGGAAGCAGGTGCCGACCCCAATCGCCGCACAGCTGATGTCATGGATACTAAGCGCGGGGCCTTGTTTCAGAATATTACTCCCCTGATGCTCGCCGTTCAGACAAAGGAATCGACTGAAAAAATGCGCTTATTGCTAAAGCATGGCGCAGATGCCAAGTCGGAGCGGCAACTGATCCCCCTTTTTTTTAGTTCTAGCGATTGGGAAACAAAACTGGATTGCTTCCAGCTCTTGATTGATGCCGGAGCACGACCGGACGACGCATGGATGAGGGAACGAATAGCTGAAAACAGCGCCCCAGATTTTATTTATGAGAAATTAATAATCCCCGGATTCGCTAACGACGCGGAAGTTCAATTGGTTATCAAAGATCCATTTGGAATCAGGCAGGCGAGAATCGCGGTGCGAACTGACGAAACAGCCCCACCCGACCTCAGAGCATGGCTGCTTGCCAACCATCAAAATTCTCAATGGGCAGACGACGGTGGCGGTTCAATGAATTACCCGAAATAGGCAAATGGGAAAAGGCTCGCCATCCTAGCTGAGGTGGAAGCGGATCAAGGACGTAATCTCTTCACCTTTGGCCCTTGATTGTCTTTGATGATAGAATGACGGAAAATTTTCCCCCTCACTCTGCGAGGTGCTGCGCGAATTTTTGGCTATTTTTCATCTCAATAGGCATCACGGCATTGTCACTGCTTATGACTTGCTATTGGGCTGTATTTAAGAAGCATCGCATCACGGATTATTGATCATTATGGAAGCCATTATCGCAGAGCACATCGTCAAATCCTTCGGTTCGGTGCAAGCTCTAGCAGACATCAGTCTGAAAGTTGAATCCGGGGAAATGTTTTTTTTGTTAGGTGCATCGGGATGTGGGAAAACGACCTTGCTGCGCTGCATCGCTGGGCTGGAAATTCCTAGCAGCGGGAAAATTCTATTCGGCAATCAAGAGGTCACTCAGATGCCGCCGCATAAGCGAGAGGCGGCGATGGTTTTCCAAAGCTACGCACTCTGGCCGCATCTCACGGTGGGGCAGAACATCGCCTTCGGGCTTGAGGAGCGCAAAGTGCCGAAACCCGAAATCAAGCGCCGCGTGGATGAGGCACTCGAAATGGTCAAGCTGCCGGGATTTGGCGAGCGTTCGATCGATCAAATGTCCGGCGGCCAACAGCAACGCGTCTCACTCGCGCGGGCTTTGGTGGTGAAACCGAAATGCCTTCTGTTAGATGAGCCGCTGTCGAATTTAGATGCACAATTACGCGTGGAAATGCGGAGGGAAATCCGGCGCATCGTGAAAGAGAATGGTCTCACTGGCATTTACGTCACGCATGACCAGGAAGAAGCGCTGGCGATGGCCGATCGCATGGCCGTGCTGCACGCGGGAACGATTAGCCAAGTGGGCGCTCCGGAAACCATTTATCGCAGCCCTCGAAGTGCCTATGTGGCAAATTTTATCGGAGAGACGAATTTAATTTCCGGAAATGTGTTAGATGTGAAGGAGCGATTTGTGTTAGCACAAACTGCGCTCGGGCCGCTGGTGGCTCGCATCACGGATCCAGATTGGCTGCCGCAATCGGGTGAATCGATACAACTCTCGATCCGCCCCGAAGCGTGGCGCTTGCACCAGCCAAGCGGCGATAATGCCGTGCAGGGAAAAATTGTGGAACGTTCGTATCTCGGGCAACGCATCCAGTATTGGATCGAAACGGCAGGTGGCCGCCAGCAAGTCGTGGAAATGAATCCGCACATCATTCACGAGCCCGGCGAGGCGACTATCATGCTTCACGCACGCCATGACGATGCGATCGCGCTCAAATCATAAACGACTCGCCCTTAAAAATTTTTGAAATCGCGCATTTGGATCATCATTGGAATTCTAGCAGCCATCGTTGCGCTGCCGCTTGCGCTGCGGCGTGAATCGGCGACGACGAGTGCACGCACGGCGCAGGATCATCTGATTATTTTAACTCCGCACAATGAATCGATCCGCAAGGAATTTGGCGAAGCGTTTGCGAAATATTGGCAGCGCACGAAAGGCCGCACAATTCATTTGGATTGGCGCACGCCGGGCGGCACATCAGAAATTCGCATGGTGTTAGATGCGGCGTATAAAGCGGCGGCGGATCTAAATCGCGAAACGTGTGGGATGGACATTTTCTTTGGAGGAGGGGAGCCGGACTTTTCTAGCCAAGCGAAAAAAGGCCGCTTGTTGCCGCTGAAAGTTTTCTCCGAGCATCCGGAATGGTTTGGGGAAGACGGCCCAATCTATCAGAAATTCCGTGGGGAAACTTATTTTCCTGAAGAGCGAACATGGGTTGGCACGTGCATGTCACAGTTTGGAATTTGTTATAATCCAGATGTGTTAGAGCGTTTAAAAATATCGCCACCCACGCGTTGGCAAGATTTGGGCGATCCTAGATACCGAGGCACTTTGGCACTTGCGGATCCGACCAAGAGCGGATCGGTCGCCCGGATTTTTGAATTGATTGTGCAGGCGGAAATTCAAGCGCGCATTCAGCAGCCAGAAGCGAATCGCGAAGCGGCCATCCGTGATGGTTGGGATGATGGACTGCGCTTGATTCAAAGGATGGCGGCCAATGCACGATATTTTACCGACAGTGCTTCTAAAATTCCGTTAGACGTTGGCCAAGGCAACGCGGCGGCTGGCATGTGCATTGATTTTTATGGCCGCTCATTTTCTGAAGAACTCACCACGCGCAGCGGCAGGCCACGGCTGCTGTGGATGGCGCCGACTGGTGGCACGACGTTGAGCGCGGATCCCATCGCCATTTTGAAAGGTGCTCCGAATGAGGAGGTGGCTCAGGCATTTGTCACTTTTTGTCTCACGCCCGAAGCACAGCGGCTGTGGTTTACTCGCGCCGGAAAAGAAATGGGGCCGAAGCATAAAGCGCTGCATCGCACGCCGATCCGCAAGGATATCTATCAGCCAGAAATTTTAGCCAACAGCACGATGCCCAATGCCATGCCGTATCAAGATCCTGGCAACATGACTTATCAAGCGGACCTCACTGGGAAATCATTCAGCACCCTGCGACAGTTGGTGAAAATCATGTGCATCGATTCGCACCACGAGATGAAGCAAGCGTGGAAGGCGATTTGCGAAGCGGGCATGCCTGCCGACGCTCTTGCAGTTTTCCATGATGTCTCCGTGATGCCATACGAAATCGGTGGCAAGGGAGATCCGATCCTCACCGGCCCGGATGCCCTCAAAGCCGCCGAAAGGGCCACTGAAATCGGTGAAAAATTCCGCTCCAATTATCGGAAGGCCCAAGCTCTGGCCCAAGCGCACTCTCCAATCCCATGAAACGCGGCCCTGCTCTCATCATCGCCAGCACGATCATCTTGCTGTTTCTCGTTTTCTTTTTTTATCCGGCAGGGATGGTCGTCAAACAAGCCTTCCAAGGCACCGCGGCAGATGGCTCGACGATTTGGACATTGGCGTTTTTTAACTCCGTTTTCTCAAACCCGATATACCGAGAAGGATTATGGAATGCCTTCGCACTTGGTATCGTCAGCACCGCGGCGACTTTGGCGATCTCTCTGCCGTTGGCGCTGATCGGGCATCGCTACGATTTTTTTGGCAAGCCGGTGCTCGGGGTGCTGGTGCTGGCTCCGCTGATTTTGCCGCCATTTGTCGGAGCGGTGGGCGTGAAGCAAATGCTGGGTGTGCACGGCGCGCTGAATGCGGGATTGATCGACCTTGGCTGGATGAATGCACAAGCTCCTATCGATTGGCTGGCGAATGGACGCTTTCTCGGCATCGTGCTGATGAACGCGCTGCATCTCTATCCGATTCTTTACATGAACATCGCCGCCGCCTTGGCGAATCTGGATCCGGCGATGGAACAAGCTGCGGAAAATCTTGGCTGCCCGCCGTGGAAACGGTTTTTACGCATCACCATGCCACTGGCCATGCCCGGGATTTTTGCGGGTTCCTCATTGGTTTTTATTTGGTCGTTTACCGAACTTGGTGTGCCGCTGGTCTTCGATTATGCACGCGTTGCTCCGGTGCAAATTTTTGATGGGTTAAAAAGTTTGGATAAAAATCCGATTCCCTACGCTCTAACAGCTATTTTGTTGATCGTCGCCACAGTGGTTTTTGCGCTGGCAAAATGCGTGATGGGGCGCTCGCCACTTGGCACGGCACCGCGCCCGCCGGCTCGTGCGAATACGCATCGCTTGCGTGGCTGGAAATCCTTTCTTTGCAGCGGATTTTTCATAGGGGTGTTTTTGATTGCGAGTATTCCACACATAGGCGTGGTGCTGCTTTCGCTTGCGAATCGTTGGTATGGCACGTTGATTCCTGATTCTCTGACGCTTCGCCATTACATCGAGGCTTTGGGCAACGGACTGGTCGTGCCGTCCATTCAAAATAGCCTGATGTATGCCGGCTGCGCGACGTTGATTGCGCTGTTCATCGGGCTTGGCGTCGCATGGGTCGTCGTCCGCTCGAATCTGAAATTTCGCAACGCGCTGGATGCGATGGTCATGCTGCCGCTCGCCGTGCCTGGCTTGGTGATGGCGTTTGGTTACCTCGCACTTTCGCAAGAAGGCAAAGCATTTCACTTTTTGTTAGGAGCGGATGGAAATCCATTTTTTCTCATCGTCATTGCTTATGCGGTGCGGCGCTTGCCCTACGTCGTGCGAGCGGCGGTGGCTGGTTTGCAGCAAAGCAATCCGATGCTGGAAGAGGCCGCGCGATCACTCGGGGCGAGCCAATTCCGCATGATGCGGCGTGTGGCCATTCCGCTGATTGGCGCAAATCTAGCAGCTGGCTCGATTCTGTCCTTTGCCTTCGCGATGCTGGAGGTGAGCGATAGTTTGATTCTCGCTCAACAAGCGGAGCATTACCCGATTACCAAAGCGATTTACACCTTGCTCAGCACGCTCGGCAACGGCACGGAATTGGCCGCGGCTCTCGGCGTGTGGGCGATGGTTTTCCTATCCGCTGCGATCATGGGCGCCGCCGTGCTGGGTGGCAAGCGCGGCGGGCTTTTTAAAGTCTGATAGATCCGTAACTTTCTCAGAAAAATCGGGAAAATCTTTGCCTGTCACAAATCCAGATCGGTCACCGCGCCTTGGCTGGCCGTCGCGCAGAGTTTGGCGAATTTCGCCAGAACACCGTGGGTGTAGCGCGGCGCTGGTTGCACCCATTTTGCTTTGCGCTCGGCAATTTCACTATCTGTTAGATCGACATCGATGCGATTGTTCACCGCATCGATGATGATGCGATCGCCCTCTTGAAGAATGGCAATGGTGCCTCCACAAAATGCTTCGGGCGTGATATGGCCGACGACGAATCCGTGGCTCCCGCCTGAGAAGCGTCCATCGGTAATGAGGGCCACGTCCTTGCCGAGGCCCATGCCCATGACGGCGCTGGTGGGGCCTAACATTTCTCGCATGCCCGGGCCGCCTTTTGGCCCTTCCATGCGGATGACGATGACATCGCCTGATTGAATTTGGCGTTTGAGGATCGCTTGCATCGCATCACCTTCGGAATCAAACACACGAGCGGTGCCAACAAATTTTTCGCCTTCTTTGCCAGAAATTTTAGCGACCGCGCCGCCTTTGGCCAAATTGCCGTAGAGGATGCGCAAGTGGCTGTCTTTTTTGATCGGTTGATCGATCGGGCGGATGATTTCCTGGCCATCTGGATAGGGAGTGGCAAATTTTTCGATGTTTTCGCGCATCGTGCGGCCGGTCACGGTCATGCAATCGCCATGCAGCAAGCCCGCGTCTAACAGAATTTTAAGCAACGGCAAAGTGCCACCAATTTTCACTAGATCCGACATGAGAAATCTGCCGGACGGCTTGAGGTCCGCAAGCACGGGCACGCGTTTGCCGATGCGCTCGAAGTCATCAATCGAGAGAGCGATGCCGGCGGAATGGGCGATGGCTGGTAAGTGCAGCACCGCATTGGTCGAGCCGCCGAGGGCGATGAGCACCGTGATCGCATTTTCAAAAGCCTCTTTGGTTAGAATATCGCGAGGCCGAATGCCGAGGTTTATCATGTTCATGACCGCGGCTCCTGCATCAAAACAATCGCGCATTTTATCATCGGAAATCGCATTTTGCGAAGAGCTGTTAGGGAGTGACATGCCGAGAGCTTCGATCGCGCTCGCCATCGTGTTCGCCGTATACATGCCGCCGCAGGATCCGGCGCCTGGGATGGCTTTGGATTCCACGAGTTCAAGTTCTTCGTCACTAAATTCGCCGTTGGCGTGTTTGCCCACTGCCTCGAAAACGGAGACAATATCGAGGTCTTTTTGCTCGCCTTTCACGATGGCGCAGCCGGGAAGAATCGTGCCGCCATAGACGAAAACCGAGGGGCGATTCATGCGCGCCATGGCCATCAAACAGCCCGGCATATTTTTATCGCAGCCACCAATTGCAACGAAGCCATCCATGCCCTCGCAGCCGACGACTGTCTCGATGGAATCCGCAATCACCTCGCGGGAAACGAGCGAGTATTTCATGCCCTCGGTGCCCATGGAAATCCCATCCGAAATGGTGATGGTATTAAAAATGATGGACTTGCCACCCGCCGCATCAGCACCTTTCGCGGACTCGATGGCGAGCTTATCGATGTGCATGTTGCATGGCGTCACTTGGCTCCATGTGGAGGCGATTCCAATCTGCGGTTTGGAAAAATCTTCTTTTTTAAAGCCAACGGCATACAGCATCGCACGGCTCGGCGCGCGGTCTGGACCATCAAGCATTGGGCTGGAAAATGGGCGTTTTGAATCTTGCATTGCGGAGTGATCTTCTCCCGCCACCGCATGCTAGGTCAAGCGCACTCAATCATCCTGCTTGCAAAATTGGATGAAGTTTCGAGGTGTGAATCTCTAACAATTTTCTGCTGCGGCAAGCACTGGTAAGAAGTTCATTGCTCTTGTCTTGACTGCAACGCCAGCGATATAAATTTATCCAATCGCGTCGTATGAGACTTTAGAAAATTGCAATCAAGTTACCAAGGTATAGTGTCTGGGTTCGCCTAGGAAAAGTTCAGGTAAACGCTGGCGCTCGACCTTAAATAGTGGCCCACGCTCGTGCGCGCCACCACTCGGCGTTCGCTTAATCAGGTGGTCAAGAGTCACTGTGCCATCCAAGAGTAAACGATCGAACTGCTCCATGCTGGGCCGTGATGTGTGTGTGACTGATTGCAGTTCAAACCATTCGCTACCGCTTCTTTGAATCGATTTGGCCTTTACCCAAAACGTCTCGCGGTGTTTTTCCGTAAGCCGAGAATGTAAATTATCCATATTCCAGATGCATACATCCTCCTCCGGCTCGTGGGCATAATATTCATGCAAGCGGGCAAATGCATCTTCGAGTCGTAAACGAAGTCCCTGTGAATTGGCTCGGCGCGTGGTGACGCTGCAGTAAAGCTTGAAGTTACCTTCGCGTTCGTAGCCAAACCGTTCTAGAAGCGCGCGGCTGCTCTTGAGTGCACTAAGGCTCCAATCAGGCACACAGGCAAATAATGTAGCGCGGGTTTCCTTACTCAAGATGGTGCTGCGGCCACTTTTCAACTCGATACCTTTAAAATCTGGATTGCGACTTGAGTTGATTTGAATTCCAAGGGCCGTCTCAATGCTCCTGCCAATAGCCGTATCTCCCATGCAAACCGCTTTCAGCGGACCCGCAGCGGCAATTTCGGTGAGCAATAGTAGCAACTCCGTGGCATTTGCATTTGCCGCGGTTCCTGCATCGAGAAGAAAACGGCTGACAGGTGTCTCGGTCCCGCTGGCAACTGCTTGTGCCGCCTTACTTCGAGATAAGTTCAAGACGTATATGATACCGCTTTGGACAAAAACAGCGCAGACCTCACCGGCAGACACGAATTTCTTGAAATCATAAAACCAAAACCTTGGATCCCCATTTTTTGTGCTTGGTCGATAGAGCGACACTTTAGCTGGGCTGTTCAATAAATCGCCCAAGATAACAGACTGCTTGAAGACTTTATTGCCTACGCCTTTACCCTGTGCTTGGTAATCGTGAATCCCTGCGATTTTCAAGAGATTCCGCATTGGTTCCGTCGCATCCAGAATTGATTTATCGAGCGCCGTTGCGGTAACAAACAGTAAGACACTGTTGAATCCACTCGTGTTAAGTGCAGCAAGATTTTTTGCTTCGCAATCTAGCAAAGGCCTCGTGTTCATGGCTTGCAAGAAAGTTCTCCGCGTAGAATTTTTGCGAGATGTTTGCCTATTTTCTCAGCTAGCAGGACCGGAACAGCATTTCCAATCTGAGTGTAGCGAGGCACGTCCCTCTCCCAAGCTCCGATACTGGGATCGCCAGCTCTCCTTCTTCCACCAGTCGTTCTCGGACCTTTGAAGACATACCAGTCGGGAAAGGTTTGCAGCCGCGCCCACTCACGCACCGTGGGTCCACGTGGCTGACGATAGTGGACATAATCTTCAGGTAACGATGTTGCAGTTAGATTCGGTCCGTTGGCTCCCCATGCCATTGGAAAAACGCGTTGCGCAAACTTTTTGGTTTTGAATTCGTCGGGAATCTCTCCGCCGTTAGCAATCATGTGAGCAAATTTCTCTCTAATATAAGGAGCATGATCCGAATATTCCTGCTCTGTTAGAGGTGCTCCCTTGCCAAGAATCTGACCGTTTCGGGTGGTGCGAAATGCTCTTTGAATTTCTGTTTTTGGCTCACTTGGATACTCGCTGGTCCGAGACGTTTTCAAATAATTCGGGTCTTCCAAGTCGGATAAGAGTTCTACCAGCGTCGGGGGAGCTCCTGAAGGCTGCGGCAGGAAGCCGGACTCCACTGCACTAGGGGCATCGAAAGAGGCTTCGAACAAATGCCCTTGCACCCAATGCGGGAGGATGTCCTCACGAATTCCAACCATGATGATGCGCGGGCGGTTTTGTGGCACACCATAGTTCTTGGCGTGCAGCAAATCCCAACGGATGCGATAATCTTGAAGGTTCTTAAACTCTTTGAGGACGGCTTTGAATATTTCCCCGCTCTCGCCCTCCGGTGTCCATCGTGCATTAAGTAAGCCACGGACATTTTCGAATAGAAAGATTTTGGGCCGCACGCAGCGGATGACGCGCACCATCTCTTGGAATAAGTGGTTCGACGGAATATCCTGCTTGTCCAATTTGAATGACCGCCGGTGTCCAATGCCAGAGTATCCTTGGCATGGAGGCCCCCCGCAAACAAGATCAATCTCCTCTACACCTTTGTAGCGCCAGTAAGTTTGAAGGAGTTCAAGATTGAGATCAGTAAGCTTGTAAATATCTCCTACTGGGATGATGTCGAGATCCGCCCGGTTTGCAATATACGTTTCTGCCGCCTGCGGGTTTATTTCGCTGAATAGTAGTGGTTTGAAGCCGGCCTCTTCCATGCCAAGTGACAGTCCGCCGCAGCCTGCAAAAAGGTCAATGCAATGAAGCTGCTTAAGTTGCGGAGGGCCTGGCGTTTGATAAAGAACCGAGTCTTCACGCAACGTCGTTGAACAAAATTGTTTAGTCTGTTTTAACGGAATCTTTGCTTTAGAAGCGTTCGTTATCTTTTTCATTTAAGGGAATTTTAATTGAAATTCGCATCAGCTATTGCTCGACGGTCGCGGGAGGAGCAGGCGTTTTTTTTGCAAGGAACTAGCGGCAGACTGAAAACAGCCTGAGGTATAATAGCTGACCGAAAAAGCAGATGATCCATGAAGGCCGAATTTCCAATCTCGAAGGCGAATGGAAAAAACTATTGAAATCAGATTCATTACTCCACCTTTGCATGGATTGGGTAGATTATCTTCCAAATCGCTCACAATTTGAATCTGACTTCACTTTGAGCATAAGAGCAAGCACGTAGGGCAATGACCGAGTAAATGGTTGCTAGGAGCTAGTTTGGGGTGAAGGTAGTGGAATTGGTGATGACGAAGGTCATTTGAGGTGCTTGGTATTACTCCGGAAGCAAAGGTTCGTTTTTGAGTGACGATAATTTTTTAGCTTTTGGACTAACTTCGGTTGCGACAGACGAAGAAACACGATGCATATGCGGTTTAGAAAAATTGTTAGATGATTTAAATCACAAATGCGGCAGAAAAAAACAATCGCTCCGAAATTTTAAAAGATTTTAATGCCTGTTCTTCAGCTACAAATTTTTTAGTCATCCTGCTTGCGAAATTGGATGAAGTTTCGAAGTGTGAATCTCTAACAATTTCCTGCTGCGGCAAGCACTGGGAAGAAGTTCATTGCTCTTGTCTTGACTGTTCTTCGATGCGGCGTTGTTGCTCTTCTTGCTGCTGACGCTGCTGCTCTTCGATGCGGCGTTGCTGCTCTTCTTGCTGCTGACGCTGCTGCTCTTCGATGCGGCGTTGTTGCTCTTCTTGCTGCTGACGCTGCTGCTCTTCGACTTGGCGTTGTTGCTCTTCTTGTTGCTGACGCTGCTGCTCCTCGATTTGACGTTGCTGCTCTTCTTGCTGCTGACGCTGCTGCTCCTCGATTTGACGTTGTTGCTCTTCTTGCTGCTGACGCTGTTGCTCTTCTTGTTGCTGACGCTGCTGCTCCTCGATTTGGCGTTGTTGCTCTTCTTGTTGCTGACGCTGCTGCTCTTCGACTTGGCGTTGCTGCTCTTCTTGTTGCTGACGTTGCTGCTCCTCGACTTGGCGTTGTTGCTCTTCTTGTTGTTCGCGCTGTTGCTCTTCGATGCGGCGTTGTTGTTCTTCTTGCTGCTCGCGTTGCTTCTCTTCGACACCGCGTTGTTGTTCTTCTTGCTGCTCGCGTTGCTTTTCTTCGACACGGCGCTCTTGTTCTTGCTGTTGCTCGCGTTGTTTTTCTTCGACTAGGCGTTCTTCATTGCGTGCTTGTTCTTGTTGTTCAATCCGTTGCTCTTGCTGAGCTTGTTCTGATTGCTCTCTTGCGCTGCGTTCTTCGTCGCGACGTTCCTCGTTACGGCGATTTTCTTGTTCTTGTTCGTCTTGGCGTTGCCGTTCGAGGTCCATGCGTTCTGTATCGCGTTGACGTTCGCGATTCTCTTCAAGTTCCAGCAGGCGTTCTCTTTGAAACCTTTCGCGCCCACCTGCTTCTTGAATGTAGCGTTCGGCATCGCGCTGATTCCTGATTCGTTGCTCGCGGTATTGGCGCTCGAGATCGCGGTCGTAGGAATCTCTACGATCGATATCTAACGAATCGAAACGACCGCTGACATAGCGTGGCCTGAGGCCAGCATTCCAGTCCGTCTGGATGTTAGGTGCGTGATAAAATAAGCGATTATTGCGGAAAAAATGACGTGAGCCGGAAGAGTCACGATCAAAATCTAACCGATAAAATGGAAGCCGGTGGCCTAAAATAAGGTTGAGATCTTCATAGCCAGGGCCACCGCAAATCACGTCGCGGTCCACCCAACGAATGCGGGTGATGTTGGTCGTCTGACGGATGATGGTGATATTTCTAGTGGTGGGTAGGCAGTAGCGATCGAGCGAATTTCCGAAGTGGCGAGTTTCGATAAATGTAAATGATGAGGGCGCGATGCCGAAGCGATCTTCAACGTCGCCATCCCAAGATTGTCCATAAAATGCCATGGTTTCCGGTGGCAGTGGTGCCCAGCCGACATAGCTTTTGCTTTTTCTCCAAGAGACCCATGAAGGTGCCCATTGGCTGCCGGGGACCCAAATCCAACCTCTGCCCCGGAGCAATGCCCAGCGTCCATAGTGGTAAGCTGCCCAGCCGAAAGGTTCATCGGAAAGCCAAGCCCAGCCACGATCGCTGCAAACCCAGCGGCCACGAGTGTAAGGCCGCCAATCGCGGCGGGAGGCGACGGTTGGTTGCCAGACGTAGCCGTAGTTGGGCGTCTGAAACCATGATCCGTGAGAGGAAAGTGAGTCATAAAATGATGAGTAATCGCCAACGGCCACGGTTTTGCGCGTTGGCTTGAAGGATAAATTTTCACGCCCTGCGATCGAGCGCTCCCGGTCATTCAGCTCGGAGCTGAGATCATTGATTTGTTTCTGTTTTTCATCCAGCTCGTCTTGGGATGCATCGAGCTTTGATTGGCGGCGCTCAAGATCGGCTTCGAGGGATTGAATTTTTTGCTTTGCAGTGGCACTTTCTTGTTCGCGAAGCTCTTCAAGCTGTTGCTGAAGTTCATCGCGTTCTTTTTCGAGTGCCTCGCGTTCACGAGCGAGCTGCTGATCCTGGAGTTCTTGTTGAAGCTGGATCTGGCGCTCTTCGGCAGCTTGGTTTTGGCGTTCTAGTGCCTCGATTTTTTTGCTGAGGTCTGGCTTTTCAGAATCGCATCCTGTTAGAAAAATGGCAATGACACTGCACGGAAAAAGGAACGATGGAATTTTCATAGATCAATGGGCTTGTGATTTATGACGCACCAATTCCCTCGGCCATTCAATCAAATCTCTCAGGGGACGAGAGAATCATTTATTTCGTAAATGATGGGGGCCACGGCGAGAGGACTGGAGGGTTCCTCAAAACGCATAATCGCAGTGCCTAACAGCTGCTCTAACATACGTTGCTCGATGAGAATGGCTCTCGGATAAGATTGGAAAAGGTCTCGCAGGGGCTGGTGATGCTCAATCATCCGCAGAGTATGGGTTGGCTCGTGGCGAACCACTTCGCAAGCGTGCCCATCTTTGAGGCGGAGTTGGCAGAGTTTTTTTAATTTCTCTTCGAGAGTATCGATCTTGCTGAGATGGATTATCCACTTAGCTCCAAGTTTTTCAAAATATTGGAAAATCAACTTATCGGGATAGCTATCTCCTTTAAGAATTTTGAGTTCACTCAAGAGGGCAAGACTGAATGCCATTCCTGCTTGCGGGAATAGATCTTGAGCCTTCTGGCTAAGATGGTAAAAAATTTCCGGCCGCCCTACTTCGCGCCGAGGCACGCGGCTTTTGGTGAGATATCCCAATCTACGAAGTTCTTCACATTGAATTTTGATGGCCATGTATGATAGGCCGAGCCGGAGGGCAAGCTCGCTCGTGGTCAGAGAACGGCTACGTTTTAACTCAGCGAAAATTTTTCGCTGAGTCGGCTTTAGCAGGTCGTTGAAAACTGGGAGTAACATGGCATATACAACATGCCCTCGAATAGCCAGTTCTCAACTTGAATTTAATTATTCACGAAAAGTGCTTGATTTTCTTTATGCCTGAGCACTTGCAATGCCGGCCAGTGCACGCTCGATGTGCGGATTGACTTGGCTTTCGACCGATTCGAGTCCAACGCGTATCGCATTTCTGATGGCAAGAGAGGAAGATGAACCATGGGCGATGATCACCACCCCATTGACTCCTAACAGAGGGCTACCTCCATAAGTTTCGTAGCTGCTTTTTTCTTTAAGTGCTTTAAATGCGCCTTGGGCGAGCATTGCACCAGCGATGCGCAGCGGATTTTCTTTAATTTCCGTTTTGAGCCATTTGGAGACGGCTTTGGCGGTTGCTTCGATGGTTTTGAGCATCACATTGCCGACGAATCCGTCGCAGAGCACCACATCTAGCTCGGTTTCAAATAAATCGCTACCTTCGACATTGCCGACGAAGTGAATGCCGGGCGTATTTTTCAAAAGCTTGAAAGTTTCCTTCGTGAAAGCCGTGCCTTTTTCATCTTCTTCGCCATTCGACATGAGGCCGACTTTTGGGCGTTGCACGTTGAGCACTCCTTTCGCAAAAGCCGTGCCCATCACGGCATAAGCCACCAGATGCTCCGGTTTTGCTTCCGGATTTGCACCGGCATCCAGAATGTGGCAAAGGCCAAACTCGTTGGGCAATGCGGAGGCGATGCCCGCGCGGTCCACGCCAGGAATCGTGCGCAATTTGAGTGTTGCCGAAGCTACTACTGCTCCAGTATTTCCAGCTGAGACGAAGGCATCGGCTGTGCCTTCTTTGACCAAGTCCATCGCTAAGTTGATCGAAGATTGCTTTTTTTTGCGGACCGATTTCGCACCGGGCTCAGCCATGCCGATGGCTTCTGCCGCATGCACGATGCTGACGCGCGAGTCGCTCAAATTAAAGCCCTGCAGATTTGCTTCTGCCATGATTTGAGCCTGATCACCCACTAGGAACAAATGCTTGAGCTTTGGATAGTAGCGCAACGCATCCATGGCTCCGAGGATATTGACGGATGGAGCGCGATCTCCACCCATGACATCAAGAGCGACTTTCATGCTGTTAGATCCATGCTAATGGGCAATAGTGAGAAAAATAAAATGAGCCCGCCTGGAATTTCTTCTGGCGGAATTTACCAAAGCTCGGCTGGCACGTCAGGCCTCAATGCGCTTCGACATTGAGCACTTGGCGGTCCCGGTAGTAGCCACAGGATGGGCATGCAATGTGCGATGGCACTTTGCTCCCACATTCTGGACAGCTCTTGAAAATAGGTGCGCGCCAGCGAGTTGCGCCACGGCGCATTTTTTGACGGCTTTTGGATTGGCGGCGTTTTGGAACAGCCATGGTAGTATAGTGCTTTAGGGTTGATCTTTCAGGTCCTTAAGGGTGTCGAGAGCTGACCAACGGTCATCACTTTCAACGCGGGGCGGAGTTGCTAGCGTATCTTGTGTGGGTTTGTCCACTGATAAATATCGAGAATCGATTTCGCATGGAATTGGCACATCGGCATGATCACACCTCGGGTGAGCCGGAAACTGGAAAATAATCTCCTCACGCAGCGCCTCTGCGATGTCGATGAAGGATGATTGATTCAGCTCTAGGGAGATAGCAACGTCTTGCATGCGAATGGTTTGCACAAACGGCACGAGGGTGCGCACGCAGGTAAATTCAAAGGCCGCAGCAAGCTCACCCGTGATCAGCAATTCGTCGCCAAAGCGCTGCACCCAAAGATCATAATGCAGCGGGCCAGCGGGTGCCGCATCTCCGGCCGGTAAGTCAAAAATCTCGGAAGAAAGCTCACCGAGGTAAGATTTTCCCTCTTCAGGCAATTGGTTCACATCGATGCCGAATGACATTTTCATGCGCGCAAGCTAGCCTGCAAATACCCGCTGCGCCAAGCCGCAATTTTTTTAACCCCCACCCAAGGATCTTGCCTTGCAGATGCAATCAATGCCGCTAAAATAAAGACCATGAGTTCCTCACCTATTCACATCACGGCCTATCTCAAAACATTCTGCGGCTGGAGCGAAGGCGTGCGCGCCATCATGCGCAAGTATCAACTTCCTTTCGATGAAAAAGACATCATCAAAAATCCTGCATTCCGTTGGGAAATGGAACAACGCAGCGGCCAATCGCTTTCCCCATGCGTGGAAATCAATGGCGAGATGCTTGCCGATGTCAGCGGTGAAGAAGTCGAGCGTTGGATGTTAGATCGCGGGCTCATTCATGCCAACGACCACACGCCAGATGCCCCGACCAACTCGTCTTGCACCGATGAGCAGCACGCGGCAATGGCGATGGGGAAATTGCCCGTGCCGGGGAAAATTCGCTTTCTCGATTGAGCCGCATTTTTTCTGACGCTGCCTCCTTCGAGCGGCAGAAAATAATTTACAGACAAATCAATTCATCGAAGGCATTGTTGTGGTAATCGATGCAACACCCGTCACAAGTATGGAAGGAGTGGCTGAGCGAGCATAGCTCTCGTTTCTTGCTGTTCGCCCGCGGCTGGACGCAGAATCGCGCGGATGCCGAAGATCTCGTGCAGGATGCCATTTTAAGAATGTGGCATTATCAAGCGGACCATGGCAACATCCCCCCAGACTTGCCATTGGTTTACTCGACCATTCGCTTTGCGGCATTGAATCACCTTCGCCGTGAATCACGCCGTAGGAAACGCGAGGAATCGATTTTATATTTCAACGACTTCTCCGACGCATGGCTCGATCCAGCCGCAGAAGACGATGAAGACGCGCTGCTGCTGCGCGATGCCGTTCAGCAGCTCAGCGATAAATTACGTGAAGTGGTGGTGATGAAATTTTGGGGCGGGTTGACCTTTTTACAAATTTCCGAAGCACTCGCCATTTCCCCCAACACGGCCGCCTCACGCTACCGCTACGCGATGGAGCAACTCGCCCACCAGCTCAAATCTCTCAAAGCCCAACGTCATGCATAAGCCAGATCCTACCGCAGAAATTGAGGCATTGATGAGCCGTTTGATGCCACCATCGATCAGCAAATCATCCGAAGAATCCATGCATGCGATGATCGATGGTCTCGCTAAAAATTTGCCCTCGCAGCCTGTTCCTCAGACATCCAATCGTAAAGTCCAAGTGGCTGGAATTTCTGCCGCCGCGGCCGCCGTCCTCGGGGTGCTTGGGTTGTCGATCTGGATGAATGGCCATGCTCCTGCGGGAAAAATCTTCCAAGCCCAAGCCGCCAAGCCGCCATCGATGACTCTTCTAGCAGAATCGGATCACATACAATCGATGACAGATGATGGCCTCTATCAGGATGCAAATGGCAGCGTCATGCGAGCATTGCGCATGAATGTGTTAGAAGAAAATCGCCTGCAAGATCAACTTACCGGCATCATCGTGCACATTTCACAACCCCGAGAGGAAATTCTCTACATGCCCGTGAGTGCTTTTTGATCATGAGACGCGCGCTGATCATATTTTTGCTTCTGATTCATCCTTGGGCACTCGCTCAAGAGCAGGCTGCACAACCTTGGCTTGGCCTGCATTTGCGCAAACCAGACCCCAGCGTAGGTGCTCAAATTTCCGCGCTACCACAAGGAGTTGGATTTCTCATCACCTCCATCGAGCCAGATGGCCCGGCAGACCGAGCAGGCATGCAAGAGCTGGATCTGCTCTGGAAACTGGATGACCAACTGCTCATCAATGAGGGCCAACTTGCAACGTTGCTCAATCTTTCAAAACCTGGTGATCCGATCGCCCTCTCCATTTTCCGCGCCGGTCAGCCGCTTCAAATCAATATTCAACTCGGGAAAAATCCATCTCCGCAACGCTCATTTCCAGACTCGATGATCGAGTCAGTCCTTTTTTCCTCGGAAGCATCCGGCCCAATGCGCGTCGTCAACGTGGCTGAAAAAGTCGCCAGCTTCACTCATCAGCAAGGCACTGCGAGCCTGCAGCGACTTGGAAATATTGATCGCCTCATCATCCTCGGTCCGGATCAAAAACTCATCTATCAGACAGATTTGTCACAAGATGATTCACTCAAGGATGTGCCCGAGCCATGGAGCCAGCGCGTGCTCGCATTGCGCCGTGGCCTAGACCAAGCACTCAACGCCTCTGCAGTGCCGATCCGCCAGCCTCGCCCACGCATCATATTGCCTTCGGACACCACTGCTCAGCCATAGTTTCTGGTGGGTCGATGATTTCTAAATGGGAATGCCTTGCGTTTTCTTGCTGAGCTTCCCATCTTCGCCCACATGCATCCAGATGTGGCGAAATTAGTATCCGCGGGACGAATTCCCAAACCGGTCGGCGAGCGGCTTTCTCAGCTTGCACCCGGCAATTTTTGCCTTCATCGATCATTCGGCGCTGGAAAAATCATCGACTGGGATCTCCCTAACAAAAAAATAACCATCGACTTCGAGCGCTCTCCCAACCAAGCGATGGAGCTTCAATTCGCACTCCAAAAAACCGAATTCATCGCCGCTGATGATTTCCGCGCGAAAAAAATTGAGCAGATTGAAGAACTCCGCCAACTCGCATCCAAAGATCCAGTGGCACTCATGGTTCACTTGTTAAAAAGTCACGGCGGCAGCATGTCGGGCGATGCCATGGCCAACGCTCTATCGGGATCCGTCATCCCAGAAGCCGATTTTAAAAAATGGTGGGAAGCCCATAAAAAAACGCTCAAGGACAGCCGCCTCGCCAATGTGCCATCCAAGCGTAGCGATCTCATCATCCTCCGCAGCGGGGATCGCAGTCCGGCTCAAGCATTGATCGATGATTTTGAAGCCGCCCGCGATATCAAAGGCATGATCAAAGCGCTCGAAGCAATCGCCGCCGATGTGCATGCCTTCGAGAAAGATACCGATGCTCTGAAAAAATTGTTAGAAGCGATTGATGATTGGGCGAAAAAAGCCGCTCGCGTTCAGTTAGGCCAAGCCATGCAGCTCATCGCCGCGCGCGATGAAGTCCTGCAATCCTTCAGCCACTTGGAAAGTTCTTCCACCGCCGTCAGTCTTGCGGATCTGTTAGTTTCTTCAGATCCCTCACGCATCGCGGACGAAGCGGGTGCTCTGCCATCCACTCGCCAACGCGCGATTTATGCCGCATTTCCATCTGCATTTGGCGATCGCTGGGTGAGCAAACTCGTCCACGTGTTTGACCGCGTCGGCGCGCGCGGCGTCACAGAAATTGCCAAACTTTTGCAAGAGCAAAACAAGCTCGATGAGCTCATCTCCCATCTTAAATCCGCCATCACTCGGCGTGCGCTCGGGCCAGATGCCTTGATTTGGGTTTGCCGCGAGCGGAAAATCGCCGCCGCCGCCACGTTCAATGCAGACGTCGGCGCTTCCATTCTTAATCTGTTAGAAAACGATCATCTTTCCGATGGCCCGCGGAAAACTTCCCGCCTGCAATCTTTGTTAGGAGAAGATAAAACACTGCTCAACGATTTGGTCCTGATGATGGATATCAATGAGAGCCGCAACTTTGCCCGGAGATTGTTAGATTGCCCAGTCTTTGGTGAGCTTGAGAAAAAATCACTGATGGCCCGCATCATCAAAGTGCGGCCCGAGACCGGAGAACTCGTCAGCGGCAACAATCGCTCCAAACGCGAGGAAACGCTCCTCGTCTCGTGGGAAAGCCTCGAAAAGAAAAAGGCCGAACTCGAAGACATCGTCCGCAACAAAATTCCTCAGAACCTCATCGATGTGAAAATTGCCCGCTCCTACGGCGATTTGCGCGAGAATTTTGAATACAAATCCGCCAAGGATATGGAAAAATACCTCGGCTTCCGCCGCGTGGCACTCGAGCGGGAAATTGCCCTCGCTCGCGGCACTGATTTCAAAGGCTCCGATGCCAGCAAGGTCAATATCGGCACCATCGTCACTCTATCAGATAGTTCTGGCCAATGCACAGACATCACGGTGCTCGGCGCGTGGGATTCAATTCCGGAAACAAAAACCGTCTCCTATCTATCAGAAGTTGGCAAAGCACTCATCGAGCGCAACATCGGTGATGCCGTGCAAATCCGCGATGAGCAAAGTGAGACGATGCAAACGCTCACCATTCAAGCGATCCGCCCCTACAATCCCTAACACTTTTTTCTAACAAACTAACTATTCTTATCAATACGACTATGGACTATACCACGATTGTTGAAATCCGCGGCCGCGAAGTGATTGACTCACGCGGCAATCCCACCGTTGAAGTCGATGTGCACCTCGAAGGAGGAGCCATCGGCCGAGCTTCCGTGCCTTCCGGCGCTTCCACCGGTGAAAATGAAGCCGTCGAACTCCGCGATGGTGATAAAAAACGCTTCCTCGGCAAAGGCGTGCTCAAAGCCGTTGAAAATGTGAACGCAAAAATTGCGCCCAGCATCCTCGGCTACTGCGCGACTGAGCAAGCCGCGATCGATGCTGCAATGTTGGCACTCGACGGCACTCCTACCAAAAAATCCCTCGGAGCCAATGCCATGCTCGGAGTCTCGATGGCCGTTGCCAAAGCTGCCGCTGCCCAACTCGGCGTGCCACTTTACAAATACCTCGGCGGCCCCAACGCCAAAGTCTTGCCCGTGCCGATGATGAACATCATTAACGGCGGTGCCCACTCAGATGCGCCGATCGATTTCCAAGAATTCATGATCATGCCCATCGGCGCGCCCACCTTTCGCGAGGCGATTCGCTACGGCGCGGAAGTCTTCCACTCCCTGAAAAAAGTGCTCCATGATCGCGGCCTTTCCACCGCCGTCGGCGATGAAGGCGGCTTCGCTCCAGTTCTCAAAAGCGCCGACGATGCGCTTGCCGTCATCTGCCAAGCCATCGAAAAAGCCGGCTACAAAGTCGGCGATGACATTGCCATCGCGCTCGACGTCGCTAGCTCGGAATTTTTCGATAAAAAGAAAAAGGCCTACGTTTTCAAAAAATCCGATCAATCGGTGAAATCTGCTGAAGAGCTCGTCGCCTACTACGCCAAGTTGCAGAAAAAATATCCGATCATTTCCATCGAAGACGGCTGCGATGAAAACGATTGGGCTGGCTGGAAAGTGCTGACCGATAAGCTCGGCAAAACCACCCAACTCGTTGGCGATGACCTATTTGTCACCAATACCCAATTTTTGGCCAAAGGCATCAAAACCGGCGTCGCCAACTCGATTCTCGTCAAGGTCAACCAAATCGGCACCCTCACCGAGACGTTCGATGCGGTGGAGCTTGCCAAAGAAAATGGCTACACCTCGGTGCTCAGCCACCGCTCGGGCGAAACCGAAGACAGCACGATTGCCGATATCGCCGTCGCCACCAACTGCGGACAAATCAAAACTGGATCGATGAGCCGTTCGGACCGTATTGCAAAGTATAACCAACTCCTGCGCATCGAAGAAGAACTCGGCGATGATGCCATTTTCGGCGTTTCAAAGCTCAAAGTGATCCATCAATAAAAAGTCACTCCACACGCATTTTTCAAATGAAACGGCATCTCTAGTAGATGCCGTTTTTTTTGCCTTATAGCCGCTAATGGGATAGATCCCAGCACCAAGTGACAGCGGATTGCATCAGCCATGCCCCTCAAATAGTTGGCTTGGCGGATATAATCCGCCGCCACAGCTAAAAGACCAGCGGCCTTGGGTGCCGCAGCATTAACAAAGGCGGCGACGACGCAGAAGACCCAGCGCGCCGATTGCACCGAGAAGCGCACTCGATGGCTCGGGAATAGCGGTGAGGTCGATAGAGATATCATCGAAGCGTCCATTAATTGTGCTAGGAGCAGCATTTCCAGCTCCGTCGAAGGCAAAAAGGCGAAAAGTAACCGATGCACCAGGCACAGTGGAATTGAAAGCTGTGAAAGTGTTATTTTTGAGGGTCCATAAACCGTTGTTTGCATTGCTGCCGGTGAAGATGTTTGCCGTATAGGCATCCGAGCTCGCTCTTAACGCATAGGACAGAGGGCCTGTTAATGTGCTCCGCATTCCAAAATCCATGTCCGAAAGAATGAAAGTGAAACCAGAAAAAGGAGTAACGGTAAATTCCAGATATCCGCTTTGACCGACCCCCGTGCCGAGTGGGCCGGTTCTAAAAGCGTTACCAATGTTATTTGTGCCGCTGGCACCGGTGTAGGTGCTTGGACTTGATGAGTTGATTGGAGTTGCAACTGTTCCGTTGCTGTTACCAATGCTCATATCGCTGATCGCAAAATTGACAGGAGTTCCTGAGTCAACAGTGCTATTACCGTCTGTAAAATTCCAAACCATTATTGCAGCATGACTTGAAGCCGCCATCAGAGCGGAGAAGGCCAAAACGGCCAATGTGGATGATTTTCTTTTCATGATTTTTAAGTCGTGATCTTTTTGTGGAGGCATCCAGTGCAGGCTGCAATGCCAACGAGACCAGATTATTGTAAAGCACTTGGTATGCCAGTTAGAAGAGGAGACAATTGCGTCACAATGGCTTCTGAAAACCGCCATGCCGAAGCACCCAGCTCGTCATGCGCGATGCCGCGAAAAGGTTACCCATGGGTTTGTTGATTGCAGTGATAGGCTGAGTGGCGACGATTTTTGGGTGCCGTGATAGGTTTTATATAAGAGAACGGCGACCGAAGATCGCCACCACCACAAAAAACCGGCGGACTCCGTGGAGTCCGCCGGTCTTGGGATGGTGAAAAACAAAACGAATATTGAAAGCCGTGCCTCGGTCTTAGGAAGCAGTAGTCAAAGAGACCTTGGGCGCCAACAATTTAGCGGTGGCCTTGGGTGCCGCAGCATTAACCAAGGCGGCGACGACGCAGAAGACCCAACAAGCCAAGAGCACCGAGCAGCGCACCGGATGGCTCGGGGATGACTTCTCCGTTGAAAGTGAAATCATTTATGCTGAAAGTCCCTCCGACCTGAGTAGTTCCCCATCCATAAAAACGAAATTCGATAGGGGTAGAAACACCTTGGTAGCTAGGTGCACCTAGCACTATTGTGGCACCTGCGGCAGTGGGGGTTCCAATATTTGCTGCGAAAGAATCCACGCTTGATCTGAAAGCAAAGGACGTGGGCCCACTGCCGGATGCTTGTCCTGTATAAACAAAATTTTCAAAATTAATCGTAAATCCAGGCGACGGTGTTAATGTGAATGTAAAATATGCCGTAGGATCGAGTGTTGCCGTGTTCCAACTCTCAGCGTTGTAACGGTTACCTGCGTTTGCTCCCACAATACCTGCACCTCGGCCGATTCCACTTACGGTGATGTTGGGTATCACTGTTTGACCAGCGGTATAAGGATTGGCAGTGTTCGGGTTTGTCCCAGTAATGGGATTTGCCCAAAGCTCAGCTGCTTGAGAGGAAGATACGGCCATGACGGCGGAGAAGGCCATAACGGCCAGTGTTGATTTTCTTTGCATGATGATTAAATGGTGATTTTTTGTATAGGCAGAATCTTGATGGTTGGCGAATCCAGATTATTGTAAAGCACCTTGTGTGCCAATTAGAAGAGGAGACAATTGCGTCACAATGGCTTCTGAAAACCGCCATGCCGAAGCACCCAGCTCGTCATCCCCATGAAGGTTATGGGGGTGAGGAGAAGGGATTTGAAACCCCTTTCTTACGCAAAAACATGGAGAAGATCCTTGCTAATCCAAAGGGTTGCAAACCCCTTCTCCATAGGCGTAGCCCTCTCAGTGGTTTGATTGCCAGTTTCATCCCCTTTCGAGTTGCGGATTTTAATTTCAAAAACCTTGCTTGGTGAATTGCTTGGAGTGGTTAGCGTTTCTCAAGATGAAGCCGTCACGATGAAATTACACACCTGTGGTTCATGTTCCTCGCCGATTTATTTTGAGAACGATGTCTGCCTTTGTTGTGGCAGCGTGGTGGGCTATGATGCGATTTTAGGCAAGCTGAGGTCGTATCACCGGGCGGCGAATGGGGATTTGGCGCCGGAGGACGATCGAGATGCTGGCACCTGGGTGTATTGCTCAAATCATGACCGCTACGGTGTTTGCAATTGGGTGGTGCCGAAGGGAGATCCTACTGGGCTGTGCATCTCATGTAGGCTCAATCGAACGATTCCAGATCTTTCCAATGCGTCAAATCTCTTAAAGTGGTCAAAAATCGAGTTTGCAAAAAGCCGATTAGTCGCTGCGTTGCTGGAGTATGGTCTGCCGGTGATTTCAAAAAGTGAAGATGCACAGCGTGGCCTAGCATTTGATTTTTTGGAAAATCCCCCCGGCTCGCAAGTGGATCAGTCCAAACGAGTGCTGACCGGGCATGAAGACGGAGTGATCACTCTGAATATTGAGGAGGCAGATGATGCGCTGCGCGAGGCAGCCCGCGAGCAAATGGGCGAGCCGTATCGCACGTTGCTTGGCCATTTCCGCCATGAATCCGGCCATTATTACTGGGATTTGTTGATCCGTGACGACGCTGCGCGCTTGCATGCATTCCATCAGCTATTTGGCGATGAGCGAGTGGACTATGCCACCGCACTGCAACACCACTATCAAAACGGACCCGGAGACGATTGGCAAGAAAAGCACGTCACGAGTTACGCAGCATCCCACCCATGGGAAGATTGGGCGGAAACGTGGGCGCACTATTTCCACATTACCGATACGCTGGAAACAGCCGCCGCTCATGGGCTAAGCGTCGGCAATGAGGCTCATCGATTTTATGTGACGGGAAATCGCAGCATGCCGATCAAGGAAATTGGCATGGAATGGCACGAAGTCCGCACGCTTCTCAACAACATGAATCGTAGCATGGGCCTGCCAGACGCCTATCCATTCGTGCTTTCAGATACGATCCTCCAAAAGCTATCATTTGTCTCTGATGTGTGCCACGCAGCAGGTTGATTTGCTGTTCATTTCACCATCTCTGCGAGCTCAGGCAGCTTGCTTCTAAAGTTACCCAAGCTTTTTCCTGAAGGATCGCAGACGATGACGGATGGGATGCCTTTGACGCCGAAATTGAACTCTTTCTTGAATTTTTCAACCTCGCGGTATTCGAGTTGCGGCCATGGCATGTCGAATTCAGCGGCGTAGGACTCCATCGACTGCTCACCTTTGTCACTGGTGATCAGAATGATCTCGAAGTTGGCATTTTTGTTGGCCTTGTAAAACTCGACCAATTTGGGCGTGAATTCATGGCACGGCCCACACCACGAGGCGGTGTAATAGAACACGTAAAATTTCCCAGGCTTCTGCCAATCGTCGATTTTTTTGAGCGATCTGCCTTTTAGTATTTTTAGATTTCCCGTGAGCACCTCGTCAAAGACTGAAGGCGTCGGCGGCTTCCACTCGGCTAAGCGCTTGGCATCGGCGGCGACCAAAGTCGATGCCTTGATGGAAAATTCTTGTCCATCCGCGTTTTTGAATTTTCCGGTGAGTTCATCGCCCGTGCCAGTGGCCTCGATGAGTTCTAGCTGGGCAGTTTTGCCGTCCGTGCGAGTCCATTGGCTCATCTCAGCGAAGGCATGGGAAACCATGAGCGCAGCAAATGTGAGTGAAATACAAATTTTCATGATGTGGATGATTTAGCACCTACAAGTGGTTTTGTCATCACAGAAGATGCCACAAAAAAACCACCCGATGCGCGGAATCGCACCGGATGGTTGATGTAGTTGATTTTTTAAAACGGCCTAGCAGTTAGTTGCTAACTGTTAGCGTTTAGCGGTTGTAAAGCTCAACGATCAATTGCTCGTTGACCAATGGATTAATGTCCTCACGGTCCGGCACTCGGGAGACGGTTGCCTCCAATTTATCCTGCTGGACTTCTAACCAATCCACATTGGCTGCGGCCTGGGTTAAATCACACATGCGGACGGCGAGTTGCTGGGATGATGGCTTGGCGACCACTTTAACGACATCGCCCGGCTTCACTTGGAAGCTCGGAATATCCACCACACGGCCATTCACCTGGATGTGTCCGTGATTGACGATTTGGCGGGCGGATTGGCGAGTATTGCCAAAGCCTGCGCGGTAAACGACATTGTCCAAACGCAATTCTAACAGTTGGAGAAGAATCACACCCGTCACCCCGCGGCGGCGAGCTGCTTCTTCGTAGTAGCCACGGAATTGTTTTTCGAGAACTCCATATTGGAAGCGCAGCTTTTGCTTCTCTCCCAGAGCGGTGGAGTATTCACTTTTTTTCTTCCGCCCAGCGCGCACACCGTGCTGGCCAGGTGGAAAATTGCGGCGCTCAAACGCCTTCGATGGGCCAAAGAGTGAGATGCCAAAACGGCGGCTAATCTTTGCGCGTGGTCCGGTATAACGTGCCATAAAATAAATTGATGATAGATGAAAATTAAACGCGACGGGCTTTCTTAGGACGGCAGCCGTTGTGAGGAATCGGCGTCACATCACGGATGGATAGAATTTCCAAACCGAGACCTTGCACCGCACGAATCGCAGACTCACGGCCGGAACCCGGACCTTTCACGCGAACGTCAACCTCTTTGAGGCCGTGGCCCATGGCTTGGCGGCAGGCATCTTGCGAAACCACTTGCGCGGCATACGCCGTGCTTTTCCGCGAGCCTTTGAAGCCCATTTTACCCGCACTCGACCAACCGATCGCGTTGCCATTGACATCCGTCACACTGACGAGCGTGTTGTTAAAAGTGGCCGTCACATGGACGATGCCACGAATGACGTTCTTCGAGCCTTTGGCTTTGTGGATTTTGATTTCCTCTTCACCTCCGCCGATTTCGGCAAAGATGTCGCGTTTGGCTTCTTTCTTCGGTGCCGCTTCGTGAGAAGCATCGGCTACCGATGGTGCTGCGGGTGCTGGAGCTACTTGTGGCTCAACCGCCACTGCTTCGGCGGAATTTTTAGTGGTTTCTTCTGACATAAATATGAAAAATTATTTTTTCACGCCCACCGTCTTCTTCTTGCCCTTGCGGGTGCGAGCGTTGGTGCGTGTGCGCTGGCCGCGAACTGGCAAGCCGCGCTTGTGGCGGATCCCGCGGTAGCAATTGATGGAAGTGAGGCGCTTGAGCTGCGACTGACGCTCACGGCGCAAATCCCCCTCGACGATGATGTTCTCGGCTTGGATGACTTGTGCGATGCGGACCAATTGATCCTCACTGAGCTGCCCAGTGCGGATGTTTGGATCAATACCAGCATGCTCAAGAATTTTGGCTGCTGTGGGGCGGCCAATGCCAAACATGTAGGGCAAAGAAGCTTCGATGCGCTTCTCGTTGGGAATTTCGATACCTAAGATACGTGCCATGATGTGCGGTAATTTCGCGTGGAATAGTTGCAGGATTTTGGCGGTGCCGAACGTCCTGCGGGGCGGGTGATTTAGCAGACCTCTAGCGCGTGGCAAGCCGGAAATGGAAAAATTTTCACAAGAATTTCAAAATTTCTTTTGAGCAGTAGTGTCGCATCGACGTAAAAAATCACACGATCTGATATTTTTGAGTTGCCATAGGGGGAAAATGCCCACATGTTCCGCGCCCCACGAACCATTTACCTTTTTTAAAAAATGTCCAAACACAACAGCCTCAAGTCCAACGCCACCGTCGGCGGCAAACGTTCGGTTTTAAAGCGCTTTGAGCGAGTGAAGCTGCTCAAGGAGCGAGGAGATTGGAAAACAGGCAGCTCTCCAGTGGGCTTGCCCAAGACCAAACACGAAGGCTAACCCGCCTCTAACACATTGGCTCGTCCATGTCTCATGAGCGCGAATTCCAGCGGAGTTCGCGCCTTTTTTATCGTCAATTAACGCTATGGCATCCAGCACTCAAGGCACCCGGCTCAATAAATTTCTCGCATCCTGCGGAGTAGGCTCGCGCCGTGCGTGCGAAGCACTCATTTTAGAAGGGCGGGTCGAGATCAATGGCAGCCCGTGCATGCAATTGGCCACTCGCGTCCAGCCGAATGATCATGTGAAAGTGGATGGCAAGCGAGTGGTGCCCAACGAGCCATGGGTCGTCGCATTTCACAAACCGCGCGGTTGGGTCTGCACTCGCGAAGATGAGCTGGGCCGCGAGACGATTTATTCATTACTCCCGGAGCCGATGCGTGCGCTGCACCATGTGGGTAGGCTGGATTTGGATTCCGAAGGGCTGCTGATTCTCACCAATGATGGAAATTTATCGCAGCAATTGATGCATCCTTCCAAAACCGTCGAGAAGGAATACTTGGTGACGGCCAATCAGGCATTTGAAAATTCACACCTCGATCAATTCCTCGAAGGTGTTTACACGCAAGAAGGAAAGCTCAAAGCAAAGTCGATCGATCGTCTATCTGCTAGAAGAATCAAAGTGGTATTGGACCACGGTGCCAAGCGCCAGATTCGCGTGATGTTTGACACACTCGGCTATCAAGTGACGAAGTTGATGCGCGTGCGCATCGGCGGCCTTTGGTTGGGTGATTTAGAACCAGGAAAATGGGCCACACTCAATGCGCCCGAAATTGATATGCTGCTCGGCAAAACTGAGCCAGCTCCAAAACGCTCGACTCCTGCAAAAAAATCACCGCGCCGGCCAAGCTGATTTTTTGTTAGAAAATAAGCGACCTCATCCGCTTTCACCTAACAGCTACTTAGAACTGTTAGGAAAACGATAGTGCCCGATGATTGGATAATCTAACAAAACATTTTCCCACTTCGGTTTGCCGCCTAAATGATGAACGACCCAAACGTCCTTCAAACTACCTGCCGGCCCGGGCACGGCGATGCCGATGTGGCTTTCTCCATTGACGAGTGACCACACGACTAAATCACCCGGTTTGAAATGGCTAGGCACGCGTTGGGGCGTGAGCGAAGTGGCGTGTCTTTCTAAAAAAGCATGCAAATTGGGCACGCGGCGGTGATCGATATTCGCATCCGGAGCGGTGGCGGACCAGAGCTGCGGATAACGTCTGAAGTCTCGCACCATGTCTTCGTGGATTTCTTTCTGCAAATCAATCCCTTGCTTGCGCAGGCAGCGCACCACCAAATCTGCAGCCCCACCATTACTTGCCGCCACATCACCCATCGGATAATCGATGGTCTGGTAGCTCGTTTGGTAATTTACATCTTGAGTTGCATAAGCCAATGCCGCCGCCGCCAATTGATCGCTAGGCGCGGACGATTGATTAAGCTCGAGAATTTGCAATGACGCTTGCTCATTGGATGCGGGCACCATGGCAGCCTTCAAAAGTGGCATCAATGGACGGCCAAACCACGCAGCAATTCCAAGCGCGATGACTACAATAAACCAGCCACCGAAATTGCTCGAACGCTTCGGCTTTTGCGGCCGTGGCCCGATGTATTCGATGGTGCTGTATAAATCTCGTTTTCGACGTGCCATTGTCTCGCGCTAGGTGTATCACAAGAGCTGTTGGCGACCATCTTTTTTTTGAAAATTTTATTTCTTCTGGCTCGTCGCCCGCCGCCTACTCGGCAAATGCTGCTGCGGATGACGCAATGGATTTCAGAAAATAACCTGGCTTGGGGTTCGCTCGATTTACCGCTACTTGGCATCAGCCACGATTGGTTTGGGGCACCGATCGCGCCGCTGCCGGGCTACGCGCTCGCCACGGATCAAACACACTTGTGGTTCATCGCCACTCGTCAGGCTCCAGCGCAGGTGCACCCGCAGGCAAAACCCGGGCAATTTATCGAAGGCCTGTGGGAGGCGGATGTGGCCGAACTTTTTCTAACAGATTCTAACAGTGGCCGCTACCTTGAATTTAACCTCGCGCCTAACAGTGCGTGGTGGGGCTGTGAATTCACCTCACCCAGGCAACGAGCTTCTAACATATTTGAGCAAATGCCGGAGGTGCAAACTTATGCCGATCTCGCAGCGGATGGCTCGTGGCTCGCGGCGATGGCAATTCCGTTAGAAATTCTGCGTGCCCGCATCGATTTTGGTCCGAGCACTCGCGCCAATGTGGCCATGATTCTCGGCGCGCCCAAGCCACAGTATTTCAGCGTTTGCAAGATGCCTGAGCAACCACTCGATTTTCACCAACCGGCTTTTTTCTCTCAGTTAGATTCAAAAAATTGTTAGACCACCAACCGCGGGATGGATCCTAACAGTTTTTGAGTGTAAGCATGCTTCGCCTGATAGAAAACATCATCCGCTGTGCCGCTCTCGACAATTTTCCCCTGATGCATCACGGCGATGCGGTCCGCAATGTAATGCACCACGCTGAGATCGTGCGAAATAAAGATCATCGTCAGGCCGAGGTCTTTTTGCAGTTGCTTAATCAAGTTGAGGATCTGTGATTGGATCGAGACATCCAATGCGGAAACCGGCTCATCTGCTAGAATCAACTTCGGCTCGGGAGCAAGCGCGCGGGCGATGGCAATCCGTTGGCGCTGGCCACCAGAAAATTCGTGCGGATATTTCCGAATGGCTGCTGCATCAAGCCCCACCGTGGCCATCAGCTTTTCAACCCGCGTTTGCAACGCCGCGCCTTTGAGCGAGCGGTGGCGCTGGCGAACCGCCTCGGCCAAAGTGGAAAATATCGTCATCCGCGGGTTGAGTGAGGCGTAGGGATCTTGGAAAATCATTTGGAAATCGAGCCGCCTTTGGCGCATCTGCCGACGGCCTAGCAGCGACAAATTTTCCCCATCCAGCCAGACTTCGCCCGACGTGGGCGGGATCAATTGCATGATCGTGCGGGAAAGCGTGGATTTGCCACAGCCCGATTCTCCGACGAGGCCGAGAATTTCGCCTTTTTCCAATGCCAATGAGACTCCATCGACGGCGCGGACCAACGATTTTCCACCGCCCACCCATGAGCCAGATCGCTGGACAAAATGCGTTTTCAGTTCGCGGATGCTCAAATAACTCATGGCCGGAATTTGCCTCATCCCAGCCGCCTTAGCACGCAATTTTATCGCACGACCTCGATCAATTTTTCAGAAAAATCACTCGTGCATCGACTCTAGGATTGCCAAATCCTGAGAGCATACTAGGAATGCGCCCCCGGCGCGCATTTCGTGCCGCTCACCACGAAGCACACCATACAGGCATGAAGGACCTCTCGAAATATCGCAATATTGGCATTTTCGCCCACGTTGACGCCGGCAAAACGACGACAACTGAGCGCATTTTAAAACTCACCGGAAAAATCCACAAAATCGGTGAAGTGCACGACGGCGCATCCACCATGGACTTCATGGAGCAAGAAGCCGAGCGCGGCATCACCATTCAATCTGCCGCGACGACTTGCTTCTGGAACAACCACCAATTCAACGTGATCGACACTCCTGGCCACGTCGATTTCACCATCGAAGTGTATCGCTCGCTCAAAGTGCTCGATGGCGGCGTCGGCGTCTTCTGCGGCTCCGGCGGCGTGGAACCTCAATCCGAAACCAACTGGCGCTACGCCAACGACTCCGAAGTCGCCCGCGTCATCTACGTCAATAAACTCGATCGCATCGGCGCAGATTTCTACCGCGTCATCGCTCAAGTGAAAAAAATTCTTGGTGCCCACCCACTCGTCATGGTGCTGCCGATCGGCACTGAGTCGGAATTCGTCGGCGTGATCGATCTCTTGACGCGCAAAGCCCACATTTGGGACGAGTCTGGCCAGCCAGAAAATTTCAAAATCACCGACATCCCCGCAGACATGGCCGACAAGGTGGAAGAATACCGCGCCGCGCTGATCGAGACCGCCGTTGAGCAAGACGACGACGTGATGGAAAAATACCTCGAAGGCGTTGAGCCAGACATCGAGACCATCAAACGCTGCATCCGCAAAGGCACCATCGCCCTCGATTTTTTCCCGACCTACTGCGGCTCATCTTTCAAAAACAAAGGCCTGCAACTCGTGCTCGATGCCGTCGTCGATTACCTTCCAAGCCCAACGGACGTCAAACCACTCCCGGAAGTGGATGCCGAGGGCAACGAGACTGGCAAGTTCGCCATCATCGATCCCGCCGCTCCATTTCGTGGCCTCGCGTTCAAAATCATGGACGATAAATTCGGCGCTCTCACCTTCACTCGTATCTATTCGGGCACGATTAAAAAAGGCGACACCGTTCTGAACTCATTCACCGGCAAAACCGAGCGCATCAGCCGCATGGTCGAAATGCACGCCGATGACCGCAAGGAAATCGAATCCGCGCAAGCTGGGGACATCGTCGCCCTCGTCGGTCTCAAAAATGTGCAGACCGGCCACACGCTCTGTGATGAGAAAAATCCTGCCACCTTGGAGCCGATGGTTTTCCCA
Organism: Verrucomicrobiota bacterium; assembly: GCA_004294095.1. Classification (GTDB taxonomy): domain Bacteria; phylum Verrucomicrobiota; class Verrucomicrobiia; order Verrucomicrobiales; family Akkermansiaceae; genus Luteolibacter. Next base: position 85,374 of record RDZR01000025.1, read on the forward strand.
GATCCCGTCATCTCCATCGCCGTCGCCCCCAAGGATAAGGCCAACGCCGAAAAACTTGCCAATGCGATCGGTAAAATGATCCAAGAAGATCCATCCTTCCGCGTTGAGACCGATGAGGAAACCAACGAAATGATCCTCAAAGGCATGGGCGAGCTCCACCTCGATATTAAAATCGATATCCTCAAACGCACTCACAAAGTGGAAGTCACCGTCGGCGCACCTCAAGTCGCCTACCGCGAGACAATCACCCGCGCCGTCAGCGATAGTTACACCCACAAAAAACAATCCGGCGGCTCCGGCCAATTTGCGAAAATCGATTACTCAATCGAGCCCGGCGAACCAGGCACCGGCTTCATTTTCGAATCCAAAGTCGTCGGTGGAAACGTGCCCAAAGAATTCATCCCCGCCGTGGACAAAGGCTTCAAAACCTCAATCCACAAAGGCCCACTCGCTGGCTATCCTTGCTTGGACTTCAAAGTGACACTCACCGATGGTGGCTTCCACGCAGTGGACTCCTCATCCATCGCGTTCGAAATCGCCGCCAAAGCTGCCTATCGCCAAACGATGGTCAAATGCGCCCCGCAAGTTTTGGAGCCGATGATGAAACTCGACGTCTTCGCTCCCGAAGAAAAAGTCGGCGACGTGATTGGCGACCTCAACCGCCGCCGTGGCATGATCCAAGGCCAAGAGCCAACTCCGGGTGGTGTGCGCGTGAAGGCCGAGGCCCCGCTCTCCGCCATGTTCGGCTACATCGGGGACCTCCGCACGATGACATCTGGCCGCGGCCAGTTCTCGATGGAATTCAGCCACTACGCCCCATGTCCGAAGAACGTCTCTGACGACGTCATCGCCAAAGCCAAAGCTCGCGAAGAAGCACTCAGAAAATAATCTTCTAACAGCAAAATCATCCAAACCCGCCGCTCCACATGGACGGCGGGTTTTTTTGTTTACTACAAAACGCTGGAAACTGGCTGTGTCTGGGCAAGGGTGTCGTGGCGCACTCAAGGAGCGTGGGCATCTTGCCCACATCTATTTGATGCATGGTGGGCAAGATGCCCACGCTCCTTGGATGACAAAGATATTCAATATGGGGCTATGTTAGGAGGAAGCCGATATACTGCGCTTACTTCTTCTTCTCGGCAATCTGGAGTTACAGCGATTCTCGTCTCGGGAGGTTCCGAGTTTTCGTTTAATGCGAACGTAGGCCCGGCTGGGCTATTAGGCAATCAAGGCGTTTTCTATTCGTTGTATAGTGTGCCTCTCGCTTCCCGTAATTTCACCAGCTACTCAGGATTCATGTTATCGATTCCCTCGGTGACGGGAGCAGGTATCGTTGAAGTGCAGCTTGGATCAGCTTCATTTTCGGTTCCGATCGACCAAGCGGGAGCGGTCTTTATCCCCATTAAAGAATCCGAAGTTATTTCTAGCATGCTAACATCCGTGAGCGAGATCAAGCTTCAGCTTACTGCTGTATCAAACGATTTTTCCGTTTCAATTAATCGTTTTAGTGCTATTCCTGAGCCTTCTACATGCATGCTAATTGTTGCAAGCATTGGGCTAGGTATGCGACGGTCCCGTAGAAGCCAATAAGCGCATGCGAGGCATCCCCAAACGCCCCATGTCCGAAGAACGTCTCTGACGATCATCGCCAAAGTGGCGGCGGATTCCATCCGCCTTGCCAAGCAGACAAAAAGCTCGATGCTCGTTGCAATTCGCAGTCATTTAAATAACTCTGTTGCTGGAGTGCGTATTTATCCATCCTTCGGAATTCTTAAACGTTAGCTGCAGAGACTCATGAGCAATCCTCCTCACGATCGCGCCGAATATTGGATTCGATTTTGTTGCTCGTTTCTCTTTTTTGGATTCTTCATAGGAATCGGTGTCATTCGAGTAGGCGAATCTTGGGGATGGCCCATCATGATTACCGTTTGGTCCGTGGTGACCATCGCCGTTAGTATTTACACGGCCCGGATCGGCGATGAGGCGTGGCATAATCTTCTGAGTTTTTTTAACTGGCGGTAATAGAAAAATAAGATCGGTCGGTATTGATGAGTGGTTTGAATAAATGTGGGCAAGATGCCCACGCTCCTTGAATTTATAATCTCGGACTGGGCGCGGTGGATGGAGACAATACGTTGAAATTTTCATCGCAGACTGGAAAAATCGCGGGTAAAGTTTCGCGCATGATGGATCCCATGGAGCCTATCGGAAGAAGGCCGCTGAAATCACGCTCGTCTGGGTGGGCGCAGGTTTTGTCGCGCGCACTTGTCCGCTCCGGGGTGACTGCGAACATGATCTCAGTTTTCAGCGTGGTCTTCTCTCTGGGCGCTGGGGCTGTGTTGATTTCGGTAGGAAGCGATGCGCTGCCGCCCATTTGGTTGGTTGGGGCCGCCGTGCTGATCCAATTGCGGCTTGTCTGCAATCTGATGGACGGGATGGTGGCCATTGAGGGCGGGAAAAAGTCCGCAACGGGCGATCTTTTCAATGAGGTGCCGGATCGCATCGCGGATGTGACCATCCTCGCCAGCATGGGCTGGTGCGCGGTGCAGCAACCATGGGGAATGCACTTAGGCTGGCTGGCTGCCGCACTGGCGGTGATGACGGCCTACGTGCGAATGCAAGGCGCGAGCCTCACGGGGAAACACGACTTCCGCGGGCCGATGGCAAAGCCGCATCGGATGGCGCTGGCCACGGCGGTGTGCGTCATTGCCGCGTTTTTCCCAAGCTTCGCTGATTGGTTTTTCTGGGCACTCGCGGTGATGGCGCTGGGAGAAATCATCACCGTGTGGCGGAGGCTCCGCGGAATTGCTCTGATTTTAAAGACAAAATCATGATGGCAGATCTCCTAGCGATGCTGGTGCGTTTGGCGACTGGAGTGAGTGTGCGCGAAGTCGCTGGATGGACCGGTAAATCCTGCGTCTTTTTTGCGAACCACGCGAGCAATCTCGACGCGTTGGTAATCTGGGCGGCTCTGCCGAAGGAAATTCGCGAGCAGACCTCGCCGGTGGCGGCGCGGGATTATTGGGCAAAAAATGCGATCCGGCGCTGGATTTCAGGGAAAATTTTTAAGGCGATTCTACTCAACCGCAAAGGCAGGCCGGAGGACCGCTCGCATCCGCTGCAGGGAGTTTTTGACGCGCTAGAAAGCGGGCGTTCGATCATCATTTTCCCCGAAGGCACGCGCAATCCAGAAGGTGCTTTGCAAAATTTCAAGCCGGGCATTTTCCATGTTAGGCAAAGGTTCCCAGCCAGCGTGATGATTCCGATCAGCCTGCAGAATCTCAATCGGATTTTGCCAAAAGGCCAATGGCTGCCGGTGCCGCTGATCGGCAGAATCACGGTGCATCCGCCGTTGGAGGAGATCGCAGATGAAAACTGCGGAGAATTCCTTGTGCGAGCGAGGGCGGCAGTGGCGATGGGACTACAGAAAGATAAATGCAATGAGTCATGAAATGATGTGGATGATGGTTGGGGTGCTGGCGCTATTGGTGGCGGCGAGCATCGCCGGAGCGGTGATGGCAAGGCGCGCTGGGCCAGAAAAAAAGGCGAGTGTCGCCAATTTCAACGCGCGGACGAAATCCTGGTGGGTGATGGTCGGCATTTTTGCGGTGACTCTCTATCTCGGCCACTGGACGACGGTCGTGTTGTTCTGCCTGCTCTCGTTTTGTGCGCTGCGAGAATTCATCACACTCAATGAGACTCGCAACTGCGACCATGTGGTGTTGTTCTGGTGTTTTTTCGTAATACTACCTTTGCAGTATTTCCTCGTCGGCATCGAGTGGTATGGACTGGCGAGTATTTTTATTCCCGTTTATGCATTCATTTTCATCCCGATTCGCAAAGTGATGTCGGGTGAGACGAAGGACTTTCTTGCCACGACGGCGAAGATCCAGTGGGGCATGCTCACTTGCGTTTACTTCGTGAGCCACATGCCGATGATCATGACCCTGCCGATCAAAGATTGGAGCGGCGGCAACGGGCCGCTGTTGTTTTTTTTCGTCGCCACCGCACAGGCCAGCGATGTGTTCCAGTATTGCTGGGGAAAACTGATGGGGAAACGTAAGATCGCACCAAAGCTCAGCCCGAACAAAACGGTGGAAGGCGCGCTCGGCGGCATCGCGACGACACTGCTGCTGGCGGTGGGGATGAGCTTCGTCACGCCTTTTAACCCGTGGCAAGCGGCGTTGATGGCGCTCGTGATTTGCCTCGCCGGATTTTTTGGAGGACTAGTGATGTCCGCGATCAAGCGCGATCTCGGCGCGAAGGATTGGGGCAATTCGATTGCGGGACACGGCGGCGTGATGGACCGGATCGATTCGTTATGCTTCGCCGCTCCGCTGTTTTTTCATCTCACCAGCTTTTATTTCGGAACAGGCATGGATCCAAAGCCACCGGATTGGATTTTCAGCCTGTTCGGGAAATAGGGGGAAGGGGCGAATCTTACTTCTCCTCAAGGAGCGTGGGCAGCTTGCACAAATCTTTTTTCAAACTATCGACGAGACGCATCAGGGCCATCGAGCGTGGGACCGGCGAAGCAGTAATCTTCGACGATTTTCCCGCCGATCAAGTGCTCCTGGATGATTCGCTCCAGCACGTCTGGCGAGCAAGAATGATACCAGACACCTTCCGGATAGATCACGGCGATCGGGCCGGAAATGCAGACTCGTAGGCAGCCAACTTTTGAACGCAAGATGCCGCATTCGCCGCTGCCATGCCCGAGCTGCTTGAGGCGTTTTTTAATAAATTCCCACGATGCCATGCCTGTTTCATAAGAGCAGCACTTCGGATCATCCGGGCCAGCGCACAGGAAAAGATGGCGGCGGCAGCGATTGAGGCCCAGTGATTCGGCAGTTTGTTGGAGTGTAGCCATTTAGAAATCAGTTGCTGGCGATGAGTAACAGGCGGGTGGAACTGATGGCAATGCGAGAAAGATTTTTCCCCACGTTGGAACAAATTATTTCATAAAAATGACGTCCAAAATACCGAGAAGTCGGCATTGGGGAGAAAAGTTTAAAAAATGTGCTCGTTTCGGCTTGACGCGATGAAATCCGCAGTCATTCTCCGCCTCCCGCAACTCTAACTTTATTGATTTATGGCCCGTATCTGCTCCATCCGAGGAACCCGCGTCCGCTCAGGCGGCAAAATCCACCGTTCTGGTTTGGCCAAGAAAAAAGGCGGCATCGGCCGTCACGTGACCAAAGTCGTCAAGCGTAAATTTTCTCCCAACCTTCAGACCAAGCGCATTTGGGTGCCTGAGTTCGGCCAATTTCTTCGTTTGAAATTAAGTTGCCGCGCGTTGAAGACCATCAACAAAAATGGTGCTTACGTGACCTTGAAAAAGGCAGGCTTAGTCTAATTTTCTAACCGGCCGATTCATCCAGCATGCATGGCACCAAAATGCCATCGCTCATGCCGTGAATTTTCTTCTTATCTGCAGGCACGATCGTTGCCATGCAGCCGCCGAGAATCGTTTGGCCTGCATCGTTGATAAAATAATACGGGCAAACTCGCGCACGGCCTTGCATCATTTCGACCGATCCGTCCGGACGGAAAATCGGATGCTCGATGCGGCGCGCTTCGTGAAATTCTTGCAAAATCCACGGTTGCTCATCCGCTTGATCGAGCGCGGCATTCAGTCGATTTTGCCATTCCGGCTGCGAAAGATCGTGGCCGATAAACACGCCCCGAGCACCCCAAGCCGTTTCGTGGAAACCACTGACTTTGAGCACAAGTTGGCGCTCTTTTTGGCTAAATTCTCCGACTTCTTGCCAGCTATGCGCATCCATCCGCGGCAATGCAGCATGCGGCGGCAATGGCTGAGGATCGAGAACCCATCCAAACGGGACAACTCCGTGAACGCGCTTTAGATGGCTGCCGCGCATCATTTGCCGCCATGTGGATTTCAGCGCGGGAGACCACAGCAGGGCGAGCCAGAGTTTATCTTCCAAGTGCGGCTTGAACGGCGGCGTCAGCGTGTGATGGCCGGATTTAACGGCGGCCACGAGCTGGCGAATTTCAGCGATGGATTCCCAATCAAATAGTTCAAAAAATCGATAGAGATTTCCTGCCGAAGGCTGAAATTCTTCGGCGGAAACCACGCTCCACGCCTCACCTAATTGATTGCAAAGCCAAGCCATCTCCGGCCGGTAATCGCCTGATTCTTCAGAAACTAACACCTCACCACCATCTGGCATCAGTTGGCGGAATCCATCGAGCATGCCATCTTTGCCGCCAAGCACCTCGAAGCCCGCTTGCGTGTAAAGTTGCGAAAGCCACGCGCAGATGCCGATGCCGCCGGGCACGGAATCCAGCTCCGTCATCGAAAAGCCGCGCTCCGTGAGCAATAAATCTGGACGGATGACGCGCGGCAATTCATCGGCCAGCGCTGGATCGCGCTGCACGTCCACCAGCCACGTTGGCTTGCCGGCATCGAGCAGCTCGGCAATCCACGCAGGTTCTTTGCCCGCAGCGCTGCGACGGTAGAGTTGATTGCAGGATTTTTGAAATTGGGCCAATGGGTGGCCAAGACTGCTAATTTGCCGCACCTCCGCAGTGCTGAGCCGCAGCGGTTCTGGCGACCATTTCCACTCACCGCCGCCGAACAATCCATCAGGGGGTAACAGCGCGCGGATGGCATCGAGCGTGAGTGGCATGCGCAGTGATGGTTGCCATTTTCAACGCAAAGCCAAGTGATTCTTATTGCGAATTCAAGCGGCCATCCTTTGCGCCGCCACTTGCATTTTTCCCACGGATGGCGAGATTCCACAATGGCAAAGGTGAAGCTGCGCAAATGGTTCAAGCAACGCGGCTGGAAGCCATTTCCCTTTCAAGAAGAAACGTGGCAGGCGTTTTTTGAGGGTAAATCTGGTTTGCTGCACGCGCCGACGGGTGTCGGAAAAACGTGGGCCGCATATCTTGGCCCGCTGATGATGACGGATCCTGCGGCGAGTGGTTTGCAAATTCTATGGATCACCCCGCTGCGAGCTCTTGCCGCCGATACGCTGCGAACGCTGAGGGAGCCGCTGCAGGATTTTTTCCCAAAATTCCAGGCCGAAGCGCGCACCGGCGATTCATCGGCATCGCTGCGTGCCCGCTTGCGCAAAAATCTGCCGCATACGTTGGTCACCACTCCAGAATCGCTCTCCTTGATGCTGACTCACGCGGATTTTCGGGAAAAAATAGCGAATCTGCGCGGCATCATCGTGGATGAATGGCACGAATTGCTTGGCACCAAGCGCGGCGTGCAGACCGAGCTTTGTCTGGCGAGGCTGAGGACGTGGCAGCCAAATGTGCGGATCTGGGGCCTCTCAGCCACGCTTGGCAATCTAACTGAAGCACGGCGCAGTTTGCTCGGCAGCGCATTTTCCGAATCTGTTGAAATTTCCGCAGATCTCAAGCGAACGATCTCGCTGGAAACCTGCATTCCTAAAGAAATGAGCCGATTTCCGTGGGCCGGCCACATCGGCACTCAGTTGGCAAGCCAAGTCGTCACCTGCATCGAGAAGGCCCAAGCGACGCTGCTTTTTACCAACACCCGCTCGCAAACGGAAATTTGGTTCCAGCAAATTTTGGCGATCCGCCCCGATTGGAAATCATTGATCGCGATGCATCATGGGTCGCTGGACCGCGCGGATCGAGAGTTGGCTGAAGCGGGATTGCGCGATGGCTCGTTGAAATGCGTAGTCGCCACTTCCTCGCTGGACCTAGGCGTCGATTTTTCACCGGTGGATCAAGTCATCCAAATCGGCTCGCCCAAAGGCATTGCGCGGCTCATGCAGCGAGCGGGGCGCTCAGGCCACCAACCAAACCGGACATCCAGTATCTTATGCGTGCCGACTCATGCGTTGGAGTTGATCGAGTTCGCAGCGGCGCGGGATGCGATGAAAAGCGGCGAGATCGAGTCCCGGCGATTGATCAAATGCCCCTTGGATGTGTTGGTGCAGCATTTGGTGACGTGTGCGATTGGTGAGCCATTTGCCCCCGCGGAAATGCGCGCGGAGGTGCAATCAGCCTGGGCGTATGAAAATTTGAGCGATGCGGATTGGGCGTGGGCGATGGGTTTCATCACCGATGGCGGCCACGCGCTGAAGTCGTATCCCAAGTATCGAAAAGTGAGTGAAATGAATGGTCGCTACGGCGTCGAGGACAAGCGCTTAATCGCGCAGCACCGGATGAGCATCGGCACGATCGTGAGTGAGCCATCAGTGAGTGTTCAATTCGCCAGCGGCCGGAGTTTGGGGACCATTGAGGAATCATTTGTGGCCAAGTTGAAGCCTGGATCTCGGTTTATTTTTTCTGGCAAGGCATTGATTTTGGTGAGGCTGCATCAGCGCAAGGCCACTGTCAAAGTCGCGCCGAAAACGGGCACGGGCGCGGTGGCCATTTGGGGTGGCAGTCGCATGCCGTTGAGCACGGAGCTTGCGGATGCGATGGCACGGCGTCTTGGTGGATTGGAAGATCAGGACGGACCGGAAATGAGCGCAGTGCAGCCGCTGCTTGATGTGCAGCGCCAGTGGTCGCAAGTGCCCGGCACCGAGCGATTGTTGATTGAGTTCACCCGCTCGCGCGAGGGTGAGCATTGGTTCATCTATCCGTTCGCCGGGCGCTTGGTCCACGAAGGGCTCTCGGCATTGTGCGCCTTTCGCCTCGCGCGAGAAATTGGCGAATCGATCCAAACGACACAAAATGATTACGGTTTTTCGCTCACTGCGCGGCGCGGATTATCGCTTAGTGAAGAATATGTGGCGCTGGCACTCACGGCGGAAAATTTTTATGAAGACCTCATCGAGTGCATGAATTCTGCGGAGCTCGCTCGGCGGCAATTTCGCGAAATTGCGCGTGTTTCTGGCCTCGTTTTACAGCCACCGCCGAATCAACGCGATCGTGGGCAGCGCGATTTGCAGGTGAGTTCTTCGTTGTTGTTTGAAGTCCTCAATCGCTACGATCCCGAGAATCTTTTATTGGTTCAAGCACAGCGGGAAATTTTAGAAAAACAGTTAGAAATGACGCGTCTATCAGAAATCATCAAGCGATGTGAGGCGATGCCCAAGGCTCTGATCGAAACAGAACATCTTACGCCATTTGCCTTTCCGTTGTGGGCGGAGCGACTCACCGCGCTGATGCCTGCGGGCGATGCGGAATCACGGCTGGAGGCGATGTTGCGTGAATTGACCCGAGCCGCTACCAATCTTGCTTGAGCCATGAAGCCATTTTCTGAAAGACCAATGATCGAGCTAACAGCGCACGGGGTCGCATTTCTAACAAATACTAGAACCGTAGTCTTAGCGGATCTTCACTTGGGAAAATCCGCAGCTTTTCGCGCACACGGCATGCCAGTGCCGGAAGGTGATTGTGCGCGGGACTTAGGCCGCTTGAGCCAAATTTTGAATGAGCTGGATGCCCGCGAGTGCGTGATTGCGGGAGATTTTTTTCACGCACCAGCGGGCATGACTGAGGAAATCATCGAGGCGGTGGAGAATTTCATCACAGAAGCGGCGATGCCGATTCACTTTGTGCTGGGCAATCACGATGGGCGCATTGGCCGGATGCCGCATGGCCTGAAGTGGATCAAAGCACACGATCTAACAGATGGAATCAGGATCGTGCATGATCCTGCGGATGCGGCTGGTGCTGGCTTTCACATCGCTGGGCACTTGCATCCGGTGGTCAAAATCCGCGATGGCAAGCGCACGAGCATCCGCATGCCATGTTTTTATTTTCGCAATGAGGTGCTGGTATTGCCCTCGTTCGGCAGCTTTACCGGCGGCGCGGTGGTGCATCCGCAAGCCGGGGATCGGGTATTTGTGGCGATGCGCGAGCAAGTGGTGGAAGTGCCGAGTGAGTTGTGGAAATCGTCGCTGACATAAGTAGGGATGCTCATATCATTGAGTCATGGATGAGATTGAGGATGTGTGGGCAAAAATTGATCGCGCGGCGTTTTTGTTAGAATCAGAGCGAGTGCTGTTAGATCATGCGCATCGACGAGTGCTGGCAGAGACCGCGCTGGCGCGAGAAGACAATCCGCCATTTGATCAAAGTGCCGTCGATGGCTACGCGCTATCGGCAATCGATGAAACGTCATTTTTATGTGAGGAAATCACGGCTCATGCGGGCGATGCGCCGCAGGCCGTTTTGCGCAGCGGCATGGCGCGTCGGGTCTTGACCGGCGGCGTGGTTCCAAGCGGCACGCAGGCCATCGTGATGCAAGAGCATTGCGAGCTGCGAGATGGCCGCGTTTTTCTGAATCAACCGTGCAAGCAAGGAAGTTTCCTGCGCCATGCGGGTGCCATTTGGAAAAAGCAGGATGTGATTTTAGAGCAAAATAATCAAATCGATGCCGCCGCAATCGGCTTGCTTGCGGCGGCTGGAGTGACGGCTCCCTCGGTGCGTTTACAACCGCGCGTGGTGCATTGGGTGACTGGAAATGAATTATACCGCGGCGATGGGCCGCTGCCAGCAGGCGCGATCCGCGATAGCAATGGGCCGCTGTTGCGTGCTCTGTTAGATGCGGCGGGAGCTCAGATCACACAATACAGTTTGCGGGATGATGGCGCTGCGCTGACGGCATCGGTCACTCAAGCGCAGGCGGATATTTTGATCATTTCAGGCGGAGCTGGGCATAGTGAGCGCGATCATGCGCGCGCGGCGCTGTTAGGAGCTAACTTTGAAATTTTGATCGATGGTGTCAACAGCCGGCCGGGAAAGCCGTTAATTTTCGGGCAAAAAGGATCTGCACTGGCGTTTGGCTTGCCGGGCAATCCGCTTTCGCAATGGGTTTGTTATCACGTTTTTGTGAAGCGGGCGTTGCATCGTCTGTTAGGTTTGCCGGTGCCCGAGCTGCGTGAGGCGCGTCTAGGATCTGCTTTGCGCGATCGTGGCGATGGCCGTAAATCTTGGCAACCGGCGCGCCTCACTTGCGGGCTCGATGGCTTGATGGCGCATCCGTTGGCTTGGCAACATTCAGGCGACCTCACGCAATTGCCGCAGACGGACGCACTCATTCTTGCCGAAGGAAATGCAGAATGGGCGAGCGGCGAGCTTGTGAAAATTTTACCCATCTCCATGATCCCGTCCGCAAGATGAATTCTCCACAGCAACCATTCAGCCATCTCGATGCAAGCGGCCAAGTGCGCATGGTCGATGTCAGCGAGAAGCCGGTCATTTCCCGCATCGCCACGGCGGAGGCATATTTGCATTGTGAGCGGGCGACGATGGTGGCGCTGCGCGAGCATGCGTTGCCGAAGGGGGATGTCTTGGCCACAGCGCGGCTCGCAGGAATCATGGCGGCCAAACGCACGGCGGAACTCATTCCGCTTTGCCATGCCTTGCCACTCAATCAAGTGACGGTGGATTTTCTGTTAGATGAAGATCGCATTCACGTCCAGACATCCGCTCGCACCTCGGCGCGCACCGGGGTGGAAATGGAAGCACTCACCGCGGCGGCCATCGCAGCGCTCACCTTGTATGACATGATGAAAGCGGTGGACAAATCAATGCGAGTGGAAGGAATCCGCGTGACGCTCAAGGAAAAAATCGAGCCATGAAAATCGGCCGTATCACGATTAGCGATCGAGCCAGCCGCGGCGAGTATGAAGACCTCGGTGGGCCTGCGATCGAGCGCGAAGTCAACGCCTGCTTCGCTGAGACGATTGAGTGGCTGCCGAGATTGGTGGCGGATGAAATTCCAGAGATTTCCTCTGCGCTGTTAGAATTGATCGATCAGCAGGACTGCTGGATCGTCTTTACCACAGGCGGCACTGGACCTGCCTTGCGCGATGTCACGCCCGAAGCGACTAGAAATGTGTTAGAACGCGAGTTGCCCGGCTTGGCGGAGGCGATGCGCATGGGCACATTTGATCGCGTGCCGACATCGATTTTATCTCGTGCGGTGGCTGGAATTCGGCAGCGTGCGTTGGTGGTGAATTTCCCGGGCAATCCAAAAGCGATTGGCGAGTGCCTGCCATTGATTGCTCCGGCTCTGGCCGAGGCCGTCACCCATCTCCGCGGCGTGCGTCCGCGGCTTCATCCCCGCAAGTGATGCATCGTGCGCTGTCCACGGCGGGTGTTGTTTTGGCCGGCGGCCGTTCCTCGCGTATGGGCACCGATAAGGCGGCGCTGGTTTGGAATGGGAAAACTTTTTTAGAGCGGCAGATTGATTTGTTAGAATCGTTAGCGTGTGAAGAAATTTTTATTTCTGTTAGAAAAGATCAATCATTTCAAGTTTCACGCGGCCGCCTGTTAGAAGATCCGATCGCTGACGCAGGACCGATGGTCGGCATCGCCAGCGCGCTGGCAGAGACGCATTGTGATGCGCTGTGGGTGATTGCCGTGGATCTTCCTTTGTTAGAAGCGAGTTGGATGCAGCTTCTGGAACAGGCGAGTTGTGCAGATAGCGGAGCCGTATTTCGCAGCGAAAAGGGCATTGAGCCGCTTATCGGATATTACCCAAAATCTCTGTTAGACGTCCTCGATGCTGCGATTCGAGCAGGTAATTATTCGGTGCAGGACTTGCTTAAAAACGCCGAAATAGCGGGGAAGATGCATTGTATTGAGATGCCAAAAAGAATGTTAGATTCATGTCTCAACTGCAATTCGCCGGAAGATTTGGCGATGCTCCGCAAGCGCGAGTGAGCGATTACTCTCTGGCTGGGAGAAGAGGAATTTCCGGATCAAAATCCAACGGCAAGTTTTCTTGAAATTCAGGCAAGAGGCCTTGGTTGAGCCCTTCTGTTGCGGCTTGAGGAATTCTGGCTGCGAGTTCGCGTGGCCATGCTTGCATATCGATCACTTCGCCCTGATAGAGCAACGAGACCACTTGGCCATGGTAAGATAACTTTCCGAACAATTCGGCATTTGCGGCATCTCGGATCGGCACGTGATATGACATTCGGAGCGTTTCCTCGCCGCCCGCCCAGTCGAATGGTTCACTCACCCATTGTTCTTTCACTCGCGAGCTATCTTCTAATATCTCAATTTCACCGCGTTCATTTCGATTGAAAAAAGTGACGGAGATGGCGAGTTCTTTGAGATCGATTTCCGCAGTGGGCGACTTCTGCACCGGAACGGTGAGGATGACGTGCTCCCCGAGTGGATCTTTAGGATTATGATAGATGCGGATTCTGGAGAGTGCGAGCTGGCCAGACATTTCATCGGTTTTGATGAAGCCATCGCGCAGCTTGTTAGCGGCTAACTGATAGAAAGATCCCGCGCGGCTAACGCCCATTTGAAATACTTTTTCGTAATGAGCTGCAGCTCGGTCATAGACTTCCATTTGCTCGTGCACCAAGGCCATTTCGTAGTGTGCCGTTGGATCTTCAGGCGTTTCTGCGAGAGCTTCTTCTAATTTCACAATCGCCTTCTGCATGTCTCCGGCGACGCGCGCAGTCTGAGCCTCTTTGATGAGTTTTTCCGCACGCGGATCATTGACGGGTGGCGGCGAAATGGGCCGCGGCGAAATGGGCCGCGGCGTGGCCGCAGGTGCCTGCGCTTCGAGGGGTATCGCGGCCAGCGGCGGTCTCGAAACGGTCGCGTGCCCGCTTACGTTCTGCTGCTCTGCCGCGGGTGCCGGCACGCGCACAATGATCGTTTGGGGTTTTTCTCTAGGGCTGCTCGCCGCTGTTCGCGAGGATTCGTAACGTGAAGCTAGCGCGAGGCCCGCAATCCACAACTGGCCGATCGTTAATAACGCGAATCCCCACATGCTGAGGGTGAATGCAAGTTTGCGATCTGCGAGTTTCATTTTTTTTGAAAATCCGAAGGATGGCAAAGAATCAATTTCCCGCTGTTTGCCAAGTCAAGTGGATTATCAAAATCTACCATCCTCAGAAAACTGAGCTTCTATTAAAAAATTTCCTTTTGTCCCTTGTGCACGAGTTGTTTTTAATGAGGATGACTATCAATAGCGCGTCTTTTATTAAAATTAGAATAATTCTTGATTTTATTCAGGGTGAGTTTAACTTTTTGAAGTCATGGTGAATCATCCCGAATCAACAGCAACGAATCAGGAATTTCCGGAAGAGATATCTGGTTTGAGAATGACGCGTCAGCGACTGGAAGTGTATCGTTGCTTGCACGATGAAAAAACTCACCCGACGGCGGTTGAAGTTTTCATGCGAGTGAAGGACCGCTTGCCGCACATTTCGCTGGCGACGGTGTATAATTGCCTCGAGGCATTGGTGCAGCACGGAGTGATTCGGCAGGTAAACTTTGAGCGGGAATCATCGCGCTACTGTGCGAACATGATCGATCACGGGCACTTTTTAGATGTCGAGACGGGGAAAATTTACGATCTCGAATTCAAGCCCGGCGTATGTGTGACGGATTTCATGAAATTGCCAGAGGGCATCATCACCGAAGACATCGACATCACGGTGCGCGGAAAATTTTCAAAAAATTAACAAACTTTCATTCATTCAAAACACGCTAATATGAGTCTGCAAATTATCAACTTACACGCCACTTTAGAAGACGGAACGCCGATCTTGAAAGGGGTGAACTTGGAAATTCCCAAAGGGCAAGTCCACGCCATCATGGGCCCGAATGGATCTGGAAAATCGACATTGTCCAAAGTGATCGCAGGGCATGAAAGCTACGTCGTCACTGCAGGCTCGGTGTTACAAGATGGCGAAGAATTGTTAGAGAAATCAGTCGATGAGCGCTCGCGGGATGGAATTTTCTTAGCATTTCAATATCCATCGGAAGTTCCGGGCGTGTCGAATGCGAATTTCATTCGTGCGGCGTTGCAAGCGCGTTTGCCGAAGGGCGAGGAAATCGATGCAGTGGCCTATTACAAATCGCTCTACGAAAAAATGGATTTGTTAGAAATGGACCGTAAATTTACGGCGCGTGCAGTGAATGAAGGATTTTCTGGTGGTGAAAAAAAGCGCAATGAAATCCTGCAAATGATGATGTTAGATCCGCAGTATGGGATTCTTGATGAAACAGATTCAGGGCTTGATATCGATGCGCTTAAAATCGTTGCCAAAGGAGTCAATGCGATGCGCTCGCCGGACCGTGGCCTGCTCCTGATCACTCACTATCAACGTTTGTTAGATTACATCAAACCGGATGTCGTTCACGTGATGGCAGAAGGAAAGATCGTTCGCAGCGGCGGTGCAGAGCTTGCCCTCGAGCTCGAGGAAAATGGCTACGAATTTTTGAAAGAGCCAGCATTGGCGTAAATTTTTTGAACACCAACTGTTGTTAGATTATGTCATACGATACTTTAGAAGCACTTGATCACGACACTCGCGAGGCGATTGATATCGATCGCACAAGGGGTGATTTTACCTTTCCCGAGCGCAATAAATTTGATGCCGGACGCGGCCTGACTTCCGCGACGGTGGATTATATTTCCAATGTTAAAAACGATCCCGACTGGGTTCGCGCATTTCGTCATAAAGCGTTGCAGGTTTTTCTTGAAAAGCCGATGCCGACGAATTGGGCGACGAAAGATTTGGAGAACATCGATTTTGATGTGATTCGCTATTATCTATCTGATGGAGAGAAGCCGAAACGTTCATGGGATGAAGTTCCAGCTGATGTGTTAGAAACGTTTGAGCGCTTAGGGATTCCTCAACAAGAGCGCGCATTTTTGGCAGGTGTGGAGGCGCAGTTTGATTCTGAAGCCGCCTACTCCAACGTCAAAGAAGAGCTATCCAAGCAAGGCGTGATTTTTGTGAATTCGGCAGAAGGCTTGAAGGAACACGAAGAAATTTTCCGCCCATGGTTTGGTAAAGTGATTCCCACGGGAGACAATAAATTTTCCGCGTTAAACTCTGCGGTTTTCTCCGGTGGCTCATTCATTTACATTCCGAAAGGCCTTAAGCTCAAGCAACCGTTGCAGGCGTATTTCCGCATCAATTCCGAGAATTTTGGGCAATTTGAGCGCACGCTCATCATCGCGGATGAAGGCTCGGAAGTCATGTATATGGAAGGCTGCACCGCGCCGAAATTTGAGACGGCGACGCTGCACTCCGCCGTCGTCGAATTGGTCGCGCTGAAAGGCGCAAAAATCCAATACGTCACCGTGCAAAATTGGTCGTCGAATGTGTTCAACTTAGTGACCAAGCGCGGCATCGCCATGGAAGATGCCGAAGTGCGCTGGATTGATTGCAACATCGGATCGCGGCTCACGATGAAATATCCAGGCGTGATCATGAAAGGCCGCCGTGCGCGTGGTGAGGTGATTTCCATCGCGTTGGCCAACAATGGCCAGCATCAAGACACCGGCGCAAAAATGATTCATGCGGCGGATGATACGACTTCCAATGTGGTTTCAAAATCGATTTCCGTCGGCGAAGGACGCTCGACCTACCGTGGCCAAGTATTGATTCCCAAGCATCTGAAAGGCTGTAAAAACAACACGGAATGCGATGCGCTTTTGATCAATAGCAAAAGCCGCACAGATACTTATCCAGCAATTACCGTGAAGGGAAATCGCCATGCCACACAGCATGAAGCGTCGGTGAGCCAAGTATCGGAAGAAATGTTGTTTTACATGCAGCAGCGCGGAATTGACGAAGGCCATGCCATGTCACTTGCCGTGAATGGATTCATCAACGACTTGGTGCGCGAATTCCCAATGGAATACTCGGTGGAGCTGAAGCGTTTGATCGATTTGGAAATGGAAGGCAGCGTCGGCTAAGCCATTTATCTAACACTTTCTAACATTTTCTAGCAAATGATACTTTCTACGATTCCCACATGGTTTGCAGCGCGCCAATTCAGTGCTCGTGAGCGATATGAAAGCCTGCCGATGCCGAAGCGCGGCGACGAGATGTGGCGATTCTCTAACCTCAAGCAACTCGCATTTGATGAGGGCACTGCATCTTCTGCCACGATTGATCCGCTCGATTTACTGGCGCGTTCCGCAGGGCCAGAAAAATCAGCTGCGAAGCTGGTTTTTCATCGTGATGAATTGATTCATTCAGAAGCCAATCTTCCCGCCGGAGTGATTTGCATGCCGCTCGCGCAAGCCATCATCGAGCACAGCGGCCTAATAGAAGCCCATTTCATGAAACAAGAAACTCGCTTGGGCTCTGCTAAATATGCGGCGCTTCACGAAGCTTCTGTTAGAAATGGCGTATTTGTTTTTGTTCCGGATGGAATTGAAGTGGAGGGCACGATTGAAGTGCATCACTGGAATTCAGGCACGGCCGGATTATTCCCCCACACGCTCATCGTCACTGGTCGGCACGCGAAAGTGTGTGTTGTTGATCATTTTGCATCGGCAGATGAAGAAGCAGGCGTGGTCATCGCGCTCAATGATTTAGCGGCCGGTGAAGGCTCCAAGCTCGACTACATCGCGCTGCAAGAACTCAACGAACTAAGCCGGATGATTCAAATCAACCAAACTAAGGTTGCTCGTGACGCATCGACGATTGGTTTCACGCTCAATACGGGCGCAGCGTGGGCGCGCAACGAATCTCTCTCGCGGCTGGAAGGGCCAGGTGGGCGATCCGATATGCTTTCGGTGAGTTTACCCGACCATCAGCAAGAATACGATCAACGCACGTTCCAGCATCACGTTGCTCCGGGTGCCACTTCAGATTTGCTTTTCAAAAATGTGCTTTACGGCCATTCGCGCACGATTTTTTCCGGTCTCATCTTTGTCGATGAAGGTGCTCATCATACCGATGCGTATCAGACATGCCGCAATCTTTTAAAAACGGACACTTGCGAAGCAAACTCGATGCCCGGCCTAGAAATCAATGCGGATCAAGTCAAGTGCTCGCACGGAAGCACCACTTCACAAATCAGTGATGATGAAATTTTCTACCTCCGCGCGCGGGGGATTGATCCAGCAAATGCACGGCGTTTGATCGCCCGTGGCTTCTGCATCGAAGCCATCCAAAGGCTCAATCATCCCGAACTTGAGTCGTTCATCATTGATCGCCTTGAGCGAAAATTTTCGCGGATTGCGGTGACAAGCTGACCCAATAAAAAAAGAGGCGATGCTTTTACATCGCCTCTTTTGGTTAGAAAAATACTGCCCAAAATTTATTCTTTATATGGCAAGGATGAGTGGTGAAGGAAAATGCGGAGTTTGCCCTCATCGTCCTTTTTGAAGCCCCAAGTTTTATCCACCACGGTCACGTTGTTCTTATCGTCGGTGAGTCGGACGTTGCCCATGGTGATGGCGACGTCGCCAGAAATGTGCACGGCAGCATTTTCAAATTCATACTTCGTCCATGGCTTGATCGCGAATCCCTTGTCAGGGAAATTTGGATCGCCACCCACAAAATAGGCAAGAGCGCCTTCCTTGGTGGTGCGGAATGTCTGCGGAGCGACCGTAAGAGTCGGCTTGAAAAGAACCGCGCCTAAATTGTAAGCGTATGCCGCATCGAGCACGGCGTTGGCGGTGGTCTTCGCTTTTTCAAAGCCACCGTCTTTGAAGTCGGTGGAAATTTGAACGAGTGCCGCACCCCATGCTTTTTGCGCGGCCTCCACTTCTTCTTCGGTAATGTTCGAGTTGACGATTGGAAATTCCTTCGCGCTTAACATCATGGTGGATAAGGCGATGGTCATGCAGGTGATTGCTTTGCGGATCATAAGATAGTTGGTCTGAATTTTCGTAATTGTTACTGATGTGCGTGAGATACTAACACACTTCAACCATCGCAGATGCTTGAAGATTACATCTTGGAAAAAGCTGACAAATTTCTAATGCTCATTTTTTGCTCCGGCTCTCTAATAATTCAATTACCAATGGATTCGGAAACTGGCGGGTTGGAGAAATGGCATAAAAGGTTTCCTGGATGTCGGCAAAGCGATGGTAAATGACGAGTTCGCCGCGCTTGAGTTCCGTTTCAACGACGACGGGTGGGACCAATGCTAGGCCAGCACCCTCACGAGCCAGCAAGCGCAGCATGGCCATATCATCTACCTCCGCGGCGATGTTAGGGAAAATACCATGCATTTCTAACAAGAGATCAAACGAAGCACGCAAACTACTGTCTAACGATGGCAAGACCAGTGGCACGTTTGCTAAATCACTCGGGAAGGACATCCGCTTTTTTTTGAAGAGCTGCTTGCGCCCAACGAGTGCCACTGGTTGCTGATCTAACAGGTGGCTGTGCCATTGCGTTTCCGCATCGCGGTGCACCGGTAAATTGGAGAGCACGAGATCTAACTGGTGAATCCGCAACTGCGCTAACAGATCACGCAAATTTCCTGAACGAATCACTAATTCAACGTCGGGCCGGTTGATTAAGGACCGCAAAAAAACGAGTTGAAAATTGCGAGATAAAGTCGCCACAGACCCGACCCTGAGCAGGGTGCGCTTGCCGCCGGTGCGGTTTTCTAACATACTCATCATCTCCTCTCCAGCTCGAAAAATTCCTTCTGCGTATTGAAGTGCGATTCTTCCAGATTCTGTTAGAATGAGTGTTTTATGTTCACGGCTAAATAATGGCTGGCCGATGCTTTCCTCAAGTTGCTTGAGTTGCACACTGAGCGACGATTGCGAGATGCCCAATCGTTGAGCAGCACCAGTCAATGTCCCATGATTGGCAATCGCGCGAAAATAGCGCAAATGGTGGTAATTTAAGAACGACATGAGCCATGACTATCGTTCGTTTTTACAGAACAAAAGATTATAAGACATCTATTGGGATGATTGCTCGGAGATCAGCATGAGTGCGTCGAGCATCGGCATTCCACTCTACAGGTGGGTGATTCAAAATTGGCTGTGATCCGCCGTTTCTAACAATTCAGCAAAGCCGCAGAATAGTTTGGAATCATTCGGCGGCTGCGCTGGTAGAGGTGCATCATGATCAAGCTGATCACGGCAAA
Organism: Verrucomicrobiota bacterium; assembly: GCA_004294095.1. Lineage (GTDB taxonomy): Bacteria > Verrucomicrobiota > Verrucomicrobiia > Verrucomicrobiales > Akkermansiaceae > Luteolibacter. Next base: position 105,168 of record RDZR01000025.1, read on the forward strand.
TCGAGTGAAATTCATCAGGTGTTTTGGCCCGCCGCATTTCATATTCAAAGCGATCTGTTAGGCCGTGGCTGATGTAAGCGAGTGTCTTCTTCATGCGTTGCACATGGGCAAGCGGAATGAACTTGGGAGTCTCCATGGCAATTTCCTGATAGAGTTCCTCAATGTATTGCCATAAATCGCGGTAGCTTGGCACTGGCATCTCAGTTCCCAGAAAACTCGCGATGATTTGGCTGAAAATCCATGGATTGCGAATCGCCCCGCGGCCAATCATTAGCCCGTTGGCACTTGTCTGCCGGTAGGTTGCTCGAGCCGTCGCAAGATCGACGATGTTGCCATTGGCGATGACGGGGCATTGCAATGTTTGAACTGCGCGATTCACCCATTCCGGATGCACGGGCGATTGGTAGCGCTCATGAACGGTGCGGCTGTGAATCGTCAATCCATCAATTGCATGCCGTTGAAAAATGTTGAGAAGCTCAGAAAATTCATCGGGCGCGTAGTAGCCGAGGCGCGTCTTAACGGTGAAGCGGCCGTCAATCACCTCGCGCAATCGGCCAATGATTTCGTCAATCACCGCAGGATGGCGCAGTAACCCGCCGCCTGCTTCTTTGCGGCAGACGATGGGTGCTGGACAGCCGAGATTGAGATCGATGCCAGCGATCGGGAAGCGTTGTAAATCCTGCGCCGTGCGGACCAAACACTCGACATCACGCCCAATCATTTGTGCAAAAATCGGGCGGCCCGTCTTATTTTCCGTAATCGAGCGCAGAATGTAGGGGTTCAGCTTCGAGTCCGGATGCACGCGAAAATATTCCGTTACGAACCAATCGGGTGCGCCACGCCGCGCGAGCACACGCATGAATGGTAAATCCGTCACATCCTGCATTGGAGCCAAGACCAACGCCGGGCGATCATTGCGAAGAAAATCACGCATCTTCTTGGATCATTTTTGTTAGGTAATTTCTGCCAGCGTGCCTTCGGTGACGCCAAGTTTTTCGATCACCTGCATTTCGTCTAACAAATCATCCGCAGTGCGAGCACCTCCTAACAATTCTTGATAGCCTCGGATGATGGATGATGCTTGGTGATCTTCATTAAGCAACTCAATGCGGAATCGGCGCAGGCCAGCTTGTTTCAATGCGCGAAGGTATCGTGCACCCGATTGTGCTCTGCCGTTAAATAGCGTATTGCGACAGCCCACATCCGCTTGCAAGCGGTGGAGTTGGCCGACGCGGTCTCTCAAATGCACTTCGTGTTTTTCACATGGGCGGCCGCAGTCTTTATAAGTCGTGCCTTCGCTCAAGAAGGTGCAAAAAACGCAGTGCTCCATATGAAACATTGGGATGTGTTGGTGAATCGTCAGCTCGAACCACTCGGGCGGCGCTCTGTGCAAAAGCTCAAGCACTTGGCCGATATTCAAGTCATACGATACCGTCATGAAATCCAGCGCGGCATGTTGTTTTAATAACTTGGCGGAAATCGGATTTGCCACATTGAGTGAAAAATCTCCAATTTTAATCATCTCGCTACGGTTTTTATAGTAGTGCAATGCGGATAGATTTCTCAAAAGCAGGCCATCCGGCTCCGCCTTTTCGATCAGCTTGAGATAACCAATCTCTCCGGGCTTAAGAATCCGCGGTGTGGCGAGAATGATTTTAGAAGCCGGATCTTTCGATTGGTTGCGGAACCACTGCACCGCATCGCGGTAGCGGCGAGGATCTTCATAATCGCAGATCACTCTGGAAACGCCGGCATCGATCGCTGCTTCTAACTGAATCTGCGTGCGGCAAAGCACACTGAGCTGCATCGCCTCAGTCGGGGGAACTGATGATTTTTGTGGCAACAAATCTCGGTAATCAACGAGAGATGGGTTCCTAACATTTTTCTCCTGATGCATCGCATCGAGCCGCTCGACAAGATCTCGGCGCAATTGATTGATGGCGGATAAGGGAAAATGGCATTCGCCAACTAACAGATTTTCCAACGTTTCTAACTGATAGCTCGTGCCCCCAAGTCTGCCGAGTTGAGCACTCAGCGTCGCCGCCGTTAGCGGGTGTTGAGTTGCTCGTTGGATGAGCTCTGTGGATGTGATTTGGATGCCGTTGCATTCGACGCGCAATGATTCTCCTGGAGCACCGCGAACTGTGAGATTCACTGGCGTGGTGCGTAGATTGAGCCGTGTGTTTTTCCAAAAACGTTTCAATTCAGAATCGAGCTGAGGATCCGAAGTTTTATACAATATTTGCCCCGGACGGATGCGGGAAAAATCAAGGCCGCTGTGAACGGGGTGAAAAATCAAACGCTCACCCTCCACGCGCCAGATGCGTGCGCCTTGCTCGAAGTCGCGATTTTCTCCCGCATCGAAGACCACTCCATCGCCCGCTTGAATTGGCAGCTCGCTGGTTGCGGTGAGACGGACCCACGATGGCGCGCACTCGGCGATTTCTCCTAACAGAGGCCCGCGTTTTTTACCGAATTTGCCATGCGTGAGGTAGGGATGATTCGTGCCTGCGAGCCAGCCGGTGCTTAGGCCACGCGAGAACGTCATTTCGAGGGCATAGCGATCTTCACTCGTGATGGGCGATGGCCGCGCTGCCATCGCGGCATCGATCGCGCGGCGATACACGCGAGTGACTGCGGCGACATATTCAGGGGATTTGAGACGGCCTTCGATTTTAAACGACTTCACTCCAGCCTTGATGAGTTGTGGAATCAAATCCACGGCGGCAAGGTCTTGCGGGCTGAGCAAATAGCGCACGGCTCCGAGATCCCGCGTCACGCCATCGACGACGATTTCGTAAGGCATGCGGCATGCTTGCGCGCATTCTCCACGATTGGCGCTGCGCTGGCCGAGCGCTTCACTTGTGAGGCATTGGCCGGAATAAGCGACGCATAATGCACCGTGGACGAAGACTTCGAGCGGCGTTTTAATTTCTAACACTTCGTTAGCCCGGCTTTGAAATCGTTCAATTTCCCGAACCGACAATTCGCGCGCGAGCACGGCTCTTTCTAACGGATAGATTGATTCGATGAAAGCAAGCCCCTCTGGCGAAGTGATCGTCATTTGAGTGGATGCATGAAGCTCAACTTCCGGAGCGATGCTGCGCGCCATTTCAGCGAGGCCGAGGTCTTGGATGATCAAAGCGTCCACACCCGCCGCAGCAACCTTTTCAAGCTGCTGACTCGCTGCTTCCAACTCGCCAGAGAAGATCAGCGTGTTCATGGTCACAAATCCCTTCACGCCGTGGCGGTGAAGAAATTCCATGAGCTCTCCCAAATCGTCTGAGGTAAAATTTTCCGCCCGCAGCCTGGCATTGAAACTCGGCAGTCCGAAATAAATCGCATCTGCTCCAGCGGCGACTGCAGCGCGCGCGCAATCCCAATTTCCTGCGGGAGAGAGCAGCTCTGGCTGATGTTGCAAGTGAGACATGGCTGGTGATTCGAGCAGCTTACGGGCTCCAAGCGCCGAGCGCAATCATCTCCCGCGTGGCAGCTTCCGCCCAGCCGCGATTGGCCGCCGGAGATGCGGGCGATGGGTGAATGATTTTACCTATTTTTGGCTTAAACCCGTCAAGTTGCTTGCAGGCACGGATGAATCGTTGCTCGGCGAAGCCACCGATGCCGATCAAAAATTCTGGAGCAAACCACTCGATGGCTTCGCGCAAATGAACATCACACGCGTGCTCGACTGGCTGCATTTCTACCGCGGAAATTTTATCGGGTGTTAGATTTGCGCCGCTCTCTGTCATCCAAACAAGCGGGCAATAATTCAGCACAAAGTGGTCGCGAAAAAAAGCGTCTGAGGTGACGAAGCGTTCTTTCATCAGGCCCCAGAGCCGCTTGCCGCTAACTTCGGAGCGTTGGCAAGCAAAGCCATGGATCGGGCGCTTCGGATGTTCCAAGGCGGGTTTATCAATCGGTTCGTGAATGCCTAACCAATCTCGCACCATCGAGACTTCGCCAAATGGCACGCCAGTTTGGGCCATGCCAAATGGGCCGGGATTCATACCTAACAGAAGAATGCGCCGCGATTTTTTTCCATAGCATTCCACGTAGCGAGCGTGGGCCTGCCATGCGTAATCTAACGGATGGTAGGTGAAGGCCACTGGCGCGGAAAATTCCAGATGCCTGAGCGTATCTGCCAAGTGTTGCGAGGATGTGAGCAGCGAATTCATCAATGCTTCCATGCAAGCAGCAAGATCACCAATGCGACTGGTAAATAAATCAACGTGAAGAAAAACAATTGCCTAGCAGAAGTGCGCTGCCCATCGGCCGCGAAGCGCAGTGCGAGTGCCGTCATGAAAAGTGCTAACAGAGGCCCGAAAATCGTCCACAACAACGAGGCATGGCCAAGCACGGAAGGCATGATTGAGACGGCGCCTAACAGCAACGCGCAAAATGCCGCAATCCAGCCACTTTTTCGTCCGCTCACATCGCCGTTGGACCACATTTTGTAGCCAGCTGCTTCGTATTCTTCGCGGCACAGCCAGTTGATGGCGACGAAGTGCGGCAGTTGCCAAAAAAATAGCAACGCAAATAAAAACCACGCTTCAGAACCTAGTTGGCCACCAGCGCCGACCCACCCGATCATCGGCGGGATCGCGCCTGGAATCGCACCGATTAAGGTGTTGATTGAGCTCAAGCGTTTAATCGGGGTGTAAACAAAAACGTAAATGGCCAAGGTGGCGGCTGTTAGATAAGCGGCGAGATCGCCAACTTTTGCTGCTAGATGAATAATACCGACCGCCGAAAGCACCCAACCGATGCCAAATGCGACGAGCGGATCCATGCGCCGCGAAGGCAGTGGACGATTGGCCGTGCGCTTCATCCGCGCATCGAGATCGACTTCCATCAATTGATTGATCGCGGCTGAGCCGAAGGCTGCCGCTGCGGTGCCGAAGAGCGTGTGCAGTAATTTCCACCAATCAAATGTGGCCCATGATGAAGCTAAAATGTAGCCAAAGAAGGTGGTGATGAGCACAAAAAAATTGAGCCGCACCTTCATGAGCACGACCAAGTCTTGCTTCAACTTCGGGCTTGCTTGCTCGGGAATCGTGAGTGGCTGCTCGTCGGTCACGCAGCGATCATGCAGCATGATGCGTGATCATCCAAGACGTGAGTTTTCTAAAGTTTACCAGCGGCTCAAGGACGCGCGAGGCTGTCTGATTTTTGTAAATTACTTGGATTGGGAATAATTTGCCGGAGTAAATTATTTCCTCTCTCGATCTCGCCATAGACGATGCCTATCTGAGCGGGTGTGAGAACTCCCTCAAAACATTTTAGCAGAGCTTCTTTTTCGGCCTGGTGGCGGCGAAAGCTATCGTCCTGCGCCACCTGCGGATCCATCGTTCCCGAGCTTCGGCTCATTTCTTTCATGGTGAAAAAACCATCCACGGTAATTTCGCTGGTGCGCAGTGGCAGAACCGAGCTGCCGATGAGCGAGAGTGATTGTTTGGGAAAAACTTGCAGCTCATTGCGCGCGTGCATTCTCAAGCGGTCATGTAATTGTGCGCGTTGTTCGCTCGAGAGATCGACACTTTCAATCGTTGGCGTCAGGCGTTGCATGGCTCGGGTTTCGACGAGGTTTTCAAATGCTCTTTCACGCATTTTTTCAAAGTTGGCGAGTTGTTCGGGCGATAAGAGTTTTTTGAGTCCTTTTTCCAACGCTTCGCTGCGCGCCATGAGGTCATCAAATGGAGATAGATTCGGATCGTGAATCGCTTGCACTTCGTCTAACAGCCGCATCAAGTCCGCTTCTTGATCGAAGGAAAGGCCGAGCTCCTCAGCCAGCCTGCGCATTTTTGCTTCCCGTTCGCCAAGTGGGCCTTTGGCCAACAGCTCACTCAGCGGAAATTGACTCGATGGATCGACGGCGAGCTCGGTCGATGAACTGTTAGAGGACGATGCGCTGCGATCTGAAGACGTGCGATCGACATCTTGAGTTGAGTGGCGTTGGGAAGATTTTCCCTCGGGGGTGGCAACAGTTTCCTCACTCGCTGGCGGAGCTGGCTTGAGCACCCATGCGATGCTAAAGCCAATGAGAAGGGTGACGACGGATAAAAGATGATGGGATTTCATGGGTTGCGAATGGAATGAATGGCCGCAGACATATCAATGGCTTGGAACGTTGAAGATCCGGCGACCATGACGTTGGCTCCAGCAGTGTAGCATAATTTTGCGGTTTGCGCATGAATTCCTCCATCGACTTCGATGTGGAAAGATGCACCATATTTTTCACGTAGCGTCACCGCGTGGGAAATTTTTTCTAACACTTCTGGCATGAATGCTTGGCCGCCGAAGCCCGGCACCACCGTCATGCACAATAGAAGATCAATATCTCGCAAATACGGCTCCGCGGCGGAGAGCGGCGTGGCGGGGTTGAGCACCAATCCGGCGAGCAAGCCAGCGCGGCGGATGCGCTTGAGTGTCTCGGCCACATCGTGATCGGCCTCGACGTGGACTGAGATTAAATCCGAGCCGGCGGCGATGAAGCGCTCCAAGTAATGATCCGGTTTGGAAATCATCAGATGGACATCGAGAAAAATATCATTGCACTCATGCACCGTTTTGACCATCGCCGGGCCAAACGAGATATTATCCACGAAGTGCCCATCCATGACATCAAGATGCAGCCAATCTGCCCCAGCATGAATCGCGCGGCTCACTTCGCTGCCAATTTTTGAGAAATCAGCCGCAAGCAGTGAGGGCGCAACCACTCGATCCCGAAATGTTCTTGCGATCATACGGCGATTGGAATCAGGAACTTCCTTTCTTGGCACGTAAATTTTTTCTCATCCAATCGCCAGCTCACGGCTGGGCGGCGGCGTCATGACCACTCGCCAGGTTGCGAGCATGGTGATGCCCGCGCCGATGAGCTGAATGCTTTGCAGCGTCTCACCCAGCAGCAAATAAGCGCCCAGTGTGGTCATGATCGGCGCCAACATTTGCAGCGATGCTCCTTGCGCGACGGGCAAGTCTTGGTAAGCGCGCGTCATCAGCAGTTGGGCAATGGTGACGAGTGCCGCGGCTGCGCTCAACACCCCGCAAATCCAAAGCGGCACCGTGCCGAGATTCACCGTCGCCGGTGCAGAAAAAAGCAAGCCGAAGACCGAGAGCGAGGCAAAAATCGTCGCCGGATGCTCTGCATGGCGAAGTTTACGGATCATCACCACCACCCAACCCGAGCCAACGGCGCCTGCCAATGCCAGCCAATCGTAGCCGGAAATTCCTTTCCACGTCCCATTGTCTGATAGAAATAGCCACAAACCGAGCAGGGAAATTCCCATCCACACCGCAGCCGAGCGGCGGATTTTTTCACCCAGCCAAATCATCGCAATCACGCTCGCAAATGCCGGATATGTGAGATTCAGCACAATCGCCCGCGCCGCACCCAACTCGATGACCGTGATGTAAAACGCGATCGTCGTCAGCCCGCCGATGATGCCACGGACCAAAACCAATCTGTTAGAAAATAGGTTTTTCCAAACCAGGCCACGTTGGAACCCAAAAACGGAGGCTACGATTCCAAGCCCGACGGCCGAGCGGAACCAAATGGCAATCCAGCCATTCGCTTCTGGCGCATAGATCGATGCAGCTCGCACCAATAGCGTGTTGCTGGAAAATAAAATGACTGAGCCTAGCATCATGGCTAGGCCGCTTGGCCGCGTGCGGAATGGATTCATCGGTGGTGGGTTCCTAATCGGAATTTCCCGGAGAAGATCGCCGCATCGTCTCGCTACCATGGAACCCGCGGAAGCAGCAGATGAGGCGGCTTCCGGAGTGAGTAATACGAGTCAATGTGCCTAGATGATCACTCCAAATGCCGCTGGCCACTTGACCATAAGCCAAGCGGCGCGCGAAATGAGTTTGGAGTGTTTGCACGTCGGCACGCCAAAAAATTGCCAGCTTTCGACCAGAATAGCAACTGAGATCTGCCAAAAAAATACGAATGATGGCACTGCTTTTGCTCACTTAAGGATTCATAAGCAAAATGGATGGCATCCGCACTGGGGCACACGCGGCGATGAGTATTGCATTTTTAAAAAAATCATTTTACGAGGTGCAGCACTAAACGAAATGATGATCACTCAGAAATACCTAGCTCCCATTTTCATGGCCACTCTGGCTTGTTTTTTTGCGAGCTGTGCAAGCCAGAAGCCAGAACCTGCCATCGCGGCTGATGGCAAGCCAGTCTTTGTCAATCCGCACCCGCCGGGCACTCACGAGCATTTCATGGCCGAGCCTAACTATCGCAAGACATACGATGTTTGGAAGAATGAGCCACTACTCGATGCGACCAATCCATCCAATTCGTGGGTCAAGATAATCCTCAAAGACCAACGCGCCTTTCTCATGAATGGCGAGCAAGTGGCCATGGATTATCCCATTTGCTCGGGCACACCTAGCCACCCAACACCGAAGGGAACCTTCTTCATTTTAGAAAAAATCGTCGATAAACACTCTAACAAGTATGGCAAAATCCTTGATGCGGCAGGCGATGTCGTCAATAGCGATGCTGATTCGACTGAAGATACCATTCCCGAAGGTGGAAAATTTGTCGGTGCGCAGATGCGTTATTGGATGCGCCTCACCAACGATGGCGTTGGCCACCACATCGGCAATGTGCGCCGCCGCCCAGCATCGCACGCTTGCATTCGTGGCCCGTCGAAAATCATGCCTGTGGTTTATTCTAAAGTGAAAGTGGGCAGCCGCTTCATCGTCGAATAACAAGCTCGCAAGTTCACCCAATCACCCACCACCCAATGCCTAACAAGAAATTTCAATTCATCCTTCTGGTAATCGGCCTCATCGGGATACTTATGGCCTTCGATTCCCTGAGCAAAGCAACCCCAGCGGAGAAGAGTGATCCGCTCCATGAACAAATGGAAGCTCTCGATGATGCCTACAAAGCGATGCGCAAAGAACAAGATCCAAAAACGGGTGCCGCTCTGGCGCGCGACGCTCAGCGTGCCATCGCTCAGGCATCGTTATTGATTCCCAAATTGGTCGCTGCGATGCCTGATGGCCCAGAAAAATCGCTGGCGAGTGCCGAGTATCGTTTGCAAACAGCGCAACTACTCGTCGTTTTTTGCGAAGCGGAAAAAGACTTCCTCGCTGGCAAAATCGATGCCATCGCCGGCCATGTCGATCGTATCAAGGCCATGAAAAAATCCGGCCACGATCAATTCATGGAGGACGAGGAATAAGTTCCTCCCCACTGCCCATGCTTCCGGCTTGACGCTGATCGCACCCGTCAGCAATCTTACTCAGCCGAGGCATATGCCATGCGTTGCCTCGCTTTTTTTAACAACATTAATACTCACTTATTGTGGACCTCCAGGAAATCCGCCGCATTGTCGAATTGATGAATGAGCACGGCTTGACTCATTTTGATCTCACCAAAAAAGACTTCCATCTTAAGTTGAAAAAAGGTGCCGATCTCGACGATCTCAAGTCCTTAATGGCATCTGTTTCCCTCGCCGCTCCCGCGCCTCAAGTGGCTGCCGCAGCTCCGATTGCCGCCACCACACCCGCCGCTGCCGCTGCGCCTGAGGGAGTGGAAATTACCTCGCCGATGGTTGGCACATTCTATCAGAAACCCGCGCCCGATGCCGAGAACTTCGTCAGCATTGGCTCCGCAGTTTCCGTCGGCCAAACGCTCTGCATCATCGAGGCGATGAAGGTGATGAACGAAATCAAAGCCGAGCGGGCTGGCACGATTTGCGCGATCATTGCCGAGGATTCAAAAGCCGTGCAATATGGCGATGTGCTCTTCCGCATCAAGTGATCGGGCGCGTGCTGCTAGAAATATCTAACAACCCTGCTTTAGAAATTTTTTCCCAATGTTCAAGCGAGTTTTGGTAGCCAATCGTGGCGAGATTGCCCTGCGCATCATTCGCGCCTGCCGTGAATTAGACATCGAGTCCATCGCCGTTTATTCCGAGGCGGATGTCGATTCCATGCACGTGCAGCTCGCGGATCAAGCAGTCTGCATCGGCCCGGCAGCGAGTAAAGAATCGTATTTGAAAATGGACCGCATCATCGCAGCTGCTGAGATTGCCGATGCCGATGCGATTCACCCCGGATATGGATTTCTCTCAGAAAATGCCCGCTTCGCTGAAATTTGCGAATCATCCGGCATCACCTTCATAGGTCCGTCCGCACAAGTGATTTCCATGATGGGTGATAAGGCCACGGCCCGCGCCACAGCCATCGCCAATGGAGTTCCGATCACGCCGGGCACAGATGTCATCAAAGATCCCAACGCGGCACTCGCGGAAGCCAAACGCATCGGCTTACCAGTGATGATCAAGGCCACTGCCGGCGGCGGCGGGCGTGGCATGCGCCCGTGTTTCCAAGAAGCGGATTTTCTCAGCCTTTTTGCTGCGGCATCCAATGAGGCGATGGCATGCTTTGGCAATGGCGATTGTTATTTGGAAAAATTGGTGCTCAATCCGCACCACATCGAGTTCCAAATCATTGCGGACTCTCATGGAAATTTCATCCACCTCGGCGAGCGCGATTGCTCGATGCAGCGTCGTAATCAAAAGATCATCGAGGAGTGCCCATCGCCACTTCTGAGTCCGGAAATGCGGGCGCGCATGGGCGAGGCATCGGTCAATCTCATCCGCAACATCGGCTACCTCAATGCCGGAACCATCGAATATCTCGTCGATGAGGCCGCGGAAAATTTCTATTTCATGGAAATGAATACTCGCATCCAAGTGGAGCATCCAGTGACGGAAGAGGTCATGGGCTGCGAGTTGATCAAAGAGCAAATCCGCGTGGCAGCGGGTGAGCCGCTCTCTCGTCACGTCTTGCAGGCGGTGGCGCGTGGCCATGCGATCGAGTGCCGCATCAATGCGGAAGATCCATTTAACCAATTCATGCCCAGCCCGGGCACCATCGATTTGTGGTATGCCCCGGGTGGCAAAGGAGTGCGTGTGGATACCCACGTTTACTCAGGCTACACGGTGCCCTCGAATTATGACTCGATGATCGCAAAATTGATCGTCACCGGAGCGACGCGTGAGATCGCGATCGCACGCATGAAGCGAGCACTTGGCGAGTTCATGATCCGCGGGATCAAAACGACGATTCCATTCCAGCAGGAAATCATCGATCATCCGGATTTCAAAAACGGCACTTACGACATCGGTTGGGTCTCGCGCTACCTCGAGGAGCGCAAGCCATCCGCTTGATGACACATGGCGGCGGATTGCATCCGCCTTGCCGTTGTTTGATTATTTGGCATGGCGGATTCAATCCGCCGCCACCTCAATTCTAACAGCTTTCTCAAGTCGGCTGCTCGCCGCGAGCCATGACGACCTTGCCAGTGCGCACCGTCTCGATGATGGAGAATTGCGAGAACATCGCCACCGCAGCATCCACTTTTGGCGAATCTCCGGTGATCATGATGATCATCGAGGTCGGTGTGAGATCCACGGTTTTTCCAGAAAAATGCTCGGTAATTTGTAGGGCCATCGAGCGTTCATCCGGTGAGCAAAGTAGTTTAATGAGCACCATTTCTTTGCTCACAGAATGATCGGAGGTGTGCTCGGAGCAGTGAATCACATCCACCAATTTATTCACCTGCATGATGATTTGATGCAAGCCCTCTGGATCCCCGGAAATACCGATCGTCATCCGCGAGAAATCCGCATTGCGGCCTTCGGAAACGACGAGCGAATCGATATTGAATGCACGGCGCGAGAAAACTTGGCAAATCCGCATCAAGATTCCCGGCACGTTATTGACCATGATCGAGAGCGTGTGAGAGGGCCCGCGGGCGGCTTTGCTGATGGGCACAGGAGTATCGGTGGTGATGATTGAAGGCATAAAATCGTTAGATGTTAGATGTTAGAAAATGCGGCTTACGTGGAACCGATCGGTTTCGCCATCCGCGTTTTAGGCGCTTCGATGATCATGTCTTCCAGTGCGGCACCGGCAGGGATCATCGGGAACACGTTGTCGGTTTTGACGCACTCTGCGTGGATTAAAATTGGGCCATCTTGGTAGTCCAACGCCTTCTGCAATTGTTTGGTCACATCCGCTGGGCGTTTGATGTGCACGGATGGAATGCCGTAGGCCGCCGCAAGTTTGCAGAAATCAGGATTGCCGATTAAATCAACGCCCGAGGTGCGATCCTCGTAGAACAATTCTTGCCACTGTCTGACCATGCCGAGGTAGTGATTATTGAGCACCACAATTTTAACCGGCAATTTGTGAATCTGCGCGGTGGCCAATTCAAACAACGTCATCTGGAAGCCGCCATCGCCGCAAATGGCGATGACCATTTTCTCCGGACAAGCGAGCTGTGCACCAATCGCGGCGGGAAAGCCGAAGCCCATCGTCCCAGCACCGCCGGACGATAGCCAATGGTATGACTCATCGTTTTTGTAAAACTGGGCAGCCCACATTTGGTGCTGGCCCACGTCAGTGGTGACGATCGCTTTGCCTTGGGTGAGTTCATACAACTCATCGATGACTTGCTGCATGCGCAAGCCGCCCTGTTTTTTGTAATGGAGCGGGTATTTTTTCTTGTAGCCATCGAGCTTGCTCAACCATTCACTCGTTTCCAAAGGGCCGATCTTTTCATTGATCTCGGCGAGGGCGGCTTTGGCATCACCGACGATCATCACATCCGGCACGATCATTTTGCCATGCTCTGCGGGATCGATATCGATGTGAATGATCTTCGCATCCTTGCAGAATTTTGATGGCTGGCCGATGATCCGATCGTCAAAGCGCGAGCCAACGTTGATCAAAAGATCGCACTCGACCATGGCTTTATTGGCGTAGGCGGTGCCGTGCATGCCGAGCATGCCGAGCGCGAGTGGATGAGTTTCTGGGAAAACTCCTTTTCCTAACAACGTGCTCGTCACCGGTGCGCCGAGCGTTTCTGCGAGATAGCGCAATTCCTTATCGGCACGAGAAATCATGCACCCTTGCCCAGCTAAAATCACCGGACGCTTGGCTTTGGAAATTAAATCCGCAGCGCGCTTTATCTGCTCGGAATCAATTTGGAAATCCCCACTCGGATCGTAGCCAGGAAGATTGAATGGTGGATTCATCTCTCCTGAGAATGGGCCTTGGGAAATATCTTTCGGAATATCGATCAACACTGGACCCGGCCGGCCGGTGGTGGCGATGTGATACGCTTCGCGAGCGATGCGTGGCAGCGAGTTGGTTTCCTTGACCAAATAGTTATGCTTCACCACGGGGATTGTAATGCCAAAAATATCGGCTTCTTGGAACGCGTCTTTGCCGAGCATCCAAGTCACCGTCTGGCCGCAAATGACCAACATCGGCACGGAGTCCATCATCGCCGTCATCAATCCGGTCACGGTATTTCCCGCGCCGGGTCCGGATGTCACTAGCACCGCTGCTGGCCGGCCCGTCGCCCGCGCGTAGCCATCGGCCATGTGCACGGCTCCTTGCTCGTGCCGCACCAGAATGAACTTCATCTTGGTCTTGACCGTCTCCAGCGCATCGAAGATCGGAATCGCGGCACCGCCGGAGTATCCAAAAATGTATTCAATGCCCAACTCATCGAGAGTTTTAATTAAGGCTTGCGCTCCATCCATTGTTTCTTTGGCCATAAAATTGAGGTTTCGGACTCAAAGTTGAGCAATTTCGGGTTTTTTGCAATCGAAAATTTAGGAATTTCAAACAAATAAGATTTTTTAATGGGGCGAGTTGCTTGAAAATAACGATTTTTCGGTAAAAGTGGACCTAATGAGCCATAAATTCCCAAGAAACCGCCTAACGGATCTGAGGAATTTAAGCGCTGTGTCGCTTATGATCTGGGCTGGGGTTGAGGAAATACTCCCAAGATTGGTCGGCAAGTCCATTTTCATGCAGCCCAAAGAGCGGCCGCCAACGCGGCGCAAACGGCGAGGTGACCGGATGCATGTTGACTTCATGAGGGAGTTTGTTTGCTTTGCGCGTATTGCAGCGGAAGCAGGAGGTGACGATGTTTTCCCAAGTCGTCTTGCCACCTTTGTCACGCGGGATGACGTGGTCTAAATTCAGTTGGTATTCTGGGAAAATTTTCTGGCAATACTGACAGGTGAATTGATCGCGTAAAAAAATATTGCGCCTAGTGAATTTCACATCCAATCGCGGCAAACGATCATAGACCATCAAGACGATGACTTTTGGAATCCTCAATGCGATGCGAGCGGCATGGATTAAATTTTCCTCGGCCAGCGCGGTTTGGCGGGAATACCCAACCCATGATAAAATATCGTGAGTCTGGAATTTTTCCTCGCCCTCCACCTGCACCACATGGGCATGGCCTAGGCACAGCAAGTGGAGCGATCTGCGCACGGAGCAAGTATGAATCGGCTGCCAAAATCGATTCAATACCAGCACCGGTTGTTCGAGCAAAGCATTCATCCAAAATTTTCCAACGAATTACTCGCAACCTAGCAGAGAGTATGTCCTCGGCAATGCAAAAAAACGTGCAAAAATTGTGCGAAAGGGGCAATTCATAGGACGTTTGGCTTGATCCAAGCAACCTCTTTTCACGACAAGATTTGAATTTGCTCTAAACAAAAAAGCCTGGTTTCGCCTCGTCAATTAAGTGCGCAAGAACATAGCATCATAACTTATCAGTAGGCAGATTTTTTTGCATTATGCGCATTTTAATGAGTTTTTCCCATACAAGCATTAGCATGGTAAATATTAACGCAAATACTAAACTTTCATAAAGTAAATCAACGAGTCGCTCGCGCTCGGTTAATAACCGCTAATCGTTATATGTAACATGAAAGTAAATAGGAATAAAAAAATTTCTGTTTTCATAAGACGAAGCCCGCATGGTGAAGAAATAAAACACTTACCCTGGCGGAGAAAATAAAAAACGGGGCTACTCCATTCAGAGCAGCCCCGCTGGTTTTAACTTAAAAATGTTGATTTGTTAAAAACAAACTGATTGGTTAAATCTTTGTCTGACGGCGGCGTGAAAAGATGCCCGCTGTAGAACCAAGAGCTAACAGTAGGGATGAGGAGGGTTCGGGGATTACAGTGATATCAAAGCTAAAGCCAATAATCTCGTTGAAGGAGGATGTGACGATTCCGTTTGCTCCTTGTCCCATATTGCCGCTGTAGGTAATAGTGTTTCCGGAGGCTGTTGGCATTTTAACATGCCAGTTTACATCTGCCTGCGCCCAGTCTCCAGCAGGTTGCCCAGATGCTAACCAGTTTAGCGTGCCACCTGAGGCAAACGTGTCACCAGTATTCTGGACGAGATTGCCACCTGCATCATTCACTTCAGCCAGACCCGAAAACCCACTCAAAGTCAGGGTATTTGTATTGGGCTGTGTCGCCTGAACTGGGGGGATCGATGATCCAAATGCCCCAACTGTTTGAGCCGGCCCCACAAAGCCGAAGAGAGGTGTCGGAACGGCCGCGCGGCCGCTGACATATGAATTATTTAAGATGTAGCCAGGGTTAGTGACTGTGGCCGAAAATTGGAGATTAAATGTTAAAACGCCTGGGGTAAGGCCACCTAAAAATAGCTGCATCCGTATGC
>RDZR01000082.1 GCA_004294095.1 Verrucomicrobiota bacterium
GATGGGGCAGTGATTGGTAGCAAAGTATTCGTGAACGAAGCGTTTGCGAGTGCGCGAGAACGATTTCCAGCGCGGCGCAAGGATGGCGCGAGGCGCATGCGAGGGTGTGGCAAGGCCGCTGCGCGGGTGTTGTGGAGCATGCGTGATTTGCGGGTGGGGGTTTGAGATGCTTTTAAGAACGGCGACCGGAGATCGCCGCCACTTGTCTTTTGTCTTTCCGCTTGGGCATTGATCTCATCACTCAATTTATTTTCTGATAGGAATCTACGTTTTGGCCTGTATGTCTTTGGCCTGAGACGGTGCTTGCGTTTGAAAGGGTAGTGAGTAGATTCATACACAAATTCATGAAGTGCTTGAAATTGATTATTGCTGGCTGGATGCTGTCGATGGCTGGAATGCTGGGGGCTGAGACGGGTCAAGCATTAGAAAAGGAGGCGACTGTTGCGCAATACAACTTGCTAGACATTCTCGCGAGTGGCGGGGTGATGATGATTCCGCTTGGCTTGATGTCGGTGGTGACGGTGTTGATGATCTTTTTATTTTTGCTGACGATTCGGCGTAACGCGGTGGTGAGCGATCGATTCATGGATCAAGCGGACGCTTTGATTCGCAAGCGAGATCTGGCCGCGGTATCGAATTTATGCCAAAGGAGCAGTGAGAGCATTGCGCGGATCACGCAAAAGGCACTGGACTTTATGGATGGAAATCCATCGGCATCCTTCAGTCATGTGCGCGATGTAGCGCAATCGGAGGGATCTCGGCAATCGAGCTTATTGGTTTCGCGGGTGTCGTATTTGGCGGATATTGGAGCGATTGCGCCGATGGTGGGATTGCTCGGCACGGTCATCGGTATGATCAAGGCCTTCCTCGAAATTTCGCAAGGCGAGGGCACGGGCGTTCGTCAAATGGGCATGGCGGAGGGAGTTTCCGAGGCGTTGATTGCGACGGCGGGTGGGCTTTGCATCAGCATTCCGGCATTTATTTTTTACGCCTTTTTTCGCAGCCGAGTGCATAAATATATCGCCGAGTTGGAGGCGGCTGCGACGCATTTGCTGGCCGTGCTGCATGCACAAAATGAGCGCCCGCAGGTTCCGCAGGCACCGTATTACGTGCCTCAGCCTGGGGCACCAGTCCGTGGGCGCGAGGACTATGCGATGCCGGTCGCTTCGCCATTGAGTGGGAATCGCCCAGATTTGCATGGCATTTAATCACGCCTGAAAAGCGAATGAAATTCACGACTCATCAAGCACAGCCGATCGCTCTGCAACTGGCACCGATGATCGATATCGTGATGCTTTTGTTGTGCTTTTTCATCATTAGTTGGCAATTTAGCCAATCGGAAACTGAGCTTAACGTGGCCGTTCCCACTGCGCAGGAGGGTGCAGATCCAACACGCCAGCGCGGGGAAATCATCATTAATGTGCTGGCGGACGGATCGCTGCGGGTGGAAGGAAAGACAATTGATTTGCCCAAGCTCGCTGACCAATTAGCGGCCATCGCCCGCCAATACAAGAATCAGCCTGTTAGAATCCGTGGTGATGCGGCAGTGCCTTACCAGCGCATCGTCGAGGTGATTGATACTTGTCAGCGCTCGGGTGTTTGGAACATATCTTTTGCCACGCAGCGCCCAGTTGCCGGACCTTAACTTTTGCTTCCCTCCCAATTTTGAAAATTGCCCTCGTCGCCTTATTTGTCGCTCTTGCCTCGCCTGCCGTGATGGCTCAGGTCCAGCGCGCTCAACCTGTCGATGATTTGCTAGATCAAGACGCGGCGCGGGATTTTTTCTTCCGAGGGAAAAATCTTTACGACGCGGCGCAGAAGAGTGCGGATAACGAAAATCGTCTGGAGTTGTATCAGCGAGCGGCCGAAATTTTCAGCCAGTATTTGAGTGAGTTTCCCAATCACCCGAATGCCGAGCCTACGTGGTGGTATTTGGGAAATAGTTTTTATCAATCGGGACGCATCAATGACGCCAAGCGTTGTTTTAGCACCTTGCTTAACCGTTACGGTAAAGGAAAATGGGCGGCAGCGGCTGCTTATACCTTGGCCGCAGATCATTATAATCGAGGCGAGTATGCGTTTGCTGCGCCACTTTTCCAGCGCTATGCGGAAAATGCGGCCAAGCCAGAAGATCGCCCGCGAGGGAATTATTTCGCTGGGAATTGTTACCGTCTGTTAGGCCGAGATCGCGAGGCGATCGGCGCGTTTCTCAGAGTGTTAGAAGATCCTGCCGGTGGTTTATTTGCGCCGCAGGCGAAGGTGGCGCTCGGTGCCATCAGTCTGCGTGCCGGTGATTTCGCGGCTGCCTTAAAATATTTTGAGGAAATTGTCGTTTCCAACGAAGCCGCGAAAGTCCGTGGGGAAGCAGCGCTTAATGCCGGGGTGGCGGCGATGAAGCTGAACCAACCGGAGCTATCAGAAAAGTATTTGCAGTTGGTGTTGACCAGTCCAGGGATGGACGACTTCCGTCCAGACGCGCAAACGGCTCTGATGGAAAATGCCTTCAGCCAAAAAAACTACGATCGCGTGATCGAAATTTTCCGCGCGAGCGTTGTGAAGGCCAAGGATGATAAGGAAGCTGCGCGATTGATGGTCGCCGCGCGTGCTTACATGCGCATGAAGCGTCCGTCTGAGGCGATGGGACTTTTCCGTGAAATTGAGCGTCTATCAGATCCCGATTCGGAAAACGCCTTTAATGCCGCGTATCTTCGGCTGTTGTGTTTTTTCCAAATCGAGGGCAAGCATGTTCCAGATCAAGTGGATGCTTTCCTCCAGTTGTATCGAAAATCACGGGCGGACGATCCACGTATTCACACGGCGCTGATGCTTAAGGCTGAGTCGCTCTTTACAGAAAAAAAGATCGAGGATGCGGCAAAAACATATAGCGAAGTGCAAGTGGATTTGATCAGTGAGAGCAATCGCCCGGGTTTGCTTTACAAGCGTGGATGGTGCCTCGCGGAAGCGGAAGAGCCGCAAGGGGCGATCCGCTCACTGAGTGATTTTATCCAACGCTACCCTCAAGACAAGCGCGTGCTCTCCGCAGTGGCCAAACGCGCTGAATCTTATGTGAAGATTTCTGAAGCAGCCCTCGCTCTAGCAGATTTTGATCAATTGACGAAAGCAGAAGATCCCGCTCTGCGCCAATTTGCTTGGTTAGAATCTGCTCGCCTCAGTCGTGCTGAAAATAAAATCGAAGACATGAGCCTGCGATATGAAAAATTGCTGAGCGAGACCGAAGCACTCAGCGATGCGCGCACGGCGGAAGCAAATTATTGGATCGGCTGGGGTAAAATAAAGTTAAACAAAGCCAAAGAGGCGGTGCCATTTTTAGAAAAAGCGCGCAAACTACGCCCGAAAGTTTACGCCAAGCATGCCGGAATTCTGTTAGCACTTGGCTACTTTGCGGCGCAGCAAGTTCCCGAGCTTGCCGCAGAAATTGAGACGGCCATTCGCGGCGGCTATCACCATGATATTCCGAAGCAGGCGATTCAATGGTCCGGCATGCAATCATGGAATTCTGGCAATCCCAAAGCGGCGGCCGCGGCTCTGGAGAGCATTGCCGATCCAGACGAGCCGAAGGAAACCTCCAAAGAAATTTGGCGTTACTTGGCCAAGGCTCGCCTTGAAACGCGCGATGCGAAAGGCGCGCTCCAAGCAGTCAACTATTTGCTCGACGTGGAAGATCAGCCAGCGTGGAAAGCAGATGCTCTGTTAGACCGAGGGCGAGCACTCTATCAGTTAGAAAAATTTAGTGAATCCCGCAAGGCAGTGGATGAAGCAATGGCACTTGGTCCGCAGGGTAGGACGAGCGGCGGCTTACGAATTCTAACAGGTGACTTGGATGTCCAGGACAAAGAATTAGGCAAAGCGGCTGCAGCATTTTTATACGTCGTGCAATTCCATGAAGATGCCGATTTAAAGCCGATTGCACTTTCTAAATTGATCGATGTGCATCTCAAGCAATCCAATGCGGCAGAGGCAAAGATCTATCAGGATCAATTGGCAAAAGAATTTCCGGACTGGAAACCTCGTTGAGTGATTGATTGCCCGACCGTAGCGGATCAATCCGTATGGTTGCGAGAATTCACTATTGAAATTTTTGGATTTGGAGGCCACTTTCCCGCCCATGGTCCCACCAGCAACTACCGCAACTCCGAAGTCCGCCAAGCGTAAGGTGGAATCCGCATGGTCCGTCGCGAAGTCTGCGGATCTGTATGGAATTTCCTCATGGGGCCACGATTTTTTTGGCGTGAACCAACAAGGCCACGTGACGGTGCGCTTGGAGGATGAAAATGGGAAATCGGACATTTCGCTTTTTGAAGTGATTGAAGGCCTGCGAGACCGCGGCACTCATGTGCCACTGTTATTGCGATTTCGTGATTTGTTGCACTCGCGCATCACCGAGATCAACGAATCATTTCGCAAAGCGATTCAGGATTTGAACTATCGTGGTGAATACCGCGGGGTGTATCCGATTAAGGTCAATCAGCAGCGGCAGGTGATTGAAGAAATCACTGAGTTTGGGAAAAAATACCATTACGGTCTTGAGGCCGGCTCCAAGCCAGAATTGATCGCGGCCTTGGCTCACATGCACGATCCAGAGGCGTATTTGATCTGCAATGGATATAAAGATGAAGAGTTCATCGATCTCGCATTGCATGCTCAAAAAATGGGACTGCGCGTAATGATTGTGTTAGAAATGCCATCCGAGCTGGAGTTGGTTCTCGAGCGTTCGCGTAGGATCGGCATTTTGCCCAATCTTGGCGTGCGGGTCCGTCTTTCCACCAAAGGCTCAGGCCATTGGCAAGAGACTGCGGGAGATAAGTCGGTTTTCGGATTGAATGCTGCGCAGGTGATCCAAGTCGTCGATCAATTGAGGGAAACCGGTTACCTTGGTTGTTTGAAAATGCTCCATTATCATCAAGGTTCGCAAATTCCTAACATCGCCGCGATTCGTGAAGGCGCGACCGAAGCGGTCCGCATGTATTGCGATTTAGTCAAAGAAGGTGCGACGATGGGTGTGTTAGACATCGGCGGTGGCATGGCGGTGGACTACGATGGATCCCATACCAATTTCCATTCATCATGCAATTATTCCGTAGCCGAGTATTGCACAGACATTGTTGAGGTCATTTCTCAAATTTGCGATAAGGCGGGCGTTGCTCATCCGAATCTGGTTTCTGAGTCGGGCCGCGCTGTCGTGTCATACTACTCGGTGCTTGTATTCAATATCCTCGATGTGACGAGTGCCCAGACCAGTGAAGATGAGCCACCGATTCCGGAAAAAGCGCCGCAAAATTTGATGAACATCATCGAGGTCAATAAGGTGGTTTCAAAACGCAATCTTCAAGAATGTTTCAATGATGCGATGTATTATCGCGATCAAATGCGGGCGCAGTTTTTTTATGGAGCGGCGACCTTGCGCGAGCGCGGCTTGGCCGAGGCGTGGTTCTGGCACATCATCACAAGAATTTCCAATCTCATCTCCGAGCTGGACGACATTCCCGAAGACCTTCGCGAACTTTCTTCCACGCTGGTCGATTTTTATTATGGAAATTTTTCACTTTTCCAATCGCTGCCGGATTCCTGGGCGATCGATCAAGTTTTCCCAGTGATGCCGATTCATCGATTGGATGAACTTCCACGCCATCGCGCCATTCTAGCAGATATTACCTGCGATTCTGATGGGAAAATTGATCGCTTCATCGATAAGGAAGATGTGGCTAAAGTCCTCCCGCTGCATGGATTGAAGCCGAATGAAACTTACTATCTTGCGGTGTTCCTCGTCGGTGCCTATCAGGAAACACTCGGCGATCTCCACAATCTGTTAGGCGATACCAACGTCGTCGGTGTGCATATGGAAAATGGCAAACCAGTTTACACGCACGAAGTCGAGGGCGATACCGTCGCTGATGTGCTGTCCTACGTTGAGTATGATCCGAAAGAGCTGATTTCCCGCTTCCGCAGCTTCGCTGAAAAAGCAGTGAATGATGGCCGGATTTCTCCCAAAGAACGGCGCGAAATTCTGGATCTTTTCCGCGAAGGTCTTTCTGGCTACACGTATTTCGAGAGTTGAGAATGCTGGCGATTTTCCCTTGGCAGGGTGAGGCTTGACGTTAGTTTCGGACCAGCCCATGCCAACCGAAGCCATTCTCACTGCTGCGCGCCAGTTTCTCGATGTGGATCCCACCGTCCGCATCACTCTCACACCGATTAAACGCGGTGCGTCGGGACGCACGATTGTGCGCGTGAAAGCACCGACGCATGAGCCATTCATTGGCGTGCATTGGACGGAAGAGCGTGAGGACAATGCGCAATTTGTGCCGATTGCTCGGTTTCTCAAATCCGCAAAGTTTCGCGTGCCGGAAATTTTGTTTGAAAAATCTCGCTACCGCGTGGCCTTGGTGGAAGACCTCGGCGATGTCGATTTGTTATCGACCAAAGCCCAATCGTTCGCCGAGCGCATGCCGTTTTATCAATCGGCTTTTGAGCAGTTAGATCGATTGTTCTATGCGAAAGTTCCCAAAGATTTGCCATTGATGCCGCCCTTCGATGCAGGGCTGTATCGATGGGAGCAGCAGTATTTTTTTGATTATCTGGTAGAGGATTTTCTCGGGATGAATGCGGATTCGTTGCAGAATGATCCAGCTTTTTCCAATCTAGCAGAGCGGCTTGGCACGGTTGCGAAAAATTTGGTCCACCGCGATTTCCAGTCTCAAAATATGCTGATCAAAAATGGGCAAGTGTATTGGATCGATTTCCAAGGCATGCGCCGTGGGCGGCAAGAATACGATCTCGCATCGCTCATTTTTGATCCATATCTCAATCACAGTGCAGAGGAGCGCGCCGCTCTGTTAGATCTTTGGGAAGAGATGACGGATGAACGTCCAGTTACTTCACTCTTTCACGAATGCGCGGCGCAGCGCTTGATGCAAGCTCTGGGCGCGTTTGGCAACATTGTGAAAAATCGCGGGGATGATTGGTATCGCCAACACATCCCAGTCGCAGCGGAATTGCTCGGCGTGGTGACAGCGGGCACACCGCTGGAGCGCGGATTGGCTCCGGTGCTTGATCGTTTGGTGGGCTCGACGCCATGAAGACCGTTCTTCATCGCCGCGCGATAGTGATGATGATGGCCGCACTTGCTGCCGCAGTTTGTTATGCGGTGATGCCATCCTCCTCGGTCGATCGAATGGCATTTGAATGGACCCTGCGCGGATCGATCAATCCGCCCTACATTCTAACAGGAACTGGCACGAATTTGCAGCCATGGCAAATCACGTTGATGAAGCACGAGGCAGAAGTGCTGCCCGCGATGATGCCGCGCATGATATCCTTGCGCGATTCATGTGCTGGGACGTTTCAGGATTCGCCACCTTCAGCAATTGATTTTGCGGTGATATTTTCCAACGCGCGGCGGATCGGCGTGAAGCACATGGGATTTTCATCCATGCTTGCTTGGCCAGCAGTGGATCCGATTGCGCTTGCTGCATTGGAGGAAGAAATGGCGGCCTTTGATCGCATTGTGCTCGCAGCACCGCTTGCCCGCGGCTTGCAGCCAGATGCGTTGCCGCCATCGATGCGAAGAGCTTCGCTGGCAAAAAATCAAGTGCGGGGTGATTTGAAAAATCTGCCAAGAGTCAATCGAGTGGCGGTTCCAGATGGGATTTTGGGCGGAGAAAATGCGTTGACGGGATTTTCCATTTTGGAAGGAGAAGATGTTAGAAAAAAGCCATTGATCGCAGTGTGGGACGATCGCGTGGTGCTATCATTTGCGCTGCTATTTGTGTTAGAAAATGCCGCGATTCCGATCGATTCCATTGAGATTGAGTTAGGAAAATCGATCAAGCTGGGTAAAAGCGGTTGGCACATTCCGATCGATGATTACGGGCAACTTGCCATCGAGTTCCAAGCTGCAGATTCCCAGCATGATCTCGCGGCAGAGCAATTGATCGATGCGCCAGATTCTTCATCCATAGATTGGAATGCCGCGCTTTTCCGCGATTTGCAAAGCACTCAGGAGCGAGTAAGTTTGCAATTTGCTCAGGAAATTGGCGCGCTGGTTGCCGTCATTGCAGATCGTTCCTCCACGGCCGAGGTGCGCACATTTTTCCCTGTATCGAACGCATGGCAGATCGGAATCCTGACGGCATGTGTTGTTTTTCTAACAGTTTACGCAGGTAAGTCTAACATGATTTGCATGGTCATGTATTCGCTATGTGCCGCGCTCGCAATTCTTGGGCAATGGCTCGTCTGGTCGTTTGCTGGGCAATGGTTCAATGCGCTTCCATGCTTAGCGAGCATCGCCGCTGGCGGCTTCGTTGCCTGGTTCACGCGCCCACAGCCAGTTCTAACAACATTGCCTAAGCCCGCCGTGCGCCCAGAGCCGATCATTCAGACTCCTCCAAAAACGCCTGCGAAAAAAGCGGCATCTCCTCGCAAATCCGCTTCCCCTCGCAAGCGCAAAAAGTCAGGCTGAACCAACGATGAACCCAATTGAAAAAGCTGATTCGCTGATTGAGGCATTGCCGTATTTGCAGGCATTTCGCGGCAAAACATTTCTCATCAAAATGGGCGGAGCGGCGATGGAGGATCCTGAGCTTGTTGCCAAAGTGATGCGCGACATCGTTTTCCTCGAGGTCGCCGGCATCAATCCAATCGTCGTTCACGGCGGCGGCAAAGCGATTTCCGCCGCGATGGAAAATGCGGGTTTGGCGGCGACGTTTGTAGGCGGCTTTCGCGTCACTACCGATCAAGCGATCGATATCGTCTCGCGTGTGTTGAGTGAAGAAATCAATCCAAGCTTGGTGCGCATGATTCGCGATTTTGGGGGAAAAGCGGTCGGCATCGCCGGCTATGATGTATTCCTTGGGGAAAAATTGAAAGTCGCTGGGCCCGATGGGCGGCTAGTGGATATTGGCCGCGTGGGTGAAGTCGTTGGCTGCCAATTATCGCATATGGATGCCGCTCAACAAGCTGGCATCGTGCCGGTGATTTCACCACTCGCTGCGGAGCTTGCCACCGGAAAATCGCTCAACATCAATGCTGATCTCGCCGCCGCCGCGCTCGCCAAAGAACTGCGCGTGGCTAAATTGGTTTATCTGTCCGACGTCCCTGGACTGCTTGCGAATCCACATGATCCCAGCAGCCTCATTCAATCGGTAACGCGAAAACAAGCCGAGGAAATGATTGCAGATGGCAGCATCTCGGGCGGCATGATTCCTAAAATTCGCAGCGCGATTGATGCTTTGAATGCCGGTGTCCGTAAAGTCCACTTTGTCGATGGCCGCCAGCCGCATGCATTATTGTTAGAAATTTTTACCGATGGCGGAATCGGCACCGAGGTAGTCCGTTAGATAATAGCATGTCGTTTGAAGATCTTGCGTTGCAGACCGCCAGCATTATTCAGGATTCGTTTGTATCCACTCCAGAGTGCGCTGAGCAAGGCGATCAAAGGCGATGACTGATTCGATCAAATGTTCTTCGCGCGTATCTTCGATTTTATTGTGGCTGATGCCGTGCAGACTTTGCACAAACATCATCACGGTGGGAATCGAGGCACTCGCGACTTCGGCGGCATCATGCAGTGGTCCGGAAGGTAAACGATGGCAGCGGCCGCAAGTGGCGATGATGGCCTCTTCGCAAAAATCAATGAGCTGTGGATGAAATGGCTGCGGAGCAATACTCCAAATCCGTTCCCAAGCGACGCTGACTTTCGCCTCAGAGGCAAATTGCTCACTGGCCACACGTGCTTCTTCGAGCATGCGAGCAAGTGCATCCGCATCAAGATGGCGTTGGTCCAGCGTGATGCGGCAGGTTTCCACCACGCTCGTGACGATACCAGGATGAGTGACGCACGAGCCGATGGTGCAGACACCGCCATGGCTGCGCTCGGCGATCGCATAGATTTCCCGACACATGTTAGCGGAGGCAAGAAGTGCGTCTTTGCGGCGATTCATCGGCGTGCTTCCAGAATGTGCGGCTTGGCCACGGAAGGTGATGGCGTGCCTTTCCACTCCAAAGGTGCCGAGGACTGCGCCGAGCGATAAATCCATATCTAACAGAACTGGGCCTTGTTCAATATGCAACTCAATGTATGCGGCAGCATCTCGCAGTTGGCTGCCAGCTTGGTGGGCTGTTTCCAGATCGATGCCATAAATTTGAAGTGCGCTTGTTAGAGAAATTCCGGCGGCATCGACCAAAGTCCTTGCTTCTGCCAAGTTCAAATTTCCCGAACAGGCTGAGGATCCGAAAAGACTTTTGCCAAAACGTGCGCCTTCTTCATCGGCCCAATCTACCACGCGTATCGTAATTGGCGGACGGCCGTCATATTTTCGGCACATCTGACGTATAATTTCAATGCCCGCTAACACATTGAGGCAGCCATCTAGCCAGCCGCCATTTGGCACCGAATCGAGGTGGCCGCCGATGATAAGCGTGCGCGGCGAATCGCCTTTCAGGGTGAACCATAAATTTCCCGCTTCGTCGGTCTCAGAGGTGATTGGAAAACCTTCGACTAATGTCCGGCACCAAGCCCGAGCGCGTGCCCATGTTTCGGTAAATGCCACGCGCTGCGCTCCATCCTCATTTCCGGTGAGCTCGCGCAGATGTTTTAAATCAGAAATCGTTCGTTCTGCATCTAACATGGCACATTTGTTACTATGATTGACAAACTCGAACAAGAGCCGAAATCAAACGAACGATTATTGTCGATTGCGAATGGCGGCGGATGGTGGCAAACTCATTTCAGATGAAAATCCTAACTGCATTGATCTTTTTTGTGAGCATGATGCCGATGATGAGTCGTGCGGCTGATGCGACCCCCGCAGCCCAGCCGAGTGGTGCACCCGAGGAATCCGCAGAACCGCCACCAGCCGCGCTTGAGGATATGCCTGCGCCGGAAGAAAACCCTGCTGAAATTCCGGAAGATTTGATCGATGAAGAACACGTGATGCAAGAACTCGCCGTCAACGAATTCACTGCACCATCGATTGCGAAACTTTTCGATACACTGCAATTTTTGATGCCGCTGCCGATTGCTGAAGTCGAGCGCACGATGCCAGCGCGCATGTCGCAAGATCGCGCGGACTTGGCCATTGAGCTTGGATTCTTGATTGCCGATGGCTTCCTCGTTGTGCAGGCGGAGCAGTTAGAAAAAGTCGATGATCTCGCAGCGGATTTGACGCGCTATGGCAAAGCACTCGGCGCGGGCGAGCGAGTCAATCGCCATGCCGCGGGTCTGTTAGAAAGTGCGAAGAACAAAAACGTCGAGCAGCTAAAAAAAGAACTCGCCGCCACTCAGCGCGATGTCGAGGCTGAGTTGATCACTTTGCGCGATGCGGATTTGGCGCATCTTATTTCTCTGGGTGGCTGGATTCGCGCGTTAGAAGTGGCGACCGTGGCAGTGGATAAACAATTTTCGCCAGAGCGCGCCCGCAAGGTGATGCGCGAGGACATCGCTGACTACTACACCGAATCGGTGGCGGGCTTAGAGCCAAGAATTTCTGAGCGCCCGAATTATGTGACGATGCGAGATCTGTTAGCTGGATTGCGTAGCGAGATGACGCTCGACGAGAATCAAGAACCGACTCCGGAAATGATGAGTGAAATTCGGAAAAAAGCAGCTGAGTTGGTTGAGTTAGCGTTGCAACGCCAATTATGAATTCGATGGATCGCGCGCCCGCTGCCATTTTAGGACTTGGCATTATTGGCAGACGGGCCAGTGAGCGCTTGATTGGCCATGGCTGGCCGGTGCAACGCTGGAGCCGCACGCCGCGTGGGCTTGCTTATGAGTGCACCAGTGCGCGTGAGGCGATCACGGGTGCGGCCATCATTTCCATTTACCTCAACGATGGCCCGGCTGTGCTCGCGCTGGTGCATGAATTGCTGCCGCATTTGCTTCCTGAGCAAGTCGTGCTCAATCATGCCACAGTCGATCTTCCCACGACATTAGAAGTTGCTAAGCTGTTAGAAAAAGTGGGTTGTTCATTTCTTGATGCACCATTTACGGGAAGCAAAGTAGCTGCTGAGCAGGGGAATTTATTCTACTACGCCGGTGGTAATTCGCGGGTGATCGATGCGGTGCAGCCTTACCTTGCATTGACTAGCCGTGGCACGCTGCGATGTGGAGAAATCGGCAGTGCGACGTTGATTAAACTCACCACGAATCTAATTTCTGCCTGCACCGTGCAAGCGATGTCTGAGGCGCTCGGTCTGGCGACTCATCACGGCGTTGATGCCGCGATCCTGATCGATGCAGTGGCTGAAAATGCCAGTGCCTCGCCACTGACGAAAATGAAGTTCGAGCAAATCGCACGCGAAGATTACGCTGCGCATTTTTCTCTCAACAACATGTGGAAAGATAGCCGTTACATGCTCGATCTAGCAGCTGCGGTGGATCTAGAGGTGCCAGCCATTGCGGCAGTTTCAAAACGCATGGCTGAATTATGCGCCGCAGGGCAGGGGGAGTTAGATTTTGCTTCATTGGCAAAGCCGTATCAATCATGAGTCTTGAAGAACCAACTAGCGTCTATCTCGGCAGGCCGGCGGTCATTGAATTCAGTGGGCCAGATGCTGTGCGTTTTCTAAACGGCCAAGTGACCCAAGATGTGCGGCGCGTGCTGGCGGAGTCCTGCGCATTGCCTTCCTGCATCACGGATGCCAAAGGCAAGTTGCAATTCCGTGTGATGATCTCATCTGGTTGCAATGAATCGCTGCGGGTTTCTTGTGCTGCTCTCGATGCGGAAAATTTGTTAGAAAGACTGACTCGTTATCTCATCGCGGACGACGTTGAGGTGCATGATTTGTCCGGCAACTATCAGTTAGTGCATCACTTTTTTTCCGAGGGAGGCGATGCTTCGTATCGTTATGGGAAAATGGGCTGGGATCAGTGGATCGCTTCTCAGGAAGTTTATTCCCATTTTCTAACAGAAGAATCTAACCAATGGCAAGCATGGCGCATCCGGCAGGGAATTCCACAATGGGGCCATGAAATCACAGCGGGCATGTTGCCGCCCGAAGCGGCGCTGGATCAGACGGATATTTCCTATCAGAAAGGATGCTACATCGGCCAAGAAGTCATTTCACGCATCAAGTCTGCGGGCAAAGTGAACCAACGACTCACGCATTGGCTGATTCCGCATGCATGCGAAGTTGAGCGACCCGAGTTGGTTGATGAAGATGGCCACGCTGCGGGGCGTCTCACCAGTATTTCGCCAGAAATCGAGCCAACTGGGAGGCACGCACTCGGTTATTTGAAACGCAGTGCGACTGCCGCTTTTGTGCAGGACGCGGCGACAGGCCAGTTAGTAAAACTTTCGCCAATCTAACAGTTACTATTCCTTGCGCTTCAGAAGCGGGAAGAGCACCACATCTCGAATCGTCGGCGCGCCGGTAAGCATCATGCAGAGGCGATCGAGGCCGATGCCGATGCCGCCTGCCGGTGGCATGCCGTGCTCGAGGGTTTCGATAAAATCGTAATCCACTTTTTGAGTTTCGTCCCCGGATTGTTCTTCGAGGCGGCGGCGTTGCACATCTGGATCGTTGAGTTCCGAATAGCCGGGCGAAATTTCTTGGCCGTTGATGATGAGTTCGTAAACTTCTACGGTTTTTCCGCCGGGGGAAACTTTGGCCAGTGGCACCAATTCGCTCGATACGCGGGTGACGAAGCATGGATTGAAAGTTTTTTCTTCGACCAATTTTTCAAAAACTTGCTGGATGACTTCGTGGTCTTCCATCGCCTCGGAAATTTGCACGCCCAACTCACCGCAGCGCGCGCGGCGGCCACTCGCATCGAGCGCGAAGAAATCATCACCCGCCGCAGCAGAAATTAACGTGTGATAGCTTTCGCGTTTCCATGGTCGGCTAAGGTCCAAGGTGCGCAGCAGCTCGCCGTCATCCCCGCGATGTTCAATTTGCAAACCACCACAAAATTTCTCGGCGAGATGGCAGGTGAGTTCTTCCACCATATCCGCCATTTGCTCGAAATCAGCGAAGGCCCAGTATGCTTCTAACATCGTGAATTCTGGGTTGTGACGGCGCGAGATTCCTTCGTTGCGGAAGCTGCGGTTGAGCTCAAAAATTTTGGTAAATCCGCCAACTAACAGGCGCTTGAGAAAAAGTTCGGGTGCGATGCGCAGCGTGAGCGGCATGCCGAGTGCGTTGTGGTGCGTCTCAAATGGCCGTGCCGCCGCACCGCCGGCAATGTCGTGCAGCATCGGAGTTTCCACTTCCAAGAAGCCGCGGTCTTGCAAAAAGCGGCGGATTTCCGCAATCATTTGCGAGCGCTTGATGAACAGTGCCGCGCTTTCTGGATTCCCCATCAAATCGAGGTGGCGCTTGCGGTATTTCAGCTCGCGGTCCGCCACGCCATGCCACTTATCCGGCATCGGGCGCAGCGATTTTGAGAGCACTTGAAACGCTTCGAGCTTGATCGTCGGCTCACCAGTTTTGGTGAGAAATGTTTCCCCTTCGATGCCGATCCAATCGCCGCGATCGAGGCAGTTCCAGATTGCTAGCTCATTTTCGCTCAAGCCTTTCAAATTTACATACCCTTGGATCGAGCCATGCACATCGCTGAGGTTGAAAAAATTGGATTTTCCCATGTCCCTGAGTGAGGTCATGCGGCCAGCGACGCGCACCCGTTGGCCTTCGCTGAAGTTGGCCCGCAGCTCAGCCGGAGAATGGGTTATTTCATATTTTTCACCAAATGGATCCACGCCCAGCGAGCGAAGTTTCGCACATTTTTCCCGACGGATTGCGATCAATTCGGCTTCGGTCGAGTGGGCTTGGTTTTGGGATGTGATGTCACTCATGCGACTCATCGCTTATGCCGCTTAGACTCATCCGGCAAGAGCCGAAATATCCATTTGTTGGAAAAATGGCATGATTTGGCGCGCTGGCGAATTCTAAGAATCTAATGTCCAACTGGAAATAAATTACCGTAGCGGATGGCGCGATTTGATGCTACATCATCGTTAGATGTTTGAAGTTCGTGAAAAGCCTGATCGTGTGGAGCGCGCTTTGTTGGTGCGTTTTTACTTTGATACGCGAGATGAAGATGAGGCTCTTGCTCTGTTAGATGAGTTGGGTGAATTGGTCAAAACTCTCGGCATCGAAGTAGGGGAATCCGTGCTCTCGCGCTGCCGCGAAATGCACAAAAAATTTCTCTGCGGAACGGGCAAGGCCGATGAACTCGTCGCACTCGCTCGGGCGCATGAGTGCGATGTGATCGTCATCGATAATGGCCTCGCTCCATCGCAACAGCGCGAGTGGGAACGCCTGAGCGATCTCTGCGTGATCGACCGCGAAGAAGTGATTCTCGATATTTTTGCAAAGCGTGCTCAAACCAAAGAAGCGCGCCTGCAAGTGGAACTCGCCCGCATGCAATACGCGCTTCCTCGCTTGGCTCGCATGTGGGGCCACTTGGACCGCGAGTCCGCTGGCTCAGGCGGCGCCGGTGGCGGCGGGGCATCGCGCGGCATGGGCGAAAAACAAATTGAAGTGGACCGCCGCCTCGCCCATCTCACGATCGATCGTGCCAAGCGCGAGCTCGAAGAAGTGCGGAAAAATCGCAAGACCCAACGCAAGGAGCGCGAAAAGTTAGAACGTCCGCACGCCGCGATCGTCGGTTACACCAACGCCGGAAAATCGACTCTGCTCAATATCCTGAGCCAAGCCGATGTGATGGCCAAGGACATGCTTTTCGCCACGTTGGACACCACCACGCGCCGCATCGATTTGCCGGATGGTCAACCGCTTTTGATCACAGACACCGTCGGCTTCATTCGTGATTTGCCGCACCGCTTGATCGAGGCGTTTAAGGCGACGTTAGAAGAGGCGACGCTCGCGGATTTTTTAATTCATGTGCTCGATGCCTCATCACCCGAAGTCGAGTGCCTTTATGAAACGACGATGGAGGTGCTCGCGGAACTTGGAGCGGGGGATAAGCCGATGATTTTAGTCCTAAATAAGATCGATCGCATTGACCATCCCTTCGAGCGCATTGCTTTGGAGAAAAAATTTCCCGGAGCCATATCCGCCTCCGCAATCACATCCGAAGGGCTTGATTCTTTGCTTGTTCGTTGCACGGAAGTTCTCGCCGAGCGCGTCCGGCAGTTAGACTACCGCATTCCTCAGCAGCGTGCGGATTTGGTCAGTCTTCTACATCGCGAAGCAAAAGTGTTAGAAATGGACTATGAAGAAATGGATGTGAAAGTTCGTGCAGTTGTTCCGCCTGCGATTGCTGCACGATTGGAAGAATTTGTGACGATTTCTGTTTAGTATTTTCCGATGAAAAAATTTCTCATTCCTACACTTCTTAGCTTTTGTTTATGCGCCACGCTGATTTTTGCGCAGGAAGAAATTCCGGTGGCAGAAGCCGAGCGGCCAGTTTTGCGAGCTCAAGTGATCCAAGACGAACCCGTCGATGGCGAGGCAACCAGCTCAGATGCCGCAGCCCTTCCGCAAGCACCAGCAGCGCCGACGACGGAGGCGGTTCCGTTAGAGACGGTATCGCCACCGAGCCCACTCGACGCGCAGCCGGTAGGAGATGATGCGGTGCGCTTACAAATTTTCTTGGATGAATCGCGCTTTGGCCCGGGGGTGATTGATGGAAAACCTGGACGATTTACGCAGCTTGCCGTTCGTTCGTGGAACGAGGTCAACGGCCATCCGTTAGAAGATTGGATCGCCGTCAATACGGCAGCCCGCGAGGCGGTGAAAAACCCATTTGCCACGGCGATCGTGCCAGAAATTGCCAAGCAGTGGGTCAATGGCAAACTGCCGACGAAGCGTGAACTACAGGCCAAAGTGAAGCGCATGAGCTACCGCAGTTATGCGGAATTCATGTCTGAGCGTTATCACACGGATGTTCCTTACTTGATCGTGCTCAATGGCAAATCGAAGGTCTATAATTTAAAGCCGCGCGACACCTTGGTGGTGCCGAACGTCTCTCCATTTGTGATCGAGCAATTAACGGGTGCCCGGCACCTTGAGGATCCAGCATTGAGCACGCGCCTGATCGTGGTGGATACTAAAAACAATCAAGCGCGGATTTTTGAATCAGCACCTACGGCACTCATCGTAGAAGATCCCGATGCACCAGCGGCTACCGCATCCACTCAGCGGGCGAATAAGGCGTTGATCGCATCTTTTCCGATCACACCCGGCAAGCCACAGTTTATTCGGTATGGTATTTGGGAACTGAGAAATATGATCGAACTGCCGCATTGGAGGTTTGATAAAAAATTGTTAGAAACGGGTAAACGTGGTGATGTTTCCCTCAATATTCCTCCCGGGCCAAATAGTCCAGTGGGCGTGATTTGGAATGGCACCAGCCGCTCGGGCATTGGCTTGCATGGAACGTCCGACCCAGAAACCATCGGCCGCGCACGCAGCGCGGGCTGCATTCGTTTGGCAAATTGGGATGCGGTGCGATTGCCAGAATTGATACGTCCAGGAGCGACTGTAGAAATTCGCTGACCATCGATGAAGCCGAGCCACACCATTGCGATTTTGATGGTGGCTGCCGCAATCATGGCTGGTCTTGTTCTCACTAGGCCGCAGCCGGAGCAATCTCGCCAAGAAGATCCGACGATTGTCCGCTTGGCCAACTACGAAATCCATCGTAGCCAGCTTGAGCGTGCTTGCCATGAAGCTGCTTGGCTCGTCGGAAAAGACTGGGAAACGCTTGCGAACGATGAGAAGGAAAAAATTTCGACGCAGGTGCAGCGGAGTCTGGTGGACGATGCGCTGTTAGAACACCACATGGCTAAAAATCCGCCGCTGCCTGAGGTAAGCGAGAACGAACTCAACGAACGGATGCGGCGCTTCGCCAGCCGCTTTCAATCGCGTGAAGCAATGCGGCAAGCTACCATCAAGCAAGGCATCACTGATGAAAAAGCACTGTATGCGTGGATCACTGGGCAAATTCAGCGCGAGAAATTTTTGGCAAAAATGTTAGAAGAGAAGACCATGGTTACGACGGATGATGCACGTGCATGGTATGCCGCGCGCGTTGATGAAATTGCACGCCCAGAGCGCATTTTTGTGCGGCACATTTTTATTTCAACGTTGAATCGACCATCGGCTGATGCGCGAGCGATGTTAGAAGGTGCTCTCGAAATTTTGCGAAAGCGTGAAAAATCATTTGCGGCAATCGCCTCGGAGATGAGCGAAGACTACGCCAATCAAAAAGCCGGCGGCGAGCTTGGTTGGATGTCTCGCGAGCGATTGCCACCGGATCTAGCAGATCAATTTTTCGCATTGCGCATGGGTGAACCTGTTTTGGTGCAAAGTAAAATTGGCTGGCATCTCGCTGAGCTGTTAGATCGCAAACCGCGCGAGGTGCCGACGTTTGAAGAATCCGAAGCTGAGATTACCGCGGCGTTGAAGTCCAAAGCACAGGCCGATGTAGCGATTGATTTTCTGAAAGAATTACGTGAGCTCTACCGGATCGAAATGAAGACCGCCCTGCATCATGAATAATCGCCACATGATTCACTCTCTGTCTGCCCTTGGCATGCTTTGCATTCTGGCAAGCTGTGTGCCGTATCGGGAAGATGTGCCAGTTGCGGATTTGCAAAATAAAACACCGCCTGCTGCGGAGCCACCCGCGCCGATCGCACCACCCGTGGTGGCTGCTCCATCACCGATTGCCGAGGCCACGGTTCCGCGAGTGGCACCTCGTTTTCTGCGTTATCAAGCCAGCGGCATTACTTTTGAGGGAGTGTCCTTTGATGCGCGCAGTCAAACCATGAAAGTGGTGGATCAAGCGGCGGGACCGGACTCGGAATTTCCGGATGCTGCCTCTGCCGGCAAAAGAAAAAATGCGATTGCCGCGATCAATGGCGGATTTTTTGATCCTCAAGGAAATCCGTTAGGAATTGTCATTTCTAACGGAAAACGTGCAGGCACATGGAACACCGGATCATCCATTTGCAGCGGCGTGTGGTCGGTGAATGCTGCCGGACAGAGTTCGATTCAGCGGCGCGAGGCTTTGGGCAAGGCAGGAGCGATGAATGCGCGTGAGCTTTTACAAGCAGGCCCCATGTTGTTAGATCATGGAAGTTCTGTTAGCGGATTGAATGCAACGCAAACGCGGACACGCAGTGTGTTGCTGTGGGATGGGAAATCGCGTTGGTGGATGGGCTGCACCTCGCCTTGCACCTTGGCCGCGTTATCTGCGGCACTTGAGCAAGCCAGCCCCGCGGGATGGAGGCCACTGCATGCGCTGAATTTGGATGGCGGGAGTTCTTCGGATTTGTGGGTCTCTTCCACAGTGGCGGGAGGGCCGCAGAATGTGCGTTCATTTTTTAGCAAACCGGTGCGAAATTTCCTCGTGCTAGTGCCTAAGTCTTAAAAAAATAATCAGCCATCACTTGGCCGATCCACTGAGTGCCCAGCGACGATGGATGGCTGCCATCGATCTGATAGAATTCAAGGCCGCGCCCAGTTTTCATTTCATCCTGCCAGCGATCACCCACCGGAATGATGAACAATCCGCCTTCGGCTTTTGCGGCTGCGCGGTAGCCTTCTCGCAGACGTTGACTCATTTTATAAAAATCATCGCCTGCAAGTTTGCGGTAGCCATCTCTGCGGCCCCACGTTTGAAAGAGAATCGGCAATGCGCCCACTGCACGGGCTTCTGCGACTAAACGTTGCAGCGGCTCAAGCATGAGCGCGTCTCGCTTCGCTTGCGGGTAGGATGGAATCAAGCTGTGCTCTTGAATGATGATCGCGTCCCATGGCCGCTCGCGGATTTTTTTCAACGTCTCGGAGTGGCGAGCGTGGCGAGCGAGCGTCCACCCGCTATGCACCGCTTCGTCGATGGTGACGCGTTTGCCATAAGCGCTCGAAGCTTGGCGAAATGCTTTGGCAAGATGGAAGCTGTAGCTGTTGCCGATGAACAAAATCGCTGGATCACGTTTGCTGGTGAGTCGGTTTTTTAGCTCTGCATCACTCATGGTGGTTTTGCGCGCAGGCAATGCTTTTTCCGTGGGCGCGCAGTTGAACAACGCGATGCCACACACAATCAAGACCACGATCATTCTAACCGTCATGCGCGTGGATGA
>RDZR01000108.1 GCA_004294095.1 Verrucomicrobiota bacterium
CGCCCACTATCCTCAATCTCAAATGCGGATTAGAGGATCAAACGAGTTGAAAATCTGCTCAACACCCGCCCATGAAAAGCCTTGCCTCCAAAACTCCTCACAATATCTTACTTATCATATCAATCACTCAAGCTCACCGACTGCGCTAGCCGCTTATATTCGCGATCCATGAGAATTATTTTGCTACCTATCCTGCTGATGGCGGGAATACTATCCTTGCGAGTTTCTCCAGAATCGATCACTTTCAGTCAAAAGGTGATCGGTCTGGACGGCGGTCCTGCAGTCAATGCGAAGGTGATCGTGATCCACCGTAATATAGATAACTCTGAGCCTGTGATCACCACCATCGGCAACACGGGTTCGCTGGGTGTGTTTTCCGGAAGCGCCGTAATCCCGAAGCACTGGAGCCGGGTTTCGGTCGCCACCCTTGTCTTGGGAAAAGAACCTGAGGTTGCTTTCGCTGCCAAATTTCGCGAGATTGATCGGGTGCCGCTAGCCCACCCGGATATCACGCTGAGCGCTGCAACCACACTGAAGACGAGGATCTTTGGTGCGGATGGCAAGCCGATCCCCAACGTGCGACTAAGAGTTGCAGAAATCGCACCCGACGAACCGGGCTCGGGCCCTCTTCCCAACTCGACTCCAGTGCCTGTTCTACCGGATAGAACATGGTCGGCAGTGTCGGATTCGGATGGAAGGTGCGTGATCGAAGGTGTGCCCCCGGGGCTTCGGTTTTACCTAACCCATGATGATCCCTCAATCTCACAGCCCTACGGGCAAATGGAAATTTACATTTCCTCGAAAACCCCGATATCGGACGGCGACGAATATGAACTTCACCTTGTGAAGCCAGGATCCCTTAGTGGCCGAATATTGCTTCCAGATGGCACTCCTGCGAGTCACGTGGAATTCAACATCACTGAGCCCGATCCATACAAAACATCCTATCGAGCAGCTGCGTGGACCAATGAAGACGGATGGTTTCACTTTCCCTCTGTTCCGCCCTCTAACTATCGCACCTATATCGAATTGTTACCCCCCTTGGAAGTTGAGTGGATTTCCAAAGAACTTTCACCCGTGGAGATCGGTGATGAATCCCCGACCATATTGCCTGATATCAAGTTGGTCAAAGCGGCGGAAGTGACCGCTGAGATTGTCAATGCCGTCACCGGAGAAACAGTTGAGGCGCCGCTGATCGTCCGTTTACCTCCGGGAAGCCATGAAATTTCCTATCTTTCTCAGCGTAGGCTACCAGCTGGATATCTTGAGGGCAGCTACACCAAGCAAGTTGATGTGAAAGAGGGCGAGCGGAAGCAGATCGCGTTCAAGCTGAATCCCATCACCGCTGATTACTTGATTATCGGAAGCGTGATCGACGAACATGGAGCACCCGTCCCCGATGCTGCCGTCGCATTGTTCGCACGAGGCTGGGGAATGTCTGAGTCTGTAAAAACTGGACCGGATGGGAAATTCAGAATCGCGCAAAGTGATCATCTCAAGGGTGGTGCCGCGATCGCGACCAACGGTATTGATTCCGTTTCAGAACGTGTAATGGCAGAGCCGGGCGTTGCAATCACTCTGGTTCTGAAGAAGGCTGGCTTTGCCAAAGTCAGAGGAACCATTCTCGACGAGGCGGGAAATCCAGTCCGAAAAGCGGCATTGAGACTTTCCCACCCCAACCTGAGTGCGGGATTTCGTCCTGAGGCGATTTTCGGAAAGATCTATCAGCCACTCATCCGCGCTGACGCGACCGGCGGATTTTCTTTCGATGCCGTATGGGTTGGATTTCAGGGCTACAATATCAAAGTTTCGGCAGCAGGATTTGGAGATGAATGGATCGGAGATCTCGCATTTTCTGCCGGAGCAACCAAGGAGATCAACCTCATCCTGAAATCTGCGGGAGAGTCTCTCAGTGGAAGCATCGTCGATGCGGACGGCACCGCTGTCGCAGGGGCATGGGTGAACTGCCGCGGAGAAGGCGGCTACCGCCAAGCTGTCACAAACGCGAAGGGAGAATTCGTCATGGAAGCCCTAACAAAAGGAGCGGTTGATCTGGAAGCCGGAAAATACGATGATAAGTCCAGCAGGGAGGTCAGCGCCAGAGTCCAAGTGCCATGCGAGCCCGTCCGACTGGTGCTCCCGGCGGCGAACGGAATCGTAGGGGGAAGAGTAGTTGACTCGAAAGGCAAACCGGTGAGTGGGGCAGAAGTATTTGCAAATCTGAAAAATCGAAAAGCCGTCTCGGATGAAAATGGGAACTTTCAAATCACCGGCCTGATGTCGGGCTGGTTCGATATCGAAGCCACATTTGAATCTGAAGGAAATACGAAAACCGATGCCAAAGAACGCGTCAGACCAAGCATGGAGGATATTGTTCTAACACTGAAATCTGAAAAGCCTAATGCGAGACCGCTACCGGAGAAACCGATAGACCTGATCGGCCAACCCGCACCTGATATTGATATTGAGACATGGTTTAACTCGCCTCCGCAGCCGGCAAAAGCCGGAGGCAAGGTCCGCATCCTCGACTTCTGGGGATTGGAATGTGCCCCGTGCATCGCGACCATGCCGAAGATCGCGAAGTTCTGGGACAAAGCACCTCAGGACAAGCTGGAGATCATCGCCATCAGCGGCTCCTATCACGTTGATGAGATCCGGGAGTTTCTGAAGAGGTATCCTGAATACAAGTTTAGCTTTGCCAAAGCAAAGGCAGAAACGACCATGTATTTCGACTATGATATCCGCTATAACCCTGTCTACGTAGTGATCGCCAAGAGTGGCAAAATCGTTTCCCACGGTAGCGATTGGGAGAGAGCCTCGGCAGCAGCTCTGGCGGAACTGGAAAAGGAATAAATCTATCGGGTTCTGGCATACTGCTTGATGCGCAATCAGCCATACTTCACATAAACCTAAAGAGGAAAATGAAAGTATCGCCAGAGCGCGGTAAGTGAAGTAAATTCAAAGTCATGGAAGCTCCGGTAACCGTGATTTCTGCTAACCCTGCG
>RDZR01000083.1 GCA_004294095.1 Verrucomicrobiota bacterium
GAGATGCTTCGCATGAATATCAAACGCATGCCGCGAGATGTTCAGAGACTTCGGCTCGATCCAACGTGCGTAATAAAACGCCGCAATCGCGATGAAACCGGCGAGTAATCCAAGTAGCCAGAAATAATCTAACAAAATAATCCGAGTTGGCTGTTAGAAAAATCAACGCCCATATTCGAGACGGGTGGCCAATGCTTCGGGCAAATCTGCCGCGATGATCTTGCGTTGTGCTTTTGAAACATCATACTCAACTCGGCGGATCGCGACTTCTGCTTTTTCCCGATCATAAATTGCATAAGATGCGCGCCAATCGCCATCGCGTGGCTGCCCAACCGAGCCGATATTGATCAGGTATTTCGCCTGCGGTTCGAGCACGAGATGCTGGCATTGTAACTCGATCACTTTATCTAACTTCTGATAGATTCGCGGCGTGTGCGTATGGCCATGAAAGCAAACGGAGGTGAATTGGTGGGTGAAATGCGCCATCGCATCAAATCGATTCGTCACGTAATTCCACCGCTCCGGCTGGTCGAGTGAGCTATGCACCACCGTGAAGTCATGGACTTGGCGGACCATGCGCAGCCGGCTGAGCCACTGCCGTTGCTCGTCGCTCAATTGCTCGCGTGTCCACTGCAAGGCGGCCATCGCTATTGGGTTCATGCGTTCGAGCGATTGATTTCCAGCCGCTTCTTCGTCGTGATTTCCTTTGACGGTTGGGCAGCCCATTTCGCGGATTTTTTCCAAACACGCCACCGGATCTGCATTGTAGCCAACGATATCACCTGTGCAAATGATCTGATCGATCGCCTGCTGGCCTGCATCTGCTAGAACAGCTTCCAAGGCTTCGAGGTTCGCATGTATATCTCCAAGTAAGGCAATCCGCATAGGGGAAATTGGCTGAATCGCCGCCCGAAGATGTGACTCTGTGGTTCTTGATGTCGAGCGCAAAGCGCGGCTGGAAAATTTGATGCCGCACGCGGGATTGGGCTTTTTTAAGCCGCAAAATCCACGCAGCATTGCCGCATGACATACGTATCTCGATTGCAGGCCCGCATCGCAGAAACTGGCTCTCGGTTGTGCGTGGGCCTTGACCCAAGGCCGGGCGACGGTGGCTGCCGCGTGGCGGAGGAATTGCTGCGCAGCGTGATCGAGCAAACAGCACCCTATGCCGCTGCTTTCAAACCAAACATGGCCTACTTTGAGGCGATGGGCATTGAGGGAATTCGGTTGTTAGAAAATCTGTTAGGAAAAATGCCATCTGAGATTCCCGTCATCCTCGATGCCAAGCGCAGCGATATTGGGGAAACTCAAAAATACTACGCGCAGGGATACTTCGGCGGCTGGAATGTGGATGCGGTGACGCTCAATCCATTTCTCGGCTACGATTCGATCGAGCCATTTCTCGATTGGCCGGGGAAGGGGATCTATCTGTTAGCCGTGACCTCCAATCCCGGCTCGGCGGACTTTCAACAACAGCGTCTCGCCGATGGCCGCTCGGTCTTTGAACTGGTCACCGCACTCGGCGAGCGGGCTTGTGACGAACAACGAGCGACCGACGTGGGCTACGTGGTCGGCCTCACCCAAGCGGCGTCGGTGCTGGCGAAAATGCCCGATCATGCACGCTGTGGTTTGCTGATTCCCGGCCTCGGTGCACAAGGTGGAGATCTCGCCGCGCTTTCTGGCTGCCGCGCTCAAGCTCCAGATGTGATCAATGTCTCGCGCGGCATTCTCTACGCAGGCGATGAAAAATCATTTGCTCAACGTGCTGAGCATTGGGCGAGCACGATCGCCGCCGCTTATCCGAAAATTGTTCCCGCGGATTGATTTTTGGCCCACTTCATGCACTGTGTGCGCAGAGTTATTCGCTGATTTCACCACCACGACCGTGCCCTTTCCCAAGCCTAAGCCTTTGCAATTTTTCCGTGGCCGCTACGGCGGTCTCATGCCGCAGAAAGGCTGGCCGCAGCGCAATGTGCACTACTGGCGGCATCGCGTGGTGCCGACTATTTTTCAACGCACGCATGGCGATACGATGGAGCCTGTGAGCGAGCCACCCATCGCCGGAAATGTGCGCGTCACATGGATCGGCCACGCCTCGTTTTTCATCCAATTTGCTGGCCACTCGGTGATGATCGATCCGAATTGGGCGCGATGGCACGGGCCGGTTAAACGCATTCGCGAGCCTGGCTTGACGTTGAAAAAAGTTCCCGAAGTGGATCTCGTTTTAGTCACCCACGCGCACTTTGATCACTTGCATAAGCCGACGTTGAAAATCCTTCAAGCGCGCGAAGGAATCGTCGTTCCGACTGGCAGCCGCGGGTTAGTCAACCGGCTGAAATTTCCCGCAATTTATGAAATGAATATCTGGGATCATCTGCAGTTCTCGGAGCTGGAAGTGATTCACACGCCATCGCACCATTGGGGCGCGCGATTCATCCACGATACTCATCGTAATTACGGCGGTTACATCGTCCGCGCGGGCGAGAAGAGCATTTTCCATTGTGGCGATAGTGCTTACTTCGATGGTTTTCAGGAAATTGGCGAGCGCTACCCGATCGATATCGCGCTGATGCCGATCGGCGCCTACGAGACTCCTAGTGGACGCGATGTGCACATGAATCCAGAAGATGCTCTGCGCGCCTTCATCGATCTCAAGGCCAAAGTTCTCATTCCCATGCATTATGCGACGTTTCCGTTAGGCAATGAACCGCATGACGAACCGCTCGAGCGTTTGCTGATGGAAGCCGATCGCCTCGGCATCAGTGAACAAATTTTGATCGCGGAAGAAGGCATCGGCATCGAGTGGTGAAAAACTTTTTTTGGCATCTGCCAAAATCTCGCACACCATGGTGAGATGAATCTAAGAACTGCCCTTGCGCTGCTCGCCATCTTGCCGAATTTGCTCTCATGCCACGCCAACGAAACTGCCATGTCGCCTGAAGCAAAATTACCCGCACAAATGCCAGACGTTCCCGCCGGTGCTGAAGTGATCACGCTTGGTGGAGGATGTTTTTGGTGCATCGAAGCTGCTTACGATCAAGTCGATGGAATCTTGAGCGCCACCTCTGGATACATGGGCGGCGATTTGGAAAATCCCACTTACGAGGACATCTGCAGCGGCACCAGCGGCCATGCGGAAGTGGTGCATGTGATTTTTGATCCGAAAAAAATTCCCCTCGCGCGCGTGCTCGATTGGTTCTGGGAAATGCATGATCCCACCACGCTGAATCGCCAAGGAAATGACATCGGCACTCAATATCGCTCAGCAATTTTCTATCAGAATGATGAGCAGAAAAAAATTGCGGAAGCATCAAAACTTGCCACTGCCAAAGAGCTTGGAGTGCCAGTCGTCACGGAAATCACGGCGGCTTCACGCTTCTATCCGGCAGAAAATTACCACCAAAATTACTACCGCGAAAATAAGAGCAAAAATCCATACTGCCGCTTCGTCATTTCACCGAAGCTGCGCAAGCTAGAGCTCGATCCATAACTTCCGGCCACGCTACTTTTTCGCGCAGCGGCGCTGGAGAAAAAGATCAATTCCATCGATCAAGGCCAGCCAACTTGCCTCGATGATGTTCTCTGAGACTCCCACAGTGCCCCAGTTGCAATTACCATCTGTGGATACGATCAGCACCAGAGTCTTCGCTGCGGTCGCTTCGTGGCCATCGAGAATCCGCACTTTGTAATCGACCAACGAGACCTCGGCAATTTCCGGGAAAAATGGCAGCAACGCTTTGCGCAACGCAAGATCCAGCGAGTTGACCACGCCGTGGCCTTCCGCCACTGTAAGCTCTAACGTATCATTGACCGAAATTTTCACCGTCGCCTCGCAGACAGGCGAATGGCCATCGCGGTATTGGCGGAAACTCGTGTGATATTCTTTGATCTCAAACATTTTGAGATATTGGCCCAACTCGCGGCGGATGATGATTTCCAAAGAACCACCTGCCGCTTCGTAAGAATAGCCCGCGTGCTCCAGCTCTTTGATGCGGTGCAAAATGCGAGAGACTTCCGGTGAACCTTTTTCTAACGGAAGGCCCAATTCCGCGGATTTGATCAAGATGTTAGATTGCCCGCTCAATTCAGAAACCAAGATGTTCTGCTCATTGCCCACACTCGCTGGCACAATGTGCTCGTAACTGCGCGCTAGCTTTTGCACGGCATTCACATGCATCCCGCCCTTGTGCGCAAACGCGGTGCGTCCGACGAATGGCGCTCTCACAAAATGCGGGTTGTTAGAAACATCATCCACGAAATACGATAACTCTCGTAATTTCTCCAAATGCGGGACGACGGGAATCTCCATCTTCAATTGCAAAATCGGAATCACGGAAGTGAGATTGCAATTTCCCGTCCTCTCGCCGTAACCGTTGATCGTGCCTTGCACATGGCAGGCTCCTGCACCCACCGCAGCAATCGCGTTGGCCACTCCCAATTCGCAATCGTTGTGCGTGTGGATCCCGAGCGGCGTTGCGGGTAAATACTCGCGCACCGCTTGGCAAATTTCTGCCACCTCGGTGGGCAATGTCCCGCCATTCGTATCGCACAAAACAAGACACGCCGCGCCGCCATCTGCCGCGGCTTTGAGCGTAGCAAGTGCGTGGGTGGGGGAGTCTTTATAGCCATCAAAAAAATGCTCGGCATCGTAAATTACCTCGCGCCCGTGCTTCACTAGATGGGCGACAGAATCCCGGATCATCGCCTGATTTTCCTCCACCGTTGTGCGCAGGACTTCGGTCACTTGCAGTTCCCAGCTTTTCCCGAAAATCGTCACCACGGGTGTCTCTGCTTCTAACAAAAGTTGGATCTGCGGATCGTTTTCAACCGCCGTATCCGCACGGCGCGTGGATCCAAATGCCGCCAATTTTGCGTGCTTCAAATCTAACTTTTTCGCCTCGCGGAAAAA
This sequence comes from Verrucomicrobiota bacterium, assembly GCA_004294095.1. Lineage (GTDB taxonomy): Bacteria > Verrucomicrobiota > Verrucomicrobiia > Verrucomicrobiales > Akkermansiaceae > Luteolibacter. The sequence continues at coordinate 4,910 of RDZR01000083.1, forward strand.
TTCAATATCCTTCGGGTTGGAGCCCGGCCAGCCGCCTTCAATGTAATCGATGCCAAAGCCATCCAGCCGTTCTGCAATGCGCAGTTTATCGAGGCCGGAAAGTTGAAATCCTTCGCCCTGCGTGCCATCGCGCAGAGTCGTATCGTAGAGAAAGACAGGTTTGGAATTCATCAGCGGGGCGCGGACACTAATCGCTTCAGGACAGTTCGGCAAGGCGGAATGAGGTGCACGAATTTCTTTCCCATCGGGCCAATCACTGCCATGCTCCACCCATGATTGGGATTGTTCTTGGCTCCGGACTCGGCCCGCTTGCCGACGTATTGTGCATCGAAAAAAAAGTCTCCTTTACCGATGCGGGATTGCCGCCCTCCACGGTGCCCGGCCATGATGGTCATTTTTATTTCGGCACGCTGGGCGGGACTCAAGTCATCTTAATGAAAGGCCGCGTGCATCTTTACGAAGGGCACAGTGCGCGCGAGGTCACGCAGGGTGTGCGTTGGCTCATCGAGAACGGCTGCACGCGTCTCATTTTAACCAATGCGGCGGGCACGCTCAACCCGCACTTTCACCCTGGCTCGTGGATGATGCTCAGCGATCACCTCAATCTAACAGGAACGTCGCCACTCGTCGGTGCGGACTTCATCGATCTCACCTGTGCCTATGATGCCGCCCTGCGCGAGCAATTCCGCCGAGCAGCAGCCGAGCTGGCGATCATGCTGCATGAAGGCGTCTATGCTGGCTTGCGCGGGCCGCAGTATGAAACTCCTGCGGAGATTCGCATGTTGCACGGCATGGGCGCGGATGCCGTTGGCATGAGCACGGTGTTGGAAACCATCCAAGCGCGTGCACTCGGGATTCCGGTCGTCGGTTTTTCATGCCTCACCAATTGGGCGGCGGGCATCACACCCGAGGCGCTCGACCATCACGATGTGCTCAAAGTGGGCACTCAATCCGCCGAGCAAATGATTCGTTTGCTCACTCACTGCATCGGGAAAATTTGATCTGTTAGGCGACGCAATCGTGACCAACCCTAGACGCGATCCAAGGCCTACTCGCGCAGCACGGCATCAACCGTCGCTATTGCACTGCTCCGAGAATAACTTCACGAACCCGAGCAGGTTGCGATTTTAAAAAGCCTACCACCAAAGTAGTTCACTTTTTTATCTTCATAAAAAATTTGACTAACGGTCAATTTATGACAGTTTTGTGCAGATGCCTGTTCCAACCCTCAGCCGTAAAGACCGTGAGCGCATAGCTCGCGAGCAGCTGATCGTGGAGCACGCGCGGCGGCTGCTGCTGAGCCAGGGGTTTCAAGGCTTCAGCCTCGATGACTTGGCAAAGTCGATCGAGTATTCGAAAGGCACGATCTACCTGCATTTTGAATCGAAGGAAGATCTGGCGCTGACAGTGGCGACATCTGCATTGCGAGAGCGGGCCAATCTGTTCGAGCGGGCGATTCGTTTTAAAGGAAAATCTCGCGAGCGGGCGCGTGCGATCGGCTTTGCCTGCTGCCACTTCATGGTGGCTTATCCAGATTTTTTCAATATCGAAATGACGATGAAATCCCAGTCATTCTGGGAAAAAGCCTCTGAAAAAAGGCGTATGGAAAACTCCATGCAGGGCGGGCGAACCTTTCGTGCGATGCTTGAGGTCGTGCACCATGGCTTCGAATCGGGCGATCTGCCACGCGCTCATATTTCTGCTGAGCACATCGCTCTCGCCATGGCTTCTGTCACGATGGGCAGCCACATCATGTCGCAAATTCCAGAAATGCGCTTGTTAGCGGGAATCGATGACTCGATTCTCATCGTTCGCCAGAACCAGGATGTGCTGCTGGATGGTTTCAAATGGAATTCACTCTTCGCTGATTATGACTACGCCTCCACGGATCGACGGATTCAGCAGGAGATTTTTCCAGAGGCTGCTTGGTTGAAGAGCGCCTAAAAATTTTGCAATTTAATGACTATTAGTCAAAAATCGAACCACTGAATTATTATGACCTACGTTGCATTCCGCATGTTGATTGGCGATCGAGCGAAGTATATCGGGCTGCTCTTCGCAGTCGCGTTCTCGACGTTTTTGTTGCAAAACCAGACGTCGATTTTTTCGAATTTGATGAAACGCGCGGGCAACCAAATCCGCGATGTGACTGATGCCGATGTGTGGGTGATGGCTCCGAAGACGTCCTACTTCGACCAGACCAAGGCGCTTCATGAGACGGATCTACAAAAAGTGCGCGGTGTGCCGGGTGTCGATTTTGCGGTCAGGATTTTCAAAGGCCTGCCGATTGCCAATACCCCCAATGGTCAATTTGCCGCGTGTTCGGTGCTCGGTCTGGATGATGCCACACTTCTGGGCGCTCCGCGAAATATGATCCAAGGCGACTGGCAGGATTTATGGCAGCCCAATAGCGTGATCATCGACAAGGCTGGCTATATGTTGCTGTTCCCGGGCGAGAAGTTGAAGCTGGGGCGTGAGTTGGAACTGAATGATCAATTGGTGAAAATCGTCGGGATTTCCGATGCCTTGCCAGCGTTCACCACCTTTCCTCTGATCCATGCCCGCTTTACCGAGGCGCTCAATTTTCAGGGCAGGCAGCGCCAGCAATTGTCATTTGTCCTTGCCCGCCCCAGCAAGGGAGTAAGCCCGGAAGAACTCGCGCTTCGTATCTCTCAGACTACTGGGCTGAAGGCACTAACAACCGCGCAATTTCAATGGGCTTCGGTCTCTTACTATCTGAAAAACACCGGCATTCCAGTGAACTTCGGCATCACCGTGGTGGTGTCGATCATCGTTGGTCTCGTCGTCAGTGGGCAGACGTTCTATCTGTTCATTCTCGAAAATCTCAAACAATTTGGTGCTCTCAAGGCCATCGGAGTGACGAACGGAACCATGCTCGGGATGGTCTTGTTTCAATCGTTCCTCGTTTGGTTCATTGGAGTCGGTTTCGGAACAGCACTCTCGGCGACCTTCTTCAACATCTCGCCGTTCGTCATCGCACTGAGGCACTTCATTCTCTTTTGGGAATCCGCCGTCGGGGTTGCGGCCTTCATGCTGCTGGTCATCGCGCTTGCCAGCTCGGCCGGTCTGATCCGCGTCATTCGACTGCAACCCGCCGAAGTTTTTCGATAAAATGCGAACGTTCGTTATTTTTTATTTGCAAGTTGTTTAAACTAGTGAACGTTCGTTCTCGTATTATGTCACGCCAATCACTCCACCGTCACGAAGCCCGCCGCGAACAAATTCTCGCCGTTTGCATGCAATGTTTTGCAGCCAAGGGATTTCACCAAACCTCCATGCGCGATCTCTGCGCTGCGCTCGAGATGAGCCCGGGCGCATTTTACCGTTACTTCGATTCCAAAGAGGCAGTCATCGCCGCGATGGTCGATGCGGATCGCGCGAAAATGGAAAAAGTCTTCGCAGAGATTCCCTTCGAGACGCCGTTCCCTGAACTGATCAGTCAGATGGTGATGAAGGTTCTTGAAAATCTAACCAATGACCATGAACTCACCATTTTTAGCCAGATCACGGCAGAAGGCGCTGTGAACCCGAAAGTGGCCGAGGCCCTAAAAACTCACTACGCGGTGGTGACGGACCGCATGGAACTTCTCATCCGCCGTGCCCAAGAAAGAAAGGAAGTGGATACGGCGATCAAACCCCGCGATGCCGCAATTTTTATCATTTCTACTTTCGACGGTCTTTGTCCCCGTTCGGCCTTTGATCCGTCAGTAAACTGGCGCAAAATGGCACTGGTTTTTATCGGGGTGATCCTAAGGGCACTCGGAAGTGTGGAGCCGAAATCAAAAGGAGTGAAGTCATGATCGCCCTTGCCATCCAAATGCTCCGCCATGATGGAGCAAAATTTCTAACCATGGTTCTCGCGGTGGCGCTCGCTGCATTTCTTACTCAGAATCAGGCATCATTTCTGGTTGCCTTTCTTAGCATGACCGGTTCGCAAATCCGCGATGTGCGAGAGGCCGATCTTTGGGTGATGGAGCCTGATACCGAGTGCTTCGATCAAGCAAAACCCCTTAAAGAAACCGCAGTGCAGACTGTGCGCGGATTTCCCGGAGTCGAGTGGGCATTGCCATTTTTAAAAGTCGATACGAACGCCCGCACCGAGTCTGGTAAGCTGAGTGTGATCACCCTCATCGGTGTGCCAGAGGAAAGCAGGGTGGGGGAGCCGATCATGCAGATTGGCGATGCCACCGAGATCTATCAACGAGACTCCGCCGTCATCGATCCCGGCGGAATGTCGCTGCTCTATCCGGGGCAAAATTTCAGGCCTGGTATGAAAATCCGCATCCATGATGAATGGCTCACTTTGCGCGGTGTTAGCATGGCATCACCTCCATTTACCGGCTTTCCGATTGTTCACGTCTCGCACGCTACCGCCATGCGGCTAAATCGTGCAGAAACAAGAAATACGACGTTTGTAGTAGCGAGGCTCGCAGCCGGGGCAAATGCCGCCAAGGTCACCAAGGAAATCGCGCAAAGCACTGGCTGGAAAGCGCTGACTCGCGAGCAATTCGAGGCCGCAAGCTGGAAATTCTACTCCGATCAAGGCGTGCCCAATCTTTTTTACATCACCATCACGGTCGGGCTGATTGTCGGAATCGCCTTCACTGGCCAGACGTTTTTAATGTTCGTAAAAGAAAATGCGCGTGCATTTACCACGCTGAAAGTGCTCGGTTTCACCCATCCCCAGTTGGCCGTGATGATGTTCGCGCAAGCCAGTCTGGTGGTGGTGCTCGGTTTGAGCATTGGCACCGCGATGGTGGTGGCGACCACCGAGCTGGCGAAGACATTACCATTTTTCCGCGGTCTCTATCTGCCATGGGAGGTCACGCTCACTTGTTGCAGCATCATCGGATGCGTCACCGTGATGGCTGCCGGAATGTCCTTTTACAAAGTTCTCAAACTTCAACCCGCCGATGTCTTTCGCGCTTAAGAATATCTACTATGAATGCAGTCGATTGTCAAAAAATTGAAAAATCCTTCGGCCAAGGGGAGACCCAGACCAAGGTTCTCCGCGGAATTGATTTCACCGCCGCTCAGGGTGAAATGACATTTCTTGTTGGCCCGTCAGGTTGTGGGAAAACGACACTCATTTCGATCATTGCCGGGTTGTTAGGCAGTGATTCTGGAAGTGTGAGTCTCTTCGGCGAATCACTTTCCAGTCTATCCGCACGGGATCAGATTTTATTCCGCCGCCGCCACTTGGGATTTGTGTTCCAGCAATACAATCTATTGCCTGCCCTCACGGCTGCGGAAAATGCCGCGGTGCCTTTGTTCGCAGCCGGCATGAACCGCAAGCTGGCCGTGAAAAAAGCAACTGATCTTCTCGGTGCCCTCGGCATCGGTCACCGCGCGGATGCTTCACCACGCCTTCTATCAGGTGGCCAGCAGCAGCGCGTCGCCCTCGCCCGTGCTCTCGTGCACGAACCGCGCCTCATCATTTGCGACGAACCGACTGCCGCGCTCGATCACAAAAGCGGTGAGTCTGTCATGGAATTGCTTTCCTCATCCGCCGTCCATCCAGACCGAGCAGTCGTCGTCGTCACTCACGATAACCGCGTTTTCCACTTCGCCCACCGCATCGCCCACATGGACGACGGTGTCATCACTCACACGGAATCCCCCACTACTCAACTTTCACATCACTGAATCCACTATGAAAATTAAAGGTCTTGTTCTACCTGCAGCTGCTGGCATCTGCCTAGTTTACGCAGCGGTTTCGATTGCTCAAAGCAACCCGAAGCGCATTCTCACTGATCCACCGCAGTCGCCACCGCGCTCGATTTTCCAACACACCATTGCCGCAGTCGGGCTGCTCGAGCCGAGCTCGGAAAGCATCGCAATCGGCAGCCATCGCTCTGGCGTGGTCACAAAAGTTAATGTCATCGCCGGAGACAAGGTCACCAAAAATCAAGTTCTTTTCACTCTCGACTATCGTGATCTAAGCGCCCAGCGAAAAACCTCTCTCGCTCGAATTGCTCAGGCCAATGCAGAGAACCGATCGACGAAAGTTCTGTTAGATCAAGCCGTGCGCCGTCTCAAATCAGCCAACTCCCTCACCGATCAACGCGCCCTCGCCACCGAAGAGCGCGACGACCGTGCCTCCGAGTGCGCACGTCTCGAAGCGCAACTCGCCTCATCCGAAGCTGCCATCGCCCTCGCCCAAGCCGAGCTTGAAACCGTGGAAACGGAAATCACGCGCAGCAACGTCACTTCGCCACTCGATGGCACTGTCCTGCAAGTCCGCGTCCGGGAAGGCGAGTTCATCGAAGGTGGTTCGAGAAACGACCCGCGCCTGATTGTCGGAAAAATCGACCCACTCCACCTGCGTGCGGATATCGATGAATTTGAAATCTCTCGCCTGAAATCCGGAGCAAAGGCCATTGCCTCTCCACGTGGGGATTCCGAACGAAAGTATGAATTGGAATTTGTGCGCTACGAACCTTTCGTGATTCCGAAAAAATCTCTAACCGGTGATTCCATCGAGCGGGTTGACACCCGCGTTCTCCAAGGCATCTACCGCGTCGTATCGCCGGATGATCGCCTGCATGTAGGACAGCAAATGGATGTATTTATTGATTCCAACCCCCGCAATACCGACTCATGAAACCACCAGCATTGATCCTATTTGGAGGAATTCTTACCCTAAGCGCATGCACCGTCGGCCCCAACTTTACGCTCCCAGATGTTTCTCCGGGCAGCACCTGGAAGCAGAGCGTTTCCACACGCAGCGCCTCGCTCCCAGACACATGGTGGCGATTGTTCGACGATGCCGAACTCAATCGCTTGGTCGATCGGGCACTTGCATCTAACAACGATCTTGCAGCCGCCAAATCTCGGGTGGATACCGCGCGCGCACTCGTAGGCGTGGACAGGGCAAAGTTCTTTCCCACCCTCGATTTCTCAGGCTCGGGCGGAATCTCCAGACAATCCTCTGATTCCATAGGTGCGAACTTACCTCCCGGGGTGAGCGCCCCTCTCGAACAACAACGCTACCGCGGCACCTTCGATCTCGCCTATGATTTTGATCTGTGGGGCCGCAACCAACGAGCGGTCGAGGCTTCATCCTCACGAGCCTCGGCACAAGAAGCGCTGCTAGACTCACAACGCCTCGGCATCGCCGCCGAAGTCACTCGCCAGTATTTCCTCCTACGGGGACTGGATGCACAACACGCCGTGCTTCTAAAAACTCGCATAACTCGCCAAGAGTCTCTGAAACTTCAAAAATCCAGAACCGATGCCGGCCTTGCGGACTCACTCGAAATGAAGCGCGCACAGACGCAGTTAGAACTTGTCGATAACAACCTCGCAAACATCGAACGCCAGCGCGGATCGTCCGAACACGCTCTCGCCGTGCTTTGTGGCACTTCGCCCTCGGCATTTGATATCTCGCCTCGGGTCTCAAAAAATTCGCTACCCACGATCCGCCCGGGCCTTCCCGCAGATGTCCTCAACCGCCGCCCTGACGTGCGTGCCGCCCAACAAGAACTCCGCGCCGCGAATGCTGAAATCGGTATCGCCGAAGCAGCATTCTATCCCAACTTTTCGCTCACGACCAGTGCTGGCTTCGAATCACTCGACATCGCGAGGTTTCTCGATTTGCAGAACCGCGTGCTATCCTTGGGAGCCAATGTGGCCGCACCCATCCTCGATGGCGGAGCGAACAAGGCGAACTACAAAGCCGCCCGCAGCCGCTATGAAGAGGCACTGGCGAAATACAAACAGACACTGCTGATCGCTCTTCGCGAAGTAGAGGATTCGCTCGTCGATCTCAAGGGGCTTTCCAAATCCAGCACCGCACTCACCCATGCCTACGCAAGCTCGCAGGACACCCTCAAGCTATCACAAGAACGTCACCAAAAAGGTCTCACCAGTTATTTCGAAGTGGTCGATGCCGAACGAGAAGCCCTGCAAATCCAACTCTCACTCGCCGAAGTAGAGGCACAACAACGGATCTCACTCACCTCTCTCGCCCAAGCACTCGGCGGAGGCTGGGCGAAGAAGTGAACTTCTGTAATTTCGCGAACTATATCCACTTGACAGAAGATCAGCCATATTGGCCGTTCGCTGCAGCGCATGGTTAGGCCGTGTGGTGTGATTACTATTTCTTATAGAACGATTCATAAACCAACAAAGCGCCCAAGAGAATCCCCGCCACGCCGGCTATCTTAAATGCTCTCGGGCTCCGCTGAGAGTCCCGCATCGTCAGAAGCAGTGCGCGTGGAATGAAAAGATACAACAGGCTCTTCACAATCATCGCCCAGCCAATCAACGTGACGATAACTGGAAGGCCCCAAACCCAGATGTTGTGGGCCAAAACGACAATCAGGCCGAGCGGCAAGGTAAACGTCGCCACCAGTAAGCCACCCGTGTCGCTCTCCCGCAGCGGCAGAAAAACCGCCGCCCATTTGGCGGGATACAGCAGGTGAGAAAGGCCGAAAACCAGAAAGCCAATCGCAAACCAGCGTTCAATGAGAAGGTCAAGTGGCATGGGCATTAAAGCGGTCTACCTCAAAAGTGTGGCACGACGGAGATTGGACGTCCAGAGCGAAGCGAACGAGTGCCGTTGCCCGCCGTTGCCACCACTGTCTTGATCAACAACCGATAGATTTGAGGCTATCGCTCAAACCTATCTTTGGTTTTTTTTCGTTTTTTATAGTTCCATTGCATAACGAAGAGCTGTCTTCACTTCTTCAAGAACCGAGCCGTAGAATATACCAATGGGCCCTTCAAGTTCATGGTCTTGAATCGCCTGATGACCTTGCACATTCGCATAACTACGCTCTCGCAGAAAGTTCATAGAAGGAAGCGAAACCTCGTAATCGGAATCTCGGTAGGCCGTAGTAATTCGGACACAAAGCGATCATTCCCTGGGTGAGTTTAAATCGTGGCGAGAGACCACCATCATCATTCTCACCTTACCGCTCATGCCAAGATCTACCCTGTAAACTTCACCCGGCTTAGTCATCGAAAACGGAATCTAAGGCTGCCTGTCTCATGGATGAATATATCGTCTGATAAACGCCGCCGCCAATCTCAGGATTATACATCGCGATGTATCGGCTACCAAACGGTGTGGATCCAAAACCATCGGTGCCATTGCTGACGATGACAGGGATACCCGTGATAAAAGTTTGTAAGGACTGCCAACCAGTATCCTCGAACGTCACTCCCGTCTCGAAACTTGGGTTCGCGATCACTGCCGCCGCATCAGCAAAGGTGCTGCAAATCAGAACCGTTGCCATCATAGCAGCGGCGAAGCCGCTGCCTTTTGCCGCGTTGAGCGGCCAATCTGTTTGGAGTTTTTTCACAGTGGGAGCGTGCGTGATTGAATGGCGATAAGCGAAGGTTTTCTGGCTAACGTATAGGCCATCCACGGCGGGGAGGGTAGCCTGAAATCAAAGAAGGACGTTGCCCGCCGTTGGATGTGCCGACTTACTGCTTGGGTTTCATGCGTGTCAGGCAGAGGTCTCCCATGAAAGCATCCGCCACATGCCTTCTTCCCTCCAAACGAACTCCTTGATGTTCCAGTCGTCTCGATAGGAGGAGACATCCGCTGGCGCATTGATCTGCGGCAAGCCATCGATTGGGGTAATCGCCGCTGAATCTTGAACCACAGATGCTACCTCTGAAACCGTTCGATCTCTCTTGTTCGAGTTGGCAATGTAGCGATCTGTCCGCTCGACCGAATCGGCACCTTCCCACAATGTCCTGATGGCTGCCTTATAAACAGATCAGCATTGGAGAAATCGCTCCCGGCCGCCTCAAGAAATTCGATCTGCGACTCGTTAGCGAGGTTGTGCGCGTGAATACGAGTCATTGGAATTCTTGCAGAACGTCGAGTCCTCCTACGCCTAACCGGGGGCGAAGGTGGAACACCGGGTGGAGGTTCTAGCGGTCATGGCAGGTGGAACTGGAGGCGGGTCAGGCGTTAGGAGGGACGGCTTGTTCTCCGTCTGCGTTTTGGAGGTAGTTCGTCACCCGAATCCGGGTCAGAATCAGGCACCCGTGCCAAAAGGCTGTCGAAATCCTTGAGATTGGCTCGCTCGGCTCGATGTCGAAGAAAATCAACGGTCTCCAATGCCGAAAGCTTCTCTGCCGCCGCTGTAATCAGGAATTGGTTCATGGAGTAACCGTCCTTCGTTGCGAGTTCTTTGATCGCACGATGGAGGGAATCGGGAACACGGATGGATAATGTAGTCATGGTCTGATAATATCTAGGGTTGTAGCAGGTGTGATGGCGCGAACGCCCATTGATTCTGAACCTCGAAAGTCGCTGATGTTGTGTGTAATGACGTAAGCGGCCGATGCTGCGACCGCAAGCTCAAGGACAAGATCGTCATCTGGGTCAGGCAGGAATGGCCTCCAAGCGAAAAACACTTGTTGGTGATCGGCCAACTGGCACAGGCCGTCCACAATCTTGCGGAGTTCATCAGCCGTGAAATGAGAAATGAGGCCAGGCCGCAAAATGACCGACTCATACTCAAGAACGAGGGCGACAGACACAGCAATGCGGATATCCCTAGCGCGGATCGACCGGAGGATATGAAAGCTGGCTTCCCGATTGGATCGGAGTCCCGCCACAAGGACTGACTTGTCGAGAACTGCATACACTTGTGGTATTATCCATGATACCGCCTACCTTTCAAGGGATTTCTTTGGAGAGCGTGTAGGCCATCCACGGCGGGGAAGGAAGCCCGAATTCAAAGAAGGACGCTATCCGCCGTTAGATGAGCTGGCTTTGTTCGGATTCTTCATTTCCGGATTCGCCTGCCTGCTCGCTCCATCTAGTCCAAGCTGCTTCTAGATCTTCGTCGTGCCTCTCACCATTGCGAGTCCGAACCAGATCCAAAATCGCCGAAATCGCCTTTCGCTGCATAGGGGTGTAGAGTCCCGATTCCTCCCAACCGCGATCCTGCTCCATCCGTCCCTCCTCTCGCAGAAGATGCTCGATCACTGCATCGGAATAGGCCGATTCTGGCTCACGGATGCCGAGTCGCATCCACCCTGGAAGGAAGTAATGTCGCGCCTCGAAGGTCAGAAAGCTCATGTCCCATGAATGGTATCTCATCCTGTCCGGATCCATGTCGTCTGGATCCTGCTCTGCAAAGTCATCTCGAATCTCAACGCATTCCTCACAAGTGCAATTCGTGATGGATTCCTTCACCGGTCTTGGGACATCCTCGAAGGCCGAGTTGATCAGGGCGATGACTTGGGCTTCATCCATTTTGTCCGAACGCTAAATGTGGAGGCACCGGCGGATCAATCTACGATTCAACTAAGGACGTTATCGCCGGTTGCCTCGCATGTTGTTCGTTGCTCTTCATTCTTCGTATTGGGATTGATTGGCCTTCTCTGCGTCGATGAATCTCTGTGCTTCGCTGATCAAAGGACCAGGATCAAGACTGGGGACATTCTTGTTAGCGACTCTTTTCGGTGTGGTGTTTGATGTGATTCAGAACTCGAAGGTGGATACGATGTATGATCTCATCGGAAACCAACCCCCAGTAGAACTCCGGTGAAATGCTATGGGAATACCATGTAGTCCCCTCCAGTAGAACCTGATCACCCTGCTGAGAGAGTCGAAACTGCCCCCTGTCCGAAACCATGTGCCCGTGTAGATGCGGAGCGTGTAAATCCTTGTATAAGGAAAGCTCCTTCATCGCTGGGGGATTCTCAGTCACGTCGAAGGAAAGTCGATGAGGGGCATTCCACTCCGTGATCGGCTCCACGAAACTTCCAGTGGAAAACACGCAATAACGAATCGCTCCTACCCCGGCGCCCTCTATTCGAGCCTCAATCGGATAAGCTATTCCAAGCCGAAAAATCAGATCCGGTTGATCGGTAATCTTGGGAAATGCGATTACTGTATCCCAAACGTCCTCGATACTCGCGTCGATAAGGACTGAGGTGGTGACTTCGCGAATGACGGGAGCGGGTGCAGTTGCATGCTCAAATCCGACAAGAAATGGAAATGAAAGTGAGAGCAATGAAGCGACGCTCGCTCCGGCTGCCCCACCAACTGATGAGCCAACTAGCCGTCCCAAACCGGCTCCAATCAAGGCAAGAACGAGAGCGAGTGGTAGAGCCATGAGTAGGCAAATCAATCCATCCAACGCGAAAATCATGATTAGCCCGCCTAGTGCCAGAATGCTGAGACACGATACACCATAAGCGCTGCCAAACGACTGTTGTCTCCTATAACACCAAGCAAATGCGGCCAAGAAGCTAACGACGATGGGAAGGCCAAGAAATAGGCTCCATCCATATTGCTCGAAGGCCTGGCGCCCCTACCGGGAGCGCCCCTCCGCTTCAGGTTGAGGTTTCTCACTACCCTCCGACTTCGACTCGGGGCGGGTAGCGGGTTGCCCAGTGCCGTCTTTAGCGTTTTGCATGGTCTCGTATTAGCCCTCGTATTGATAAGTCCTCGTCGAGGTCTGGCCAATGCAGACCCATCGGAGATAATTCGATATTCGAGCGCTCCTCATCCGAGGCCTCAGCTAATCTGGGATATGCCTCACAAGGAAATACAAGTTCAAACCCGCCCCGCATTAGGATGGTGATAATCCCATTGGAGTGCTTCGCCGATTCAGGTGTATCAATCAAAGTATTCATGCCACTTCTGTATGATAAGTTCTTGGTGCTCGATTGCAAGGTCTTCCGCCTTAGAAAGTTCACTCGTCTTCATTCCTACAGACTCCCGCAAAACGACATCGCCCTCCACGATAAAGACCGCTTCCCCGTTCCCGCGTTTAACATGGACGTGGATTGGTATGTGGTCGTTGCTGTAGAAGAAGAATCGGAATCCGTCTTTGGTGAATACTGTAGGAATTGTGTTTTTATTTCTTCGCGAACGATGAGCGCATGCACCACTACCAGCGGCGGCGAGCGTCGATCATGGGGTTAGGATGGTAGTTACGTAAAATCATCGAAACAGGGCGGCTGGTAAAGTTATTCACAATCGGCGGCGAATGGGGGACATAAAGTCCCCCTTCCGTCGATTGATGATTAACTTTGGAACCGGTATTAGTGGTTGTCATGACGCAGCTTGTTCTGCTTTTCTTGATATTTCGATTAGTTTGTCATGCACTGATCTCTTGAGATAGCATCGCAATGCGGTTCCAGATCTGAACAATAGAACTTCGCCACATCCCAAACATACAATAGCCTCGTCGTCCGAATTCTTCCACTGGAAATGAAAGTCCGCATGAAAGCCTCCACACATCGCTTCACCTAACCAGACTTCATAGGATGTTGGATCTGAGAGTAAATCTCCAACCACATCAAGCTGGTCTCCCGTCAACCACTCGCCTGGACGAAAGGCATGACCGTGAATAATCGATCTGCGTGAAAACAAGAGCGATGTCCAAAACTCAGACGAATCAAACATTTGGTGTGGAATCCCAATTCTTGAATGCGATGGTGCTTCAGACGGAATTAAATGTTTGAGTTTCGTAAAATCAGTAATCGCGCCATCCAGATTAGAGTGTGTGACAATTCCTATTCCCGGATACGCGCGAATTGCTAATATTACGACTACGGCTACAAACACAATGAGAGCGACTCTTAGTTTTTTCTTCATTTTAGCAGAACGTCGAGGTGTGGCACCGGCTACCGGGAGCGCCACTCCGCAACAGGGTTAAAGGTTGTAGTCGAGAGGGTCATTGCGACTCGGGGCGGGTAGCCGGTTGTCCACCACCGTCTTGTTCGGCTTCTTCTATTCCTCTCGGTGATGACTCATACCCAGGCTTCCTGAAAAAGGTATCGGCAACGAAACCGATGGCGAAAATAAGCGCTATGCTGCACCAAATGAGCAATAATGCCCGCTTACCGGCACGTCGCGCCGAAGGCGAAATCGAACAAATTGCCACAATAGCTAGGATGTGTGCGACAATAAACGAAGGAAGGCCGATGAACATTGGTAGCAACATCATCTCGCCACCCTCCCACGTGCCACCAAGCATGTGCAGAAATGGAAACAGAAGTCCGATCAGAACAAAAATGCCGGCACAGCCGATTGAGCAGCCACCAGCTGGACTGCTCTTAGGCTCATTAGTTGCTGTCTCGATGCTCACAGATTTTATTTCCGAACGATGAGCACATCCACCACTAGAAGCGGGGGCGGATGTGGATCGCGGGGTTAGTGTTGTAGTTACGGAAAATCATGGAAACAGCGCGGCTTCTAGTGGTTGAATGATGCGGCTTGTTCTCTCCTCTTTTTGGTATAGCGGACGATGACTGCACGCCCAGTGTAGCCAGATTGTTCAATCTCCTCGCGTATCATGCCCTCGACCTTATCGGGTGATCCACCACCTGTTCCAGCTCCAATCAAAGGAAATCCTACCGACTCGAAACCGTGTTCCTGTGCCTTGGAAATGGCTGATCGCACCGATCCTCTAATCGATGCATCAGACGATCTCCAATCATGTCCGATCCCCGCAACATGAATGATGGCCTTGTATGGAAGCCGACCTGCACCTGTAACTGCTGCTCCACCAAGAGGCAAAACGCCGAACTTCCTAAGTTCCTTGAAGGGAGCTAGTCCACCACGCTTCTTGATCGCTCCCGAAATGCCTTGTGGTAGTAGGAGCCACCAAGGGATGAGGTTCCGATTCCAGGCGTTGACGATCACCTCGACATCTTGATCAAGCAAATCACCTTGGACGTGGTCTATTGGCATTTTCTGAGATAACGTAGAGTGGTGGCACCGGCGAGATCAAGCTTTGAACCTAAAGAGGAAAATGAAAGTATCGCCAGAGCGCGGTAAGTGAAGTAAATTCAAAGTCATGGAAGCTCCGGTAACCGTGATTTCTGCTAACCCTGCG
>RDZR01000109.1 GCA_004294095.1 Verrucomicrobiota bacterium
ACCAACCACCGATACAATCTCCTCATCCTTGATCATGGTTAGGGGATGAGGTTGCTCGCCTCCTCTTAGCAAGGACGATACGGGCAGGCTTCGCCGGTCGCCAGCAGGCTCGCCGATGTGTATGGGCCGAATCGTGTTCATCGTTATTACGGTTTGTTTCATTCTTTCGATTGCTCTCCACCCCGCCTCGCGGCGACGCAGTTATGTCAAGTTCTCAGCTAGACTCACGATTCCAGCTGGCCGAGGTCTCCCACCTCGGAAGGTCACGGCGCTTCACAACGCACTGGTGGCGATCTTCGGTCGCCAAACCAAACGCGATCCAGAATCATCAAGAAAACAAAATCCCCTCCAAAAACTCCTTCACATGATCCGGAGTCGACGAGAAACGAGGTCGAATCGCCAGCAAGTCTCTGGACATTTTACCTGGCACATCCACCCGCGCGATCTGATATTTTCTAGGAAATGCACTCAAAGCCCGCCTCGGAACAAAAGCGACACCCATCCCAAGTGCTACGAACTGGATCATCAAATCGAAATTTTCCAGCACCATTCCTGGGCTGATTTTCCACCCGAATTTTGCCGCCCAACCGTCAATCAATTCCCTAGTAGTTGAGCCGTCGGGAGGGATCATCCAGTGCTGAGTAGCGGCCCATGTTTTCAGATCAGATCTGGAAGCACCTTCTCCCGGAGGATTTCCACTAGGCGCAAGGATCACAAAGCGGTCTTCCATCCTGTGCATGATTTCCACTTGATCCAATCGCTGCCCGCTCTCGCAGACAATTGCAAGATCCAACCCATTTGCCCGCACCCGCTCAAAAAGCAAGCTATCGCTACCTTGGGAAACCTCAATTTTTGCCTCAAAGCGGGAGCGAACCGAAGAATGGAAAATCCCAGGAGTATGCGCCAAAGAAAGCTCCGAAGATAGCCCGACCGAGATCCGCTTTCTCGCATCCCCGCATTCCTCGCGGACTCTCCGAATCGCCCCCGAAAGCAAGTTGGGGATTGCTTCCGTCTCCCTTAGCAGAATCGCTCCAGCCTCCGTGATCTTCACACTCCGCGTTGTTCGGATCAAAACACTGACACCGAGCTGTGCTTCGATCGCCTGAATCTGCCGACTCAGAGCACTTTGCGAAATCCCCGCTCGCTCAGCCGCTGCGGTAAAACTCCTGCATTCCGCCACAAAGCGCAGCAAATCAAGCTTATACAGGTCAATATCAGCAAACTCACTCATGCACAATACGCATTAATAATCATCAAAAATGAATTTATCACAACAGAATTTTTCGACCAATATCACACCCATGGCTGACAAAATAGATAAAAATCCACTCAACGTATCCGGCAAATACTATAACGATACAAACTGCATCGATTGCGACTTATGCAGAGAAATCGCTCCGCAAATTTTCACACGCGACGATAACGAAGGTCTCTCCTACGCCCATCGCCAGCCGGTAACTGAGGCTGAAATTACTCTAGCCGAAGAAGCCCTCAACTCCTGCCCAACCGAATCGATCGGAAACGACGGCTAGCACTACTTCAAATTGAAAATGATGGGCGTAGGGGCAAAAAAAGAGAACCACCAATCGAGGGTTTAGATTTATGTGCACAGTGGATTTAATGACAAATATACATCTTAATGAGATAACTTAAATGGCCTCATGGTCTGGGAGCATCATAGACGATCAAAGCCATGCCGCACCCGGGAGCGAAATCTTGGTGAGAATACCACGCCACTAACAGATAGTAGTTGAGCGCAGGCATCCAAACCACCATCACACTCCCCATAATTCGGATCTCTCGATGGTGCATGGATAAGTATCACCGCCAATCGTGCGATCCGGATAGTTCCACAACTCGGAAGTCCACTCAATGCGCTCGATCAAAGTGCTGGCTGGCACATAAAAAAACTGACATGCTTCGAGTGCTAACCGTTCACTCCAGCCGTTGACCAATCATTCTTCCTTGCCTCGCCGACAATTCAATTGAACGCGCAACATTCATCCATACATTTCTGTTCCATGATGCTCAATGCCGAAGCGGACTTTTTAGAATTTCAGGCGACTGAAAAAAACGCTTCTCCACGCACGCTCATCAATTACCGCGATGCACTTGCCAGCTATCGCAAATGGCGGGGCATATCATTTGTGGCTTGGAGTGATGAGCCTGCCGATGCCTTTCGCGATTACCTCTTCGAGTTGATGAAGCTCGAATTTAAGCGATCCACCATTCGGCTGCGATTTGCTGCCCTGCGTTCGTTTTACAAATTTCTCGTTCTCCGTCGTGGCCTTGGCCGCAGTCCTGTGGCGGAAGTCCTCTTGCCAAAACCGGAGCGCAACTTACCCGTCGTTCTCACTCTAACACAAATTAACAATCTGTTAGATTTGCCGCTTCAGTTAGAAAAACCCGCAAAATCTCCGGCTTGGTTACCAATGCGCGATGCCGCCATTCTTGAATTGTTTTACTCGTGCGGCCTGCGCATTTCGGAACTCATCTCACTCGATGTTCCTCACATCGATTTCATCGGCAACACCGTTAGAGTCCGCGGCAAAGGCAACAAGCAACGCATCGTTCCAGTTGGCGAACCTGCGCTCAACGCGGTGCAACGTTACCGCCGCGAAGCATCCATCACCAACGGCGCGCTTTTTTTGAGCATTCGCCGCACGCGCATCACTCAGCAAGCGATTGATCAATTGTTGAAAAAATACCTCAAAGTAAGCGGCATTCCCTTTTCCATCAGCCCGCACAAGTTGCGCCATAGCTTCGCCACCCATCTGTTAGATGCTGGCGCGGATTTACGAAGTGTGCAATCAATGCTTGGCCATGCTTCGCTATCCACCACCCAAATTTACACTCACGTGACCAAAGAGCGCCTGCGGGATGCCTAT
>RDZR01000110.1 GCA_004294095.1 Verrucomicrobiota bacterium
GCTGACCGAGAGGCCGTCTCGCCGGAGGGGGACAACTCCTCCGGCCAAGACAGCCACAAGAGAAGCTCTCATGCCTAGAAAACTCTCTTCAGCGAAGCGCCCGAAGTCCTAAAAAACGTTTATCTAACAAATGCGCTTAAATTTCAAAAAAGCAAAAATATCTCAAATTAATCTTGCTGTTTCAACGCAGCATCTTGTTCGACTTTCTTTGTTAGTAGTAAGCTGGACGCTGACACAAATGACTTATCGTCAGATTCAGTGAATCCGAACTTCTCATAAAATCTGAGAGCTCTGGCGTTGCTCTTCATCACTTCAGCCTTCACGAACGCAAAACGATTGGAGCTAGCCCAATGAAATACCTCACGCAGCAGGTCACCCGCAACAGTCCCGCCACGAACCTCAGGCGCAACCCACATCTGTATGAGTTCACCGATATCGGTGCAATTTTCATCGCGGTAAAGAGCGGCCATTCCAACGGGTTGATCTTCAAATGATATGAATGTGGCGCGATTCGATCCCGTAGCACTTGAATCGGCCTGATCTGCCCAGCTCTGATCGCTGCGAACTATGGCGTCTTCATACAGTGAGGAGAAAGCTTCTGGTGATTCGCGAAGCGCTTCGAGACGAACAGCTCGAAAGAGATGGCCTTCACCAAGATTGAGGCGGCGGGTAATTCTCATTTGTATATATAATGCTGAATGTGATGGCGCCGGTAAGGACAAGCTTCTATTCAACTTGAGGCGTTACGGCTGATTGTTTTTATTTCCGAACCTGGCCAAATAATGCCACACTTTCCTGATCGCTTGCGGATCGTAAGCCCCAGATTCCACTGCCTGACCCAAGATGAATGGATCGAGCCTGCCATCTTTAGACAAATCTTTAGCAATGCTAACGATCTCACGTCCTCGGTAATCAGGATGACGCTCGATCACGTCAACCGTTGTAGCGAATCCGGAATGCCACGCTACGTCGCATGGCAGCTTGTCGGCGAGATCCCTGACGAAAGTCTTTTTGTAGACAGGATCCAACACCAACTCATCGACATCTCTCTCCAAATCGATCGGGCCGTGGATGTGAGCCTCAATATAGTCATCCAACAAATCGGGATCGTCCAAATCAGCAAGCTGGACAACATGTGACAGCTTGTTGGCCACACAAAAATTCTTGGGTTCGAAAAAGCTATCGGGATAACAAAATGTAGTTCTTTCCAATACATGAAGCTTCAAACGGAAATAAGATGAACCGAATCTCGGTGAGCCGCCTCCCCCTGTCGTTCGGCGGTCCAAAGAGCCGTATTTCGGGCGTTCAAATGGGGCACAGTTGTCATAGAATCCGAAAAAGGCACTTTGTTCCCATTTCCACCGGGCACCACCCTCATAAGCCGAGAGTGAACCATTGCTCATGCCAGATTCAAACTGCGACTTGACGAGGCCATCACTTTGGATCGCCTCCAGAACAGGAAAGCCGCTTGGAGTTATCCGATCTGGATGAAAGTTAATTGTTACGCTTAAACTGAACGGGACTTCTTCCCCATCGAACTTCTCACGGATAAGGCGGATCGCCTTCTCCTGTGGAGAGCCAATCAAAGGTATCCAATTTCTTGGTTTCATGGACATATTTAGTCGAACGTATGAGGCCATCCGCGGCGCAATGGAAGCCCGAAATCAATCTGACGGCTTCTCGCCGTCGGATGCGCCGGCTTGTTCTCTGTCTTTTATGTGTTTCGATAGTTCATGTGGATGACGAAAGTGGTAGATCGTCAGGTCTGGATGCTTCTTAAGTAGCTCCACGGTTCTAGCTCTAAAGTTCTTCCTGAATGTCACAACGTAGCGAAGAAAGCCAAAATCGAAACGCTCGGGGCATCCGGCGGCGCAGTCTGGTCTTACTCGACCCAAGTTACCGAGAGTCCTACCTAACGTCCTCCGCAAACACGTCCAAGTTGAGTAGTCCAGATGGTAAACGGCCTCGGAACGCGCAAGCCTATCATCCAACGTGGAGTAGTAATGTCCGTCGATAATCCATGATTCTTGCTGATAGATTTCAAGAACCCTTGACCTGAACTCTTCTTTGTCTGGTTCTTTCCAGCCAGCACCCCAAAACTCCCGATCTAAGTGAACAAGTGGGAGATTAGTTAGACGGTGAAGCTCTCGGGCAAGGGTAGACTTGCCAGCTCCGCAACATCCGATGATAGCGATTCTCTCCATTTCTTCAGAGAACGTTAAAGCTGAGCCGCGATCATGGCTGGCGCGGAGTGTGCGTAAGCACAATCCGTGACAGCCATGATCGTTGGCTCCAGCGCTTTGTTCGGCGTCATTTCGATGGATTACCAACGAGACGCGAAACCGTTGGATTGGATTTCGGTTCGTCGTTTCATGGCGCGGATGATTCGTTTTCGTGCTCCGTCGGCAAGCCAGAAATCCGGAACCGCTCAATTTTAAATGCTGCGCCCAAAACGGATGACACCCGACGTCGCATGCGGACCAATAACGGGAGCGCTCAGCGCTGTCAGGCTGCGAATGTGATTTCATCTACGATACGCAATGGCCTGATTCTTCGTTTCAACGGGTTATTTATTTCGATTCAGGGTTCAGTGTTCAGCAGCGGAGAAGGGCTCGATTTTTATACGAACCCGATGAAGAGGATCAATGCGTGGGTTCGATTTGGATCGAATTGCCGAACGCAAAAGAGCACGCACCCCTATCAGCGGAGCCGCACGTCGATCACGGGGTTGAGGTTGGAATTACGGATGAACATGCAAACAGAGCGGCTGATAGGGGTTGCTGTGTCTCGGCTTGTTGTGCTTCTTCATTCCTCTTCGCGGGCCGCCATGATCTTGTCACGCGCATCACGAAGCC
>RDZR01000111.1 GCA_004294095.1 Verrucomicrobiota bacterium
TCGATGGCCGTGCAGGCACGGCGATTCTCACGTCTTTCGCAGCGCGGGAGGTTTTTGTCTCATCGATGGCGATTTTATACCGTGTGGAATCGACCGATGATGAAGCACACGATCGGGAACTTTTGCGCGAGCGATTGGCCGCCACGCAATGGCCGGACGGTAGGCCGATGTTCACTCCGCTGGCACTTCTTTCCTTGCTGATTTTTTTCATCTACGCCTTGCAATGTTTACCAACATCCGCAGTGGTTGCTCGTGAAACCGGCTCGTGGAAATGGGCGCTCGGCCAATTTGTTTTCATGACCTGTTTCGCTTATGTTGCTTCACTGATGGTCTATCAAGGAGGGCTTCTGTTAGGGTTTCAATGATGGATACGGCATGGCAAACTTGGGCGGTGGCGGTGATCATTGGGATCACACTTGCATGCTTCACTTATCGCATCATCACACGCTGGCGTTCGACTGGGAATTGCGGGCAAAACTGCGGATGCACAAAGCCCAAAAAGCGCCCACTTCATTAAAATGTCATTTTTTCTAAAGATTCGCTTGCCAAGTCTCTCGCAGAATCCTACGAAATGCGCCCCCAACCATGCTCGGATGGCGGAATCGGTAGACGCGCTAGACTAAGGATCTAGTAGGGTAACCTGTGGAGGTTCGAGTCCTCTTTCGAGCACTTTTCTTTTTTGTTGGGGATTGGCAATTGTGGTGAAAAACCACCAATGCCTGAGATCTGTGATTTAAGCCGAGCTGGGCCATGCAAATTTTCCGGATCAGGGATTGCAAATACCGTGTGAAACAGCGAGTTTGCCTCGATACGTAACGTTTCGTGTTAATTAGTCGTATGAAAACCCTAAGTTGCTGGTTGTTATTGTGGACGGCGGCATTTGCCCATCCTGAAGGTGGCATGCCTGCTGGCAAAGCGCTTGAGCATGCGGTGCAAACCGGCAATGCCGAGTGGAAATATGAAGCAGTGCCTCATTGGGGCGAACTGCCGAATGACGAACCGATCGGCCCGACGCACGGAGGTGTGTTAGTGGATGATGAAAGCGGCAAGATTTACGTCTCCACGGATGCGATTCATTCGATTTTAGTGTATCGGAATGACGGCACCTTGGAAAAGACGATCGCGCCTGAATGCCGTGGATTTCATGCCATGGCCATTCGCAAAGAAGATGGGAAAAGCGTGATCTACGGTGCCCAACTCAATTCCAATCAGCCGCCATTGCGCGTTTGCAAACTCGACCTGAATGGAAATTTGCTGTTAGAAATTCCCAATCAGCACACGGGCGAAGTGCCGGGTGGATGGAAAGGCCTCACTGCGGTGGCAGTCGCACCTGACGGCACGATTTTTGCCGCGATGGGGTATGGCTCAAATTTAATCCACCGCTTTGATCCGCAGGGAAAATGGTTGAGTTCTTTTGGCGGCAAGGGCGAGGATGAGAAGTTGTTTAATAGACCGCATGGCTTGGGCATGGATATGCGCTTCGATCCGCCGAGGCTGTTAGTTGCGGATCGTGAGAAGCGGCGCTTGGTGCATTTTGATTTGTTAGGAAATTGGATAGGAGTGCACGCCAAAGATCTGAGGCGGCCGTGTGCGGTGGCATTTTTTGGAGATCACCTCGCCGTCGCTGAGTTAGAAGCACGCGTCACTCTTTTGAACAAAGAAGGCGTGCCGGTTGCCTTTCTCGGCGACAACGCCGATCAAGCTCAATGGGCGAATTTTAAGGTGCCAAAAAGCGAACAACGGCTCGGAATTTTCACCGCACCACACGGGCTGGCGTTTGATCGATTAGGCAATCTTTACGTGCAAGATTGGAATGAAACAGGGCGTATCACGAAGTTGGAAAAGCAATGATTCAGTGGGCATCCATCCAACGTGCCTTAGCGGTCAGCATCTTTGGCTTGTCCGCTCATGCAGCCGTTGCCAAGCCTTGGAAAGCAGGCGATCCCGTGAGCTTCAATCAGCACATTCGACCGATTTTTTCCAACACCTGCTTCGCGTGTCACGGATTTGATGGAGCAAAGCGCGAGGCCGATCTTCGGTTAGATACACCAGAAGGTGCTTACGCAATGCTCAAAGAATCCACAGGATATGCCATCGTCCCGGGCAAACCGGAGGAAAGCGAAGTGGTCAAAAGAATTTTTTCCGTCGATCGCGAAGTGGTGATGCCGCCGCCGGATTTTCACAAAGATCTCACCAACGAGCAAAAGGAAATGATCCGCGCGTGGATCGAACAAGGTGCCGTGTATGAGCCGCATTGGGCGTTTTCCCCGATCAAAAAACTGCCCCTCCCTGCGGGCGAAGCTGCCCACCCGATCGATCGCTGGATCCGCCATCGCTTGGAGGACGCCGGTCTAACACATTCGCCGTTGGCGGACAGAAACACGCTTCTGCGCAGGCTTTCGCTCGATCTAACAGGCCTGCCGCCATCTCCCAAAGAAATCCATGACTTTGTCAGCGATACCTCGGCTGATGCCTACGAAAAGCAAGTAGATCGCTTACTCGCCTCGCCTCATTATGGCGAACGCATGGCCGTTCCGTGGCTCGATTTGGTGCGTTTTGCCGATACGGTGGGTTACCATGGCGATCAAAATGTGCGCATCTTTCCTTACCGCGATTATGTAATTAAGGCGTTCAACGAAAACATGCCTTTTGACCAATTCACCACTGAGCAACTCGCTGGAGATCTGTTAGAAAACCCGAGCATCGATCAAAAAATAGCCACCGGATTTTTGCGCTTAAATTTAATGACGCGCGAAGGCGGTGCGCAGAGCGATGAATACATGGCGAAATATCTTGGTGATC
>RDZR01000084.1 GCA_004294095.1 Verrucomicrobiota bacterium
CCTCAATACCCATCTGGAACATGGCCACTCGACACCCCGGGCGGACGTTTTTACGCCGAGTGGGATGACCAGGCCCCAGTCACCCGGGAAGGGCAGTTACGCTACACCACCAACTTCAAACAAGTCCTCATGTGCCGCAGCAAAGGCCTAGACATCGCCCAAACCAGCTTCGCCACCAAACTCAGCCCGCGCCTCATCGAAGAACATCTCGCCCTCATCGAAGAATATCGCAAGCGCTACACCAATCTCCCCGACGGCGAATCCGCCCAACTCAACCAGATCATCGAAAGACTCGACAAAAGCACCAATCCCAACCAACCTATCACCAAGCCAACCCCATAGACCGCAAACCCGCAAACCTCACCGGACACACACCACCACCCGGACAAATGCCCTTATTTGGGCGCTTGCCTGCGGTAATCCGATGCTGGCCGCGATGATGGTTTTCGACAAATGCACCGAGCTGATACCGATGATGGCCATCGCCAGCTTCACTTTGAGCACGGAGCCGTTCACATGCTCAACCACTCGGGCTGAGGCGGGGTGAGGTCGGTTCTTGGTTCATATTAGATAAGATTTAGCGGTGGGAGTTCTTGGAAAGTCCGGGGCATTCAATCAATGCTGGCAACCGCGCGAACCTGAGCTTTCTGTGCCTCATGGATCCGCGTGGCCAGCACCTTGTCCACACGGGTGCCGTCCATATCGATGACCTCGAAAGCCCACTCGCACGAGGAAATCCTGTCCATTTCCGCAGGCACCCGGCCGTGTTCCTTCATGAACCATCCTGAAAGAGTCTGGTATTCATCGCCGCCGCCTTCCGGGAGTTCAAATGCTTCGAGGTGGGCGGAGAGCTTTTCAATCTCGAAATGTCCGTCGATCAACCAGCTCCCGTCAGGGCGCTGCTGGATGGGATTCGCGAGTTGTTCCTCCCGCGAGGGGACATCGCCGACGATGGATTCCATCAGGTCGATGAGCGTGACCATGCCCATCACGCTGCCGAACTCGTCGAGCACGAAGGCGGCACGCTGGCCGCTTGCACGGAAGCTTTCCAAAAGCACGCTCGCCTTCTGCATTTCCGGGACGAACAGCGGCGTATGCATGATTTCCGCAAAATTCACCGGCTTCCCAGCGGCCATTTGGCCGTATATGTCCTTGATGGAAACAGTCCCGATCAGATTGTCACGGCGTTCTTCGTAGATCGGAAACACGCCCTGAGTGCTGGCCATGACGGATGGCCACACTTCCTCGTGTTTCGCATTCCGCTCGATCCAAACGATCCTTGTCCGTGGGATCATGAGATCATAGGTGACGAGCTTTTCAAAACCGATGACTCCTTCCATCATGCTGGATTCCACACGGTTGATTGAGCCGGTTACCATGCCCTGGCGCACCAGCACGGTGAGTTCCTCGCGGGACATGCCTTCATCCCCAGTCTCGCGGACTCCAAACAATTTCAAAATCCCGCCGGTGGACCATGAAAGCAGGCTCACCGCCGGCGAGGCCATGGTGGAAATGACAGCCATCGGCGCGGCCATGGCACTGGCGATGGCTTCCGGGAACTTCATCGCAAGCCGCTTGGGCACCAGCTCACCGACAACCAGCGAGAGATACGTCAGGATGCCGATAACCACGACTAAGGAAAACGATTTGGCATATTCGCCGATAAACGGCAGAGGTGCGATGATCTCCGCCAGCCGCTCCGCCACCGTGCCGCTTCCTAACGCACCGGCGACGATGCCGACCAGCGTGATGCCGATCTGCACGGTGGACAGAAATCGATTGGGCGATACGGAAAGAAGGAGCGCACGCCCAGCACCCTTGTTTCCCTTGTCCGCCATGCTTTGGAGCAAGCTCTTGCGGGACGAGACGATGGCGATTTCAGTCATGGCGAAGACGCCGTTGGCAATCAGAAGAATGAGGACGAAGGAGATTTCAAGAATGGCAGAATTCATGAGGATATGTAGTGACGAGGACGCGCGGACACTACCAGACGATCGTAATTCTGTCCAATGCTCTAATTTTCCAGCCCTTTACGCCCAGCCAATGATTTTGACCAAGATACCGAGTGCTGCACAAACACCCAGAGTGGGTATCACGGCAATCTTGAAACGTTCCATCGCCAGCCACGCGCCGATGGCCACCACTGCGACGAAGCAATCAAATTTCCCGGCAGCCGGTGCCAGCGCATGCCATGCGAACCAGCCCTTCTTACGAAAGGTGCCGTATTGCATCCTTTCGATGTTGTGCACGAAGTTACCAAGCTGAGCTTCTACCGCTTCTTCTCTTGTGGTTCCTTCTGCTTCCTTCCGTGCTTGGACGATGATGCGCTCCACTCCATCTGCGAGCAGCATTTTTCGCCAGTGGCGTCGTCTTCTGGCAAAACGGCTGGGATCGGTTTTGCCCAGTAAGGCTTCGATGAGTGATTCGAGGTGCTCTATAGCGTGATAGTTGTCCACGATCTGGACGGCTCGAGGAAAAGTAATCCAGCCCCATTTTTTCCGAGCCAAGTGCCCCATCGACGATTGAGGCGGACCCCGAAATTCGGGCCAGGGGCTAAGCTATGATTGTGTTGGCCGAGCGAGGGTTTTGAACCCAACCTAAACTACACAAAATGAAAGCAAAACGAAGAAGACACGAACCCGAATTTAAGGCCCGCGTTGCGCTTGAAGCGCTCAAGCGCATCAAAACCATCCATAAAATTGCCTAGGAATTCGACATCCATCCGGTGCAAGTCTCGGATTGGAAGAAAGCCATGACCGAAGGTGCCACTGGGATCTTCGGCTCCACTCGGGAGAAAGCTCAAACCGAGGATTTCGAGCGCCTGCGCGACGAACTTCACGCCAAAATCGGCCAGTTGACCATCGAGGTGGACTCACTACGAAAATAATCGAAACAATTCGATCTGTAAGGGAGCGCGCCGAGTTGGTCGAAAAAAATCATCCCAAATTGAGCATGAGAAAACAATGTGAACTCCTCAACGTCGCCCGCTCGACGGTGAGCTACCAAGCCGTTCTCGAGGGCCCGGAGGACACCCGCATCAAACGCCTGTTGGACGAGATCTACATGATTGATCCGTGCCTCGGCAGTCGCAAATTGGTGACTCTCCGCAAGCGCGAGCCGACATGGACATCAATCGCAAGCGGGTGCAGCGGCTTCGCCGTGAGATCGGCAAGGAAGAGCGCTTCGAAAAGCAGCCTTAATCCTTCTTTTTCAACGGCGATTGGACACGATAACCTTCATCGTGCGCCACATAACCCGCCGCAGCACCCACAGCCAAAGGCACACAAGAGATGGAACTGATGATCAATACTGAAGTAAGCAATAAAACTGTTAGTGAAGATAATTTCATAATCTTGATGAATTTACCGCGCACTTACCACATGTCAAGAAGGCCAGGCTAAAAAACTATGAACTTAACTGCATGTTTTTTTGATAAGGATGATTGCCATGTGCAACACCTTTGCATAGGCATGGGCGCGATGAAAAAACTCATTACTCTATTATCTCTGGCCTTCGCGCCGATGATGGCTTTTGCGGAGGCTGAAACTAAGGAAGCAGATTCCAAACCGGAAGCTGCTGGTCCTAAAGTGCTGATGAAAACCAGCCTTGGCGATATCGTCATTGAGCTTGATGCTGCCAAAGCACCGATCACCACCGCTAATTTTTTAAGTTATGTAGATAAGAAATTTTACGACGGCACGATCTTCCACCGAGTGATCGATAACTTCATGATCCAAGGCGGCGGCTTTGCTCTTCAGGATGAAAAATTGGTCGAAAAGGAAAATGGCGATGGCATCCAAAATGAAGGACAAAACGGCCTGAAAAATCTACGCGGCACGATTGCCATGGCTCGCACCAATGACCCTAACAGTGCCACTTCCCAATTTTTTATCAATGTGGTCGATAACGCGATGCTGGATTTTCCTAACAATGGCGGATATGCCGTATTTGGCAAAGTGGTGAAGGGCATGGATGTCGTGGATCAAATCAAAAGCGTCGCTACCGAAGTCGCCTCGCTGACCATGCGCCATCCAGCGACGGGCGAAAAAATCGACGCCCCCTCTCAAGATGTGCCGAAGGAAACGGTAAAAATTATCTCTGTGACGAAAGAGTAAGCAGATTCTAACAACTCGTTGATGCAACTCTGGCTCTGCCCTCTATTCGCATTTCTGTTAGGATCCATTCCTTTCGGCCTGTGGATTGCTCGTGCAAAAGGAATTGATATCCGCGCTCATGGTTCTGGAAATATTGGGGCAACCAATGTGCTGCGCGTCGTTGGCAAGGGCCACGGTATTGCGTGTTTGTTGTTAGACGCGTTGAAAGGTCTGGTGCCCGTCATCCTCGCTTTTTCTCTAGTGCGATATGACGGTATGAATCATCCATGGAGCATCGATGCATTGCTGCCTTGGAGTGGCGAATTTAGCCGCACGACCTGCCAAATTTGCCAAGTCGTCACTGGGTTTGCAGCGATTTTTGGCCATAATTATTCACCATGGGTCGGCTTCAAAGGTGGCAAAGGCATCGCGACTTCTGCGGGAGTTCTCATCGCGCTAATGCCCGCGGCGGTGGTCATTTTGCTCGTTCTCTGGATCATCGTTTTTGTGACGACGCGCTACGTATCGATCGCGAGCATCGTCGCTGCGGCTGTGCTCCCAATTTTGACCATCGGCGGCTCATGGTTCCATGGCCGCTTGCAAGACGGCACTTGGAATCGCCCGCTATTTGTCTTTTCACTGATCGTTGCCAGTTTGGCCATTTGGAAACATCGCAGCAATCTCGTGCGCCTGAAAAATGGCACGGAGCATCGCTTCACACGCAAATCATCCACCTAACAAAAATGCCTCACCCAGCTTTCCGCTCAGCGGCCATCCTCGGCACCGGATCTTTTGGAACGGCCATGGCAAAATTGTTAGAAAAAAAGTTAGAGCGCATTACTCTCATCGGTCGAGATCATCAACTCGTGGATTGCATCAACCGCGAACATCGCAATCCGTCGTATCTTACGGATATTTCTTTGATGCCACACGTCCGCGCCAGCACCCGTCTATCAGATGTGTGCAATCATCAACTCATCATGTTCGCCGTGCCCACCTCGGCCACGCGCGAGACAGCCAAGCGGCTATCCGCAGAAAATCTAACCCATGATGTGACCTTGCTTTCATGCGCAAAAGGCATCGAGAAAGATAGCGGCGAGCGCATGAGCCAAATTTTGCGAGAATTTTTCCCGCATCACGCATTGGCCGCACTTTCGGGGCCAAACCATGCGGAAGAAATCGCTGCCGGAATGGCCACATGCGCCGTGATTGGCTCGGAAGACCACGCAGTGGCAGAACGCTTGCAGGAACTTTTCACCCTCGATCACTTCCGCTCTTACACGAGCGATGACGTGGCCGGAATCGAACTGGGTGGGGCGGTGAAAAATGTCTATGCCATCGCCGCTGGAATGGCTCATGGACTCAGCTTGGGCGATAATGCGGTGGCTGCATTGGTCACCCGCGCCCTAGCAGAAATGACTCGCTTAGGCGTGGCGCTAGGCGGGCGCGCAGAGACATTCAATGGCCTCTCCGGTGTCGGTGATTTAATGGTCACTTGCTTTTCCGAGCACTCGCGCAATCACCGCGTGGGCTTGGCATTGGGCCAAGGGAAATCATTGGATGAAGCCGTTTCCATGCTGGGCATGGTCGCCGAGGGAGTGCCTAACACCTTATCGATTCACGATGCCGCGCGGCGCATCGGAGTTCGCACGCCGATCATCGATGCCGTTTTTGCGATTATCTATCAAAACAAGCCCGTTTCTCTTGCCATGCGCGAGCTGTTAACGCGAGATCCGCGCCGAGAAGATTCTTAAATTCTAACAGAAAAATTCCCCCTATGGATGACATCACCCCTGCCCCTGCCCCGACCCCTGCTAAAAAAGAAAATTGGATCCGCCGCCTTTATGCATGGACCGTTTCATGGGCAGAGCACCCTGCTGGAACGCACGCATTATTTTGGATTGCATTTGCCGAGTCGTCTTTTTTCCCGATTCCGCCGGATGTTTTATTGATCGCGCTCTGTTTTGGTGCGCGGCAAAAGTGGGCGAAATACGCATTTGTCTGCATGATTGGCTCGGTGCTCGGCGGAGTCGCCGGCTGGTTGATTGGTTGGGGCCTGCGCGAGCCACTGGCACTACCATTGCTGCAATTTTTTGACAACTCCGGCCACGCCCGTGTCCAAATTGAAGCGTGGTATAACACTTATGGTTTTTGGGGCATTCTCATCGCCGCCATCACTCCAATTCCTTACAAAGTTTTCACCGTATTTTCAGGCATGATGGAATACAGCTTACCGCTGCTCATCGTCGCTTCGATCGTCGGCCGCGGCTTTCGCTTTTATGTCGTGGCGAGCATCATCCGCATCTTTGGCCCAACGATCAAACCGTTCATCGAAAAACATCTCGAACTTTGCTTCATCGCCGGCACGCTTGCCGTGGTCGCAGGATTTTTTGCGCTTAAATATTTTTAAAAACCCAACCTGCGGCAATAGGATGCTCTGCCGAATATCGTGATGGGTATCTTCATTTTTGCGAACATCGAGCTGTAATAGCTAACGACGCTGGAAGCGCTCGCCGCCGGACCGAGATGGCGGGTATTACATTATACTTCCAACACCGACCCAGCTCACCCACGTCCTTAGAAAAAACCAGCTTGATGCTGTTAGCTGCTGCCAACCACGTGAAGAATCATGGAGTTGCATTGATCGCTTCTTCGCGGGCCGCGGATTGTTGCACGGTGCGCTTGAGGTCTCCACCTTTGCGGCTGCTCCACCAAAGGACGATGGGCGAGGCGATGAAGATGGATGAGAAGGTGCCGACGATGATGCCAATCGAAATCACAAAACCAAAGTCCTTGAGCGCATCACCACCGAGCACCGAGAGAGTCACGACGCTGAACAACGTGGCTCCGGAAGTAAGCACTGTGCGCGAGAGGGTCATGTTGACGGCGTCGTTCATGATTTTTTCGATCGATCCGCTGCCTGCGCGCAAGAGCAAATTTTCGCGAATCCGGTCGAAGATGATGATCGTATCGTTAATCGAATATCCGGCGATGGTGAGGATGGCACCGACGTGGATTAAGGATAGCTCGCCGCCTAACAGGACGACAACTCCAAGACAAATCACGATGTCATGAAGAATCGCAATAAAGCCACCGAGTGCGAACGAGAATTCGAAGCGCACGGTCATGTAAATCATAATACCTAACAAGCCTAAGAAGAGTGCCACCATGGACTCCTTCATGAATGTTCCACCGATGAGTGCAGAGACTTCTTCTTTGCTACCCTGAACGATAAATTCTTGATTTTTGGGATCGCGCTCCGCGAGCACAGGGATGTCCTTGCGCAATTCATCGACGATTTTTTGTGAATCTGGGGTGGCACAACGCAGAGTGAGCAGAGTGCCCGTGGTGGGGCTTTGTTCGATTTGCGGGAAATAAGCTTTGCTCAGGGCAAGTCCTTTGAGTGCATCATCGACTTCTGTGGTGGTGATTTTTTTATCTTCACCGAGTAAAAATTGGATTCGTGTGCCGCCGGTGAAGTCGATGCCGAGGGCTTTATCTTTGCGGACGACGAAGGCAGCGAGCGAGATTGCCACCATGATCAAAGAGCAGGTGATCCAGAGGCGGCGTTTGCCGAGGAAATCAATTTTCCCCGGTCTGATCAAATTCATGAAGGTCAATCGCTCAAAAAGATTGAAGTCCATGGCCCAGCGGAACATCACGCGGGTGACGAGGATGGCCGCGAACATGGATGAGAGAATGCCGATGGTGAGGGTGATGGCGAAGCCCTTGATGCTGCCGCTGCCTAACCAGAAAAGAATCACTGAGGTGATCAAAGATGTAATGTTCGCATCAAAAATGGCGGTGAATGCTTTCTCATACGAGGCGGCGATGGCGGTTTTGAGCGTTTTGCCAGCGGCAAGTTCTTCCCGAAGCCGCTCGTAGATGAGCACGTTGGCATCCACTGCCATGCCGATGGTGAGGATCATGCCCGCAATGCCCGGCAAGGTGAAGGTGAAACCGAACATCGCCATGATTCCAAACAACATGATGCCATTGAGAATGAGGCCGAAAATGGCGATCAGGCCGGACATGCGATAGTAAAACAAGACGAAGGCAAAGGTGAACACCAACGCATAGATTCCGGCGGTGATGCCTTGCTTGACCACTGCCGAGCCGAGCGTGGGCGAGACTGAGCGCTCTTCGAGCACGATGAGCGGATTCTCCAATGGGTTCATCAGAGCGCTGGCTAGATTTTCAACTTCGCCCGGCTCGCGTAGGCCATCGATTTGAAAATTCTTGCCAAGCGGCACTTTTTGCACGACTGGCGCGCTCATGACTTCGCCATCTAACACAATGGCGATGCGATCCACGCCTTCGCGCATATTTTGCGTTAAGGCGATCATTTTATCCTCACCATCACCGTTGAGAGTAATGGCCACGGCATCCATTTGCTGTGGTGAAGGAGTGGCGAGCACTATGTCTTCCCCGCCGAGTGCCTTGCGGCTACTGAGCAAAATCGGCCGAGTTTGCTCACGGCCATCTTCGTCTTTTTGTGTTTGCTGGTAAGCTTTATAGCCTGGAACGATTTCCTCACGATCCGCCACGCGTTGGGCCAGAGTTTTTTGGTTAGCGCCAACTTCTTCGCTGCGGGCGCTGACTTGGCGGAGCTCGAGTTTGGCAACTTTTTCTAAAATTTCTCGGATCCGTGCTGACTCCTCGGGCTTGACACCAGGCATTTGCACAAGGATGCCGTCTTCACCTTGGCGCGCAATGAGTGGCTCTGAGGTGCCCATCGCATTGAGTCGCTTTTCGATCACTTTGATTGCTTTTTCGACCTGTTCCGGCGTGACGGGCATGGCTCTGCCCTCATCATCTTCCCGGGATTGGATTTTAAGCGAGAAGGCGGATCCTCCTAAAATATCGATGCCACCTTTCAGTCTCTCGCGCGGTGGATTGACCGCTAAAAGGCACAATGCAGCCACTCCAACTAACAGAACCGAGCCAATGTTGCGCTTTCTGCGCTCAATTTCCGTGGTGAAATACCAGAAAAAGAGAATAAGCAAGATCAAGCCGATGACGAATAAGACAAGCGGGTCTTCTAACGGTGTGATGGCTAACATGGGCTAAAAATTGAAGCTGGGGTTTTTCGGGTTGGGTTGCAAGAAGGATGATGCAAACAGAAAATTACGTGCTGGGAACGTCTTTTTTGGAAACCGTCGCAATCGCTGGTTTATCAAATTCCAGCATCGTGCCTTCTGCGACTTTCAGCATCACCGTGTGATCTTTCACATGATGAACGATGCCGTGGATGCCAGCAGTCGTCACCACTTTATCACCTGATTGCAAGGCTGCGATGCGTGCGGCGAGTTCTTTGCGCTGGCGTTGTTGTGGGCGGATCAGCAAGAAGTAAAACATCACAATCATGATGCCCATCATGATCAATGGATTGCCTAACAGACTTCCACCTGGAGCTGCGGGTGGTGCGGCTTGAGCGAGCAATGATAAGGTGGTGTTGAGTGAGTTCATAATTGAGATTGGGATGATTTGGATTGGTAACGAAAGATAAATTGCTGCTTAAACGAATCAAAGCGCCCGTTGGCGATCGCATTTCTCGCATCCGCAACAAGGCGTAGGTAGAAATGCAAATTATGGAAGGAAAGCAACCGCAAACCGAGGATTTCTCCAGCACGGAATAAATGGCGCAAATACGCTCGGGAAAATCGTGCGACGTGCGGGTGGCTCATTTCGCACAGCGGGCGGGGATCTTTCGCGTGGATGAGGTTTTTAATTTGCAGTGGCCCGTCTAACGTAAATGCCACGCCATGCCGCGCCATCCGCGTGGGCATCACACAATCGAAGAGATCCACCCCGCGAGAAATCATTTCCAATATCTGCGGCGGGGTGCCCAGGCCCATGGCGTAGCGTGGCTTATCCATGGGTAAAAATGGCACTGCATTTTCGATCGCGCGGAACATCTCATGCTCCGGCTCACCCACCGAGACGCCGCCAATGGCATAGCCATCAAAATCCATTTCCACCAACTCACGGGCTGATTGCTCGCGCAAATCTGCGTAAATCGATCCTTGCACGATGCCGAAGTGGTGTTGGCGGCCGCTGCCAGATTGCGGTTGGTGCTGGAGGATCCAGTCTTTGCATCGGCGCGCCCAACGAGTCGTCAGCGCCGTCGATTTCGCAGCGTAGTCTTGCTCGCACGGATATGGCGGGCATTCGTCGAAAAGCATCGCCACGTCCGAGCCAAGAGCGGCTTGGATTTCCATGCTGAGTTCCGGCGTGAGTAGCATTTTCGAGCCATCGAGGTGGTTCTGAAAGCGCACGCCTTCTTCGGTAATTTTGCGCAGCTTGGCCAGTGACCACACTTGGAAGCCGCCGGAGTCCGTCAGCATCGGCTTTGGCCAAGTGCTAAATGCGTGTAGCCCGCCTAAATCGCGAATCAATTCATGCCCGGGCCGCAGCCATAGGTGATAGGTATTTCCTAAAATAATTTGTGCACCCAGTTCGATCAAATCATCCGGATGCAGCGTCTTGACGGTGCCCTGCGTTCCCACCGGCATGAACATCGGAGTTTGCACCACGCCGTGCGGCAGGCGCAGCTCTCCGCAGCGCGCAGCACTCGATGGATCTTTAGCTAAAACAGAAAACGACACAGGCGGTAAAACAAATGGTGCGCGCGACAGGACTCGAACCTGAACACCCTTACGGGCACTAGAACCTGAATCTAGCGCGTCTACCAATTCCGCCACGCGCGCACATTCTGAGTCGTTCAAAGACTCGGGCGCAACTCATCATGGAGCGGCCGAGATTGCAATACCGTTTTCACAATCTTTTCGGCGTTGCCAAATGCCATGCGCCTCACTCAGCTTGGCGGCATGCAACGCATGATGCCTTTGGCTTTGGTTTTGGTGCTGGCAATCTTTGCCATCATTTTTTCATTTCAGAAACCCGCCGCTCCAC
This sequence comes from Verrucomicrobiota bacterium, assembly GCA_004294095.1. Lineage (GTDB taxonomy): Bacteria > Verrucomicrobiota > Verrucomicrobiia > Verrucomicrobiales > Akkermansiaceae > Luteolibacter. The sequence continues at coordinate 11,010 of RDZR01000084.1, forward strand.
TTGCGGAAAAAAAAACCGTGCCAATGGAAGCCACTAAAAACAAACCCGAATCCGTCACCGCGCAAGCTAAACAGACGATGCCCGCAGCACCTAAAGTTGCCGCGCGACCATGGCCGCAAGAAAATAGCGACATCCCAGCCGACTCGCAAGCGATCTTCGGCTCTCTGCCCAACGGCATGCGCTATCTGATTTATCCTAACAGCGAACCTCCCAAACGCGTCTCCATGCGTTTGCACATCCGCGCAGGATCCCTCATGGAACAAGATGACCAACAGGGACTCGCCCATTTCCTCGAACACATGCTCTTCAACGGCACACGTCATTTTAAATCCGAAGAACTCGTGCCTAAAATGCAACGTCTTGGCATCGCCTTTGGAGCTCATGCCAATGCCTACACCTCTTTCGATGAGACGGTTTACATGCTTGATTTACCCGATCTAACAGATGATACCACCAAGCTCGCCTTCGACGTGATGCGCGACTTCGGCGATGGCGCGCTGTTAGAACAATCGGAAATCGATAAAGAACGCGGCGTGATCCTCGCGGAAAAAATCAGCCGTGATACCGTGCAATCCCGCGTGATGGAGCAACAATTCACCCACTTGTTGCCAGACACGCTCATCGCTAAGCGCTTTCCGATCGGCAAAGAGGACGTGATTAAAAAGGCGAATCGCGATCGCTTCGTTGATTTCTATCAGAAATATTATCGCCCGGAGCGCATCACTTTCATCGTCGTTGGCGATGTGGATCCTGAAGTTTACCGCAAGCGCATTGAAGAAACATTTTCAACCATGGCTCAGCCTGGTGATGCCGGAACTGATCCGGAAATTGGCGCAATTAAAATCGTCGAAGGTTTGGAAACTTCTGTCTTCTCGGATCCAGAACTCAGCTCGACGGATCTCTCGCTCGTGAACGTTCGTCCCTATCAGGTGATTCCGGATACCATAGACCGGCGTAAGTCCAATCTGGCACTCAGCGTTGCTCACAGCATGATCAGCCGCCGATTTGAGCGCGCATCTAAAGCGGAGGGCGCGCCGATCAGCTCCGGCTCGGCCTCGCGCTACGTGCTTTTCAATCACTCGGAAATCGGTTCCATCGATGTGACCGTGGCCGACGAGCGATGGAAAGAAGCCATTCCGCTGTTAGAGCAGCAATTCCGCAGCGCCATGATGCATGGATTCTCCGCTGCAGAAGTGGCCGAAAGTGAATCCAATATTCTCAACGCCTATCAACAGCAAGTCGATCGCAAGCCAACTCGCAAATCGGAAGGCATCGCTACCGTGCTGATCCAAACTCTTAATGAAGGGCAAATTTTTTCGACTCCGGAAAAAGATTTGGAACTCGCAAAAGCCGCACTCGATTCTCTAACAGCAGATGACTATCACCAAGCACTCAAAACATTTTGGGAAACATCCGGCATGCATTTAGTGCTGACGACCAAAGAAAAACCCGAAATGGCTGAGAAAGATATGGCCGCGATTTTTGAAGAATCCCGAGGAGTCCCCGTTCTCCCTCCCGCTCAAACAGTCGCAAAAGCGTTTGATTACGAAACTTTTGGTAAACCAGGCGCCATCGAATCTCGCAAGGAAATTGCCGATCTCGGCATCACCCAGTTGGTGTTGAATAATCAAGTCCGCATCAATTTAAAGCCCACGCCATTTGAAAAAAACCGGATCGAGTTGGTTGCCAGCATTGGCCATGGCAAGCTGACGCAGCCAAAGGACAAGCCCATGCTGGATTTATTTTCTAACAATTTGTTAGAAGGTGGGGGCCTTGGCAAACACTCAGTCGAAGATCTCCAACAAATTCTGGCGGGAAGAAATGTTTCATCATCCTTCATGATAGGCGATGGTGCGATTGAACTCAGCGGTGCCACAACGCCCAATCACTTTCAGCTCCAAGCCCAACTCATGTGTGCGATGATCACGGATCCCGGCTACCGCGAAGAGGCGCTTTGGCAATTTCAAAAATCCATCCCTGAGATATTCCAACAACTCAAACACACCCCATCTGGGCCGATGCAAGAAATGGAAGCATGGCTCAATGGCGGAGACTCACGCTTCACTCTCACCACCGCAGAGCAACTTGGAAAATACTCCATTGCCGATGCCAAAGCATGGATCAACCCACAACTATCTAACAGTTACTTGGAGCTTTCCATCGTGGGTGATTTCTCGATCGATACCATCCTGCAGATTCTGTTAGATACGTTTGGTGCGTTACCAAAACGCGAATCCGCACCTAAACAGTTAGATGCTGCACGTCTCATCAAGCGGCCTACTCCACCTGCGATTAAAGAATTTACCTATCAATCAAAAATCGCCCAAGCCACGGCGATTGCGATTTGGCAAACTCCGGGCTTGCGCAACAACCGCCAAGCATTCCGTCGCTACAACGTGTTGGCCGAAATTTTTGGAGACCGCCTGCGCGAGGAAGTGCGTGAAAAACTTGGTGCCTCTTACAGCCCAAATGCTGGTGCGACCGGCTCGGAGGTTTATGAAAACGTCGGCTCGATCCTCAGCCAAAGCGTGGGCAAGCCAGAAGATCTCCCACTCCTGCTCAAAACCATGCGCGAGCTGGCAGACGCATTCGCCCAAAATGGTGCGACCGCAGATGAACTCGATCGCGCATTGAAGCCAACACTCGGCCAGTTAGAAAAATCTCTACGTGATAACACTTACTGGCTCAGTGTGGTGATGAACCGCAGCCAAGAAATTCCAGAAAATCTCGAACTCGCTCGCACCCGCGATGCGGATTATCGCTCGATTTCTCTAGCAGAAATCAATAGCCTCGCGAAAAAAATCCTTGGCTCAAGCAATAGTCTGAGCGTCTCGATTTTCCCCAAGGAATAGCCAGGCCCACTCGGCGAAGATGAAAATTGCCATCATCCACTATCACCTTCGCCCAGGTGGAGTGACTCGCGTGATTGAGGCGACGAGCCAGCTCATGACGCGAGCCGGAATAGAGCACCTAGTGCTATGCGCCGCGAGTGGCGGCGAGCCGCCGAGAGACATTCCTATCGCATGGATCGATGCGTTAGGTTACGGCGAGGAACTCGATGCTAAATCTTGTTTGCAACAATTTCTAACAGCATGTGAGCAGCACTTCGGGGGCCCGCCGGACATTTGGCATTTTCACAATCCAACTTTGGGAAAAAACCAGATCGTTCCAAATATCATCGATCAATTAGCGAACGCTGGTGCCCGCATCGTCATGCAAATCCACGATGTGGCGGAAGATGGTCGGCCACATCAATACGCTCAACTGTCTAGCAAAAAAATCTTATATCCCCTCTCCTCCCGCATTCACTACCGATTTATCAATCCCCGCGATCATGCACATTTTCTAGCGGCAGGATTGCCTGCTCAGCATACGTCGGTAGGAATCAATCCGATCATGATGGATGCCTGCGATGATGCCATTCATCTTGGATATCCCTTCGTCTTCGCGCCCATCCGCGGCATCCGCCGCAAAAATTTAGGCGAATTACTTCTGCTCGCATCGCTTGCGCTGCCACCATGCGTCTTTGCAACAAGCCGTGCTCCGCAAAATCTGTTAGATCTCGCTCATCATGATCGATGGGCACAATTTGCGAAGCGTCAAAACATTCCGATCGAGTTCAACGTCGTCGATCGTTTCGCGCCACAGGCCGGAGCAGGCTCCGGATTTCACGACTGGTTGCAACACGCGACTCACCTTGTGAGCACGTCCGTGGCGGAAGGATTTGGATTGCCGTTCGCCGAGGCCGCACTGTGGGGCATCCCGTTGATTGCCCGCGATCTACCGCATCTGCGTGACCAACTCAAACACGCGGGCCTTGAGCACGCGGCGGCATCCATCTATCAGGAAATTCGGATTCCTGCCGGGTGGATAGATTTAGCTCTGTTAGAAAGTGCCCTTATCTCCACCATCGAGCGCAATGACCGAGCTTATGGCACACATCACACGCCGAAGCAATGTGATGAAATTTTGGCAAATCTAACGAAAAACAATTCAATTGAGTTCAGCAATTTACCCGAAGCATTCCAGCAATCAGTTCTTGAGCGGTTAAGCGATCCTGCAAGCCGCGATGTGCCGCATGTGCTGGTTCAAGGACACTGGCGACCACTACGCCAATGGTTGGAAGAAGTCTTGAGCACACCGAGCCAACGCATGCCTAACAGAATATTAGGAGAGCAACTCAACGCTGCGCACTGGCAAGAGATGCATGATATTTATCAGACACTCATGAATTCTCGGTTAGACAGAAAGGTTCAAGGAGCGTGGGCGTCTCGCCCACAGCCATTCGAAGCAATAGTGGGCGAGACGCCCACGCTCCTTGAAAAAAACGAGTTGGAACCCATTCAATATCTACCGAGCGAGCGAGTTTTAGCGCGTTATCAAACCATCGACTCCTTTCATTTTCTGAAATCGGCAGCTCCCCCCGAGCGCAAACGCGCGGCGTGCAAGGCCGTCATTTTCGATGTCTATGGCACACTCATTTCCTCAGCGACCTACGGCGTGAAGCATGATCCTCTGCAAGATCCCGTGCTGCGAGATGTGTTGCGTCATGCTGGCATCGAGCCACCAGATTCTCCCAGCAAACTGTTAGAAAATGCGGTTCTCGCGCATCATCAATCGTCACCTGAACCATTTCCAGAAGTGGATTTGCGCGTTCTTTGGCGGAAAATTCTCACGCTCCCAGAAAATATTCTGATAGATAATTTAGTCGAGAAGCTAGAAAACGCATGGCATCCGGTGACATGGACCGATGGCGCCGCTGCCCTTCTGCGACGTTTGTCCCGCGATGGAATTCTGTTAGGTCTGCTATCCAATGCGCAGTGCAACACGCTGCCATCTCTTGGAGACTGCGCGGCATTATTTGATCCAGATCTATCGATTTTTTCCTATCAGTTTGGAATCGCCAAACCGGACGCGAGGCTCTTTTTGTTGATGAAACAATGCCTAGAGGACCGCGCCATTCAGCCGCACGAAGTTGTTTTCATCGGCAATGATCCAGAGCACGACATCGTGCCAGCAAAGGCGGTTGGATTCCGCACCGTGCTCTATCGGGGGAGTGCGAAATCCTCTATGGCTGGCGAAGGTGCAGCCAACAAGATCATCGATCGTTGGGATGATCTGTATGATTGGCTTTGAGCATTGCCGCCGCTTGCCGCGTTGCTTCTTTCACATTTTTTGCAGTGAGAAGTGAGGAAACGATCACCACCCGCCGGGCACCGTGGGAGATCACTTGGGCAAGATTTTCTAAGCGAACTCCACCAATGCAAAATGCGGGAATGCGCTGCCCAACTTCCACTTCCATCTGTGCGATATGATCCACGCCGATGCCCGGCCTGCCGAGCTTGGTCGGCGTTGGAAACAACGGCCCGAAGCCGATGTAATCGAAACCTTCTGTTAGAGCGATGCGTGCTTGAGCTAACGAATGCGTGGATCTCCCAATCCATTTTCCATTACCTAACAATTTCCGCGCATCATCCAACGTGCCATCGTCTTGGCCGATGTGAAGACCATCCGCATCGAGTTCCAAGGCAAGCTCGGCAAAATCATTGATGATCATCGGCACTTGCGCAGCACGGCATAAGGGAAGCAGCTCATGGCCTACTTTACGCAGGATCGTTTTACTAACAGACTTTCCTCGCAGTTGTAAAACATCCACTCCGCCTGCCAGTAATGCATCAGCCACTGGCAGTGCATCATGTTCCGCGACGTAGCCTAAATCTAAAATTCCATACAAGCGGGCATCGGACAACTTCATGCGTCTGAGCCTGAATTTCTGAAAGAAAAATGGCGAGGGTCATTTTTTTAGGAACTTACCTTTTTTCAACAACGATGAAGAGGTTTGCACCGTGGTAGTTCATGAAAAAAGCCGGTTTTCTAATCAATTCAATCTTGACTTACATTGATCTTCGCCCATAAATTGTTGGCCATTATCTTTTTTATTTAGCAAAACTCCATGCGTAGTGCGTTAACATTCGTGATGATTCTTAGCATTTTTGCTGGAGCATTATCTCACCTTTCTTCCTACACACGCATTTGCTATTTGGAAAGCAGCCAATCGTGTTCCAGTTCATCCAAAGCAAGCGATGGACAGCACGAGCAACACGAACATACCAATCAGTCAAAATCCACCTGCGGCCACCACGAACACCAGCATTCATGCTGGCAATTCTCGCCAGCGATTCTTGGATCGGATGCCTCTTGTCGAGCCGCTGTGCTACGGTCTGGGCTAGACCTATTGCACTTTGATCGGCGGCTGTTGCCTGACGGTCCCTTGTTTGAAATTGATCATCCGCCATTGATTTGAATTCGCATTTTTTGCGTTGTGTCGTGCCTATTTGGCGCGGCTTTCTGATAGCATGAGCGCACTGCGCCTTTGCGTCTAACACCTACGAGCACTCTCGTTGGCATTCATTCAAATGACTTATGTTCAAAAACTTATTTTTATTTTTATTTTTTATATCAATTTATCTAATCCAAGAGATAGGGGCCGAGCCTGCGATGTTGGTGACGCTCTACAATGTCGGCAATCGTGTTCGCTCCCACAATCCGGAACTCGCTGCCGCTAAGCTCGGCATTCATGAGGCAATCGGCCGTATGAATCAGTCTGGACGCCTAGAGAATCCAGAACTTGAAACCTCACTCTCACACAACTCGCGTTCCGGTGAGGGAAAATTCGAGATCGGTGTCTCCCAAAGCTTCCCTATCAACAATCGGCTGCAACTGGAAAAAGATGTGTCACTCACAGAACTCAAGTCCGCCGAAGCAGAAGTCCGCGAAGTGGAACGACAGCTCATTGGCAAAGCACGAGAAGCAGTGGTGAAGATATTGGCGAGCATTCAGCGTCGTGAACTGCTCCGCGAGCAATCCCGAGTGTCGAGACAGTTCGCAGATTTTCTATCTGAAATTGCATCCAAAGGAGAAGGCTCAGCGTTAGATGCGGGTCTTGCTAAACTCGAAGCCATCAGTCTCTCCACAGAAATACGCCAGCTCGATGCTTACGAGAAAAGCTTCATCGGAGAACTCAAGCCATTGTTAGGGATGCGCCCAGAAGAAGCGTTGAACGTTGGCGGAATTTTATCAGAGCCATCGCTTCCTAGCAGTGCATCCGATCCATCATATCGCCCAGATTTCCAAGCCGCCAAGCTAGATGCCCTCGCCGCTGCGCAAGGCGTGACACTCGAACAGGCGAAACGCTTTGACGACGTGGAAGGTGGGATTTTCGCCGCCGCCGAGCGCACCGAAGATGCGCCACAAGGCTACGACAACGAAGCCATCATCGGCCTGCGTTTCAAAATCGCATTGCCATTCTGGCACAAAAACGAAGGCGCAATCCAAGAAGCTGAAGCGAAAAAGATCCGTAAGGAAATGGAAGTCGTCGCCCTCGGCCGCGGAATCCGTTTGGAAGCGGAAGCCGCAAAAGCCGAGATGCGGGAATGGGCGGAGATGATCGCGGAGATCAACGACACCCTGCTCCCGCTCGCGGACGAGCAAACCAAACTCACCGAAAATACTTACCGCAATGGAGAAGGCGAAATCCAATCTGTCCTTCGCGCCCGTGAGAAGCGTCTCCAACTCTCCGTCGCGCGCCTCGATGCACTGCGAGAATTCCACCTCGCCCGCGTCCGCCTCGAGACCGCTCTTGCAAAACCATAACTCATTTTCTCTATGAAGCTCCATTTATTGATTCTGTTATCCGTCTTCACCTACCTTCACGCCGCCACCGACTCGAACACTACCATCCTCGATGAGACGGGAGTGAAAAACCTCCGCATCGAGACCGTGGAAGCCGAGGAAACCACTTTTGAGGAAACCGTCTTCGCCCTCGGTCGCATCGCTGAAATTCCGGAGCGCCGTGGCGTTCTCAGCAGCCGCATTTCCGGCCGCGTCATCGGACTCGAAGCCCAGGAAGGCGACACCGTGGAAAAGGACCAAATCCTCGTCCGTGTCGAGAGTCGCCAGCCCGGCAATCCGCCGCCTGTCATCGAACTGAAATCGCCGATTGGAGGCCTCGTCGTCGAATCACATATCCGTCT
>RDZR01000036.1 GCA_004294095.1 Verrucomicrobiota bacterium
GTGCCGCATTTATCTATCTGTTAGATTTAAATAAGCCATCCAAGCCACCAGAAGTCGTGGAGAAATCACCTACCACTGAGCAGGTGAGTGAGCACAATGGCTACGAGCTATTTCAACGATGCCGCTTAGTGGACGACCGTGGGAATGATGGTGATAGTTTTTTAGTCAAACTTGAAGATGGCCGCGAAGTGAAAATCCGCCTGTATTTTGTCGATGCTCCTGAGAGTCAATTCCGCACTTACCGCAATGGCGAAAATAATCACGATCGCATTGCAGAGCAGGCGACCAGCATGGGAGGAAAGACTTCACTGCAAATTGTGAATGTCGGAAAAGACGCAAAAGACTGGACGAGGCGGACGCTCGGAGCGGCTTCTTTTCGGATCTACACCAAGTGGGATGACCCATTCGGAGATGAGCGCTACCATGCTCACGTTGAAGTGATGTTAGATGGTCGCAAGCAATGGCTGCATCGCACGCTAGTCGAGCTGGGCTTGGCGCGCATCCACACCAAGCCGGCTGATATGCCAGACGGCACTCCCGCAAATGATGAGTTAGTCTATTTGAAAGAAGCAGAAAAGTTAGCGAAAAGAAGCCGCTTTGGCGCGTGGAGGCCTTGATTGCTTTTTAAATGATCGAAGAACTTGTCGATTTGGTATAAATAACGCTGAAATTTTATCATGAGTGCACAATCAGTTGAGCTATGCCCGCTTTACATTTCTGGAAAGTGGCAATTTCCTAATGATAAGCAGACGAGTGCCGTTTACAATCCCTCGCGCGGGGAAATGATTGCCAGTGTGCCGCTCTGTGGCCCAGCAGAAGTTGAACTGGCCGTCGCTTCTGCGGCAGCCGCATTTCCTGCATGGCGAGACACTCCGCCCAACGACCGCGCGCAAGTGATGTTCCGTGCGAAAATGATGTTAGAAGATCAGTTTGATGAACTGTGCCTCGGCATTTCAACCGAGCATGGCAAAACGCTTTCCGAAGCAAGAGGTGATTTACGGCGTGGCATCGAAGTCGTCGAATACGCCTGTGGCGTTCCCACATTACTGATGGGAGAGTCGTTAGAAAACATCGCTCGTGGCATCGATTGCCATACGGACCGGCATCCGCTCGGAGTCGTCGTCGGGATTTGTCCGTTCAATTTTCCAGCCCTCGTGCCGATGTGGATGTGGCCGCTGGCGATCGCTTGTGGAAATACGTTTGTGCTCAAGCCGAGCGAACGTGTGCCGCTCACCATGCAGCGCATCGTGGCGATTTTGGAAAAAGCTGGCTTGCCCGCAGGCGTCATGAACATCGTCCACGGTGGGCGCGAAGTGGTGGATGCACTCTTAGAGCATCCGCAAGTCCGGGCGGTGAGCTTTGTCGGCTCCACGCCCGTAGCCCGCGAAATTCATCGTAAGGCCACCGCGAATGGCAAGCGAGTGCAAGCCGCTGGTGGGGCGAAAAATTTTATCATCTTGATGCCAGACGCGGATGTTGAGCGCACGGTCAGCGCGGTCAAAGATGCGGCATTCGGCTGTGCTGGCGAGCGCTGCATGGCAGGATCTACGGCAGTTGCAGTAGGTGATGCAGGCGCAAATTTATTGCCCGCACTCGCTGAGCAAGTTGCCGCCATGAAAGTGGGGCCAACAGACATCGCAAGCGTCCAGCCCGATATGGGCGCGGTGATTTCCGCTGAGCATAAAAAACGCGTGCAGGGTTTGATTGATCAAGGAGAGCACGCAGGTGCACGCCTTCTAACAGACGGAAGGAAAACTCATGTGAGTGATGCGCCTAACGGATTTTTCCTTGGCCCCACCGTGATTGACCATGTGGAATGCGATAACCCGTTGATGGAGCAAGAAGTCTTCGGCCCCGTGCTTGCGGTGATGCGCGCCAGCACCCTTGAGCAAGCCATTGCTCTTGCCAATCGCCAAGCATTTGGAAATGGAGCGGCGATTTTTACCAACTCGGGCAAAGCCGCTCGCGAGTTCCGCCGTGAAGTGAGTGCTGGCATGGTCGGCATCAACGTCGGCGTGCCCGCACCGCTCGCCTATTTTCCATTTAGTGGATGGAATGATTCGTTCTTTGGCGATCTCCACATCCAAGGCCGAGAGGGAGTAGAGTTTTACACTCAACGAAAAACCACCACCACTCGCTGGTTCAGCTTTGGCGATGGGGAAATTTGGGCGAAATAATAAATTAGTTAGATTTTCTAATCTAACTGATAGACTTTAATGCCTGTTGCCTTGGCCAACGCAGATTGATGAGAAATCTGTCTATCTAACAGAATGAAATCAAGTGGCCAGGGTTGACCATGATCAATTGCTTCCACCTGTTGGATCCATTCATCGCGAGATGCCTTTTCGCCTATGTGGTGAATGTTGCACTCATTCGGGAACCAAGCAGGAACGCTGGCGTTTCCTACGATCAATAATTCCCATACCAAATCGGGGTGAAACCACTCATCGCTGAATTCCCTTGATGAGTCGAGTGGCCCGATTCCTAACAGCACGCGGTGTGGCTTACTGCCACGCATCGTCGGATCGCCCAACCATTTGCTTAATGGGCGCAGTTTTGTGGAGCCTAGCTTCCAACGATCATGCAGCCAGAAGACATCGAGCAAACTTTGCCGCATGACGTGTTCCAGACCCTCCATGCAGTCTTGCGTTGTAGGTTGAGCTTTGACTGGATGAAAAGTCGCCTTCCAAACCCCAGGCCTTACCGTCGAGAGTGACAGCGCAATCACTTCTGCTTTTGCTCTTCTTGCAAGCAAGCTAGGCAGTGGGCTGACTTTTGTGAGTCTACCAAATAACGGCATCGTGAGTCCTCCTCGGCCGACATGTTGATCAGCAAGAATTCCAAGAATGCCACCTTGTTTTAGAAATCCTGCTAGACGATGGATCGATTCCTGTTTGGAAAACATTTGTGCTCCATCAGCACTCCTCCGTTTGAGGACATCACGATTGATCAAGTGATTTTCGAGTGGGCGATACAAGCCAGCGAGATCATTAGGATTTGGGAAAAATAAATTCATCCTGCTGAGCATTTCCCAATTGCCCATATGCGCTAACAATAAGACTATCCCTTGTCCACGCGCGTAGGTGTTTTCTAACAATTCGATATTCTCGAACAAAAGTGCCTTCGCTAGTTCTTCTCGGGGGAGTTTAGCGGTATGCACAGACGACAACAAATTGGCACCGGTGCGGCGAAATACCTCACGAGTCATTTTTTCAATTTCTTGCACGTGGTGCTCTTCGCCCATGACGATCCGTAAATTGCGGAAGGCCAGCATCCGGCGTTGTTTGAAAAATCTCCAAGCGAGATCGCCTAACATTTCGCCAATGTGAAAGACCCAGCTTGCCGGTAGATGAGCTAAGACCCATTCGATGCTCCGATGTGCCAGCCACTCGGCCCGCCAACGCCATGGGGAAACTGATTTGTTTTTTTTCCGTTTCATGCGTGCTGCTCACCCCATAATCTCAACCATTCGCTAGGCAGCCGAGTCGGCTTGCCACTCGGCATTTGCACCAACGCGAGAGCTTGGCGGCAAGTTACTAACAGAACGCCATCCACTTCTCTTTTAAGTTGAAATTCACACCAAAACCGTGCTTTGGAAATCTCACATAATGTGCCGTCGATCATCAACCAATCGCCCAGTTTGGCAGGCTTGATGTAATCGATTTCTGTGCGCACAACTACCGGAAATATCTGACTCTGCACCATGCTTGGCAAATCCATCCCCATTTTCCCCGCCAAGCGTGTGCGGCATGTTTCAATCATTCGCAGGTAGGCAATGTTGTGCACGACTCCACCGCAGTCTGTATCGAAAAACATGACTTCCTCGCGGCTTTGGAAATGGGGTTGTAGCTCGGGCACAGAACCAGTTTGCATAGTGTTTTGAAAGCCTGCAATCTTCAGCACGGTTCATCGTGGTTTTCTTTCCTAGTGACTTTTCGTCTTTCGCTTTCAAATTTCGTTGGTATCGCCTACCTCATTCTACATAAAAGCAATCATGAGAACATGCCGTCGAGCTTGTTGCCTATTCATGCAAGGCTGTCTTCTATTGGCGGCCATCTTATTGATGGCCTGTGATCAAACTCGCAGGCATGCTCTCAGAGATCTCCAGAATGCAGGTATCGAGCCATCCGCCGCTGCCTTGCTAGAAGCGGTGCACTCGAATCAAGCACAACATGTTAGATGGATGTTAGATCTTGGTGTTTTTACCGAATCACGCGATGCTCAAGGCAGGACTCCGCTGCGGCTCGCCATCGAGAAAAGAGATGTAGCTACTGCGTTCATGCTTCTTAATGCAGGTGCGAATGCCAACTCTACCGCCAAGGACGGCTCGTCCGTTCTAACCGCCGCCGTTCAGCAAGCGGAAATTGCTCTCGTGCAAAAGCTGATCAAAGCCGGTGCTCAGACCGATGCTGTCATGCCTGACGGCGAAAAAATTCTACCATGGGCTCTGCGCGAAGGCCGCTATTCATTTGCTCGTGAGATGTTAGCCGATCGAGCGGATCCGCACCAGACGGATCGCCATGGCACGCCACTTTTACATCTAGCCATCCAGCGTGGCCGCCGTGACCTCGTGGATCTACTGATCGCTCGTGGCGCCGATGCTAGCACGAGAGATTCTCTCGGGCGAACCACGCTCCAACTCGCCCTCTACCAAGGCTGGCATGACGCAGCGCATAAACTGGTGGCAGCAGGAGCTGATCCCAATGCATGTGATGTTCATGGAAAGTTGCTACTGTCTGAAGCAGTTCAAAACAATAATCTGTTAGATGTTAGATTTTTATTGAAACTTGGTGCGGATCCCTATCAGTCAAGCAGCCTAGGCGGAGAATCATCGCCCATGGACCTAGTTTGGGAAAATGATCGGATCGACGTGTTGCGCATATTTTTAAAGCAAGGAGTGCGCCCAGCTTCCGGATCATGGGCAGACGAGCTCTGGGTTGCTCACCGCCATCGGGCAACCAAACTCGCTCAAGTCATTATCCAACAAGGCCATCGCACGCCAGCGCGCAACGCCGATGGACACTCGCTCATTGAAGCTGCTGCTCTCGCTGCGGATGGCTCACTGGTCAAGCTTTTGCTCGACTATGGTTTTCGCCCCGACCGCTCACTCATGCTATCGATGCAAGCAGGTGACCTCGGCATGGTGCGATTGTTACTTGCCGCGGGTGCGGATCCCAATGGTGATGCAGCTCCGTTTCTATCAACTCCATTGATTGACGCCTTGTGCAATGGCCATGATGAAATTGCAGCTGATTTCATCACGCATGGCGCTCGTTTCATCGTGCAGTCGCATCAAGGACAATCGTTGTTTCATCTCGCGGTGGTGACTTGTTCTCCACAAACAGTCGCGAAAATGTTAGAAAATGGGGCAAATGCCAATGATCCATTCAAAGCGAATGCCTCAGCTGGTTTTGTTGCTTATGTAAGGAAAGGTGTCATGCGTTGGTGCCTCACTCGCGATTCTAACGTCACGCCGATCATGGCAGCGGTCGATTCAGGCTGCCTTGCGACTGCTCAAATACTGTTAGATCACGGCGCGAAACGTCAAGTTTGGACACGTTCGTCGCGACTTTGGCCGATCAACTTTGCCTCGCGCCGCAGCGATGTCGCCATGATGCGTCTCGTTCTAGGGCAAGATCCTCACCGAGAAGAACGCCGCATCGTGATCAGTCTATCAGATCAATCGGCTAAGCTATTAGATCACTCGGGCAATGAAATTTATCGCACTCGTGTGTCAACTGGCCGCCGAGGATTTGCCACACCCAAGGGAGAATTTGTGATTACCAATAAGCATCGTGATTGGACATCGACGATCTATCACGCAAGCATGCCATATTTTCAACGCTTAAGCTGTAGCGACTTTGGTTTACATCAGGGTGTTGTTCCTGGGTATCCAGCATCACACGGTTGCATCCGCGTGCCTGCTGGTAATGCTGCTAAGCTGTTCAAATTGACTCAAACGGGCGATCGTGTGATGATCATCCCATAATTTATGTTAGTCTGTTCTAATTATTGAGCGGTGAGAATTCTCGGCTATAGAGCGGCTCGGTTTACCATGTCATCAAGGCGTTTTCGTATTCTGAATGAACCATGCTTTTGGGTCGTCTGGCCACGGATGACGTGGATATCTACCAGCAACTTCTTTCTTCATTTGCCGGTAACCACTTTCCCAAAAACTCTTCAAATCTTGAGTCATTTGCCATGGCTTTTGCCCCGGCGTCAGGACGTGCACTCGTAGCGGGACACGGCCGCTGACAATTCTTGGGGTTTCCCACATTCCGAAAAGGTGAGAAACACGCACCGCAATCATCGGATCGCCATCTATCTGATAGGATATTTTTGCAGACTGTTGATTCGGCAATGGGATGCGTTCCGGGCAATACGCTTGCAGTGCTTCGCGCTGGCCGTGGCTGAGCCAGTCTCGCAAGACGCGCCAGACATCAGTGTCTTTGATTTCTTTATAGCTTACCGCGCCATGACAAATTTGAGTGATCGCATCAATTTGATCATCCTCCGTCCATCCAGGCATTTCCAGTTCTGGCATATATTTGCCTAACAGAATAAGCCTTGCCGCCCATTGCTCGACGGAGTGGTCCCAGTTTTTCAAAACCAATTCACCTTGGATGACCCGCGTGGCTAACATTTTTGCCGCAGCGTCTAGCGGCACTCGGTGATCACTTTCATTGACCTCTAACAAAAAATCTCGGAAACGTTTTTCTTCTCTTAAAACCACTCTTTTACGAGATTCATCGTAGCCTACTCCACGGACATCATGGAAATCTCCGGGGAAAAGCTCTTTAAGCCAGTCTAATTCGATGGCTGTTGCGCGCTTGAGATGAACGATGATTTCGCGAGCTTCGACCTCTGTGATCTCAGCGGCGACGAACGCCTCTGCTTGCTTGGCCGAGGAATGTTCGTCCAGTTTTCCGCGGCGATTTCCCACAACGCGGCAGGCAAGTGTGCCTTGGTTGTAGCGGATCGCGAGATGGTCACTAAACGCTGCCAACATCGCCTTTGAAACCCGCTCGTGATTTTTTTTGAAATCGACATCATTCCATGTCGCTCCCATGCGTTTTACCAAAATCGACAAGCGCTCGTAGGCTTGAGAAATTTCTTTGGCTGTGCGCCCGTGGATCCCGAGGCCACTACATTTTCTGCCATCGTAATCCATCGATCTCGCCGCATCGAAGGCCGTCCATTCACTGGCGAAGTCACTGCGGTCTGCCGGATCGATGAAATCTTTTTGGCCGATTCCGCCGCGGCCTTTAGTGAAGACTCCATCACTCTGCAAGCTTGCCGCGATGAAGGTGGCCTCAGCGGCGCAGCCGTGCTCGATGCCGGCGAGAATGATTCTCGCGGGCCTTGGCTCCAACGGAAGTCGTGCCATGTGCTGGCCTAAGTCTGTTAGATTGTTAGAGTGATCAAATGCGCCGAGATCTCGCAACAAGTGTTCTGCTCTTAGAAGTGATGCTTCGTGTGGTGCATCGAACCAGCGGAACCCACGCAAATCTTCAACGCCGGCAGATTTGAGCATGAGGGCCGCTTCACTTAAATCGAGCCGATGCACCTCTGGCGCATCAAAGGCATCGCGTTTTCCATGATCAGCTTCACTCCACAAACGGTAGGCTCGGCCCGGAGCTGTGCGTCCAGCCCGCCCAGCACGTTGTTCTGCTGCGGCTCTTGAAATTTTTCGGATGAGTAGCGTATTGATCCCGCGCCGAGGATCGAACGAAGCACTTCTCGCCAGACCAGAATCGATCACAGTGCGCACGCCATCAATGGTGAGCGATGTCTCCGCCACATTGGTAGCTACGATGATCTTCGGTCGCGAACTTGGAGTAATCGCAGCTTCTTGGGCCACGGGTGGCAGGGCGCTGTAGAGTGGAAAAACTTCCCAGCCACGAGTGGTCGAGCCCGTTTCTAACAGTTGAATGGTTTTGTGAATTTCATGCGTTCCCGGTAAAAACATCAAAATGTGCCCGGAATCGTCGCGGCTCATTGCCTCAACGCAAGTGGCGACCATGCGTTCCCAAATCGGCACTTCTCGCGGCGGCCCTCCGCGGCGATCATTGACTGGTGCACGCAGCGGGCGATAAACTACATCGACGGGAAATGCTCTACCTTGTGTTTCTAACAAAACAGGAAATTCCAAAAATGCAGCCAAACCAGCGGTTTCTAACGTAGCGGACATGACCACGATGCGTAGATCCGCGCGTCCGTTTTCTTGCAAATTTAGGCAGCGGCCCAACGCGATGTCCACCGCGAGGCGGCGTTCATGAAATTCATCAAAAACCACAGCCGCGACTCCGCGCAAATCCGGCTGCTCTTGGAGCCAGCGTTGAAAAACTCCATCTGTTAGATAAATGATGCGGCTATCATCACGATATTTCGTATCGTAGCGCACGGCGTAGCCGACTTCTTGGCCCAGCTGAGCTTGTCGTTGTTTTGCGACCCATCCGGCAAGCAAACGAGCGGCCATGCGGCGCGGCTCAATCACCAGAATTTTCCCCTCTCCAAGCGCATCGGCCAAGATGCTGGGGACGACGGTTGATTTTCCAGAACCGGTTGGGGCTTTTAATAAAATCCGGCGCCCGTTGGTCGCTTGAACGGACGTTCGTAAATCGTTTGCAATCGAATGAATCGGTAATGTCACGTGCCTATGAGTGAATGAAATGATGTTTTTGTTAGAATGGGATGACTTGATTATTACTGACTCTTAAGCGAGCAAGGGCGGCCAATTCTGGGTAATCATGCAGCCAGTCCAGATGCGTGGAGGTGATCCATTTCTGAGCCTGTTGTGGAAGGTGGCGCATCAGCGCATTGCGGCGTTGCGGATCGAGCTCTCCAAACACATCATCTATCAGATAGATCGGAAGTTGACCGGTGTGAATTTCTAACAATTTACCCTGAGCTAGTTTGAGTGCGATTGCCAGAGTTCGCTGCTGCCCTTCGCTGGCATAGCTTGCCGCAGGCATGCCATGAAGCCGCAAGTCCAAATCATCGCGGTGAGGCCCGACCACTGCTTGGCGCATGCGAATTTCCCGATCTCTGGCTTGCAGCATGGATTCGCGCAAGTCCGGCCCGCTGGCGGGTAAATAGCGCATGGTGAGAGCTTCATTGATTCCGCTGATGTCATTCTGCGCTGTGGCCGCGAGCGTGGCTAACTCATGGATCACTTGCTCGCGCCTCTGTATCAAATGAGTGCCGCTCTCGATCATGATTTCTTCATACGATTGAATCTCTGCATCACGTGAGCGGATTTCTTTGAGCAAAAAGTTTTTTGCACGCAGGGCGCGTTTGTATCGTGAAAATGAAACTCGGTAGTGGGGATCGATTTGGCTTGCAATGAAGTCCAGAAAACGGCGGCGGCTCTCTGCTGGGCCGCGCACGAGATCGAGGTCTTCATTCCCTAGCCAAACGACGCGGCCACCGTCTTTTAGGTATTCGCTTTGTGATTCAACTGGTTGATGATTTGCCCGTAGGATGAGGCCGCCATCCGCATATCGCACACTGCGTTGGCCTTGCCATGCCTCGCCAGTTACGCCAAATCCCGTAGATCCGATGCGGGCGAGAGTCGCCATTCGATTGCTCCGTGGCGAGTGCAATCGAATCAGCACGCAGAGCGCTTCGAGAATGGATGTTTTTCCTTGGGCATTTTCTCCAACCAGTAGCACGCCCTCGGCAGGCACCCTTAGGCTTAGGGCAGAAAAACATCGAAAATCTAACAGACGTATAGCTTGAACCACGATTTTCGGTTAGAGGGTAATACTCAGGGATCCACTTGTCTGAGAAGTCCAACTGAAACCGTTCCAACGCTGTGTATTATTGCGGCCCAAGATGTGGGTGGAATTTTTTGTGTCCAAGCCAGATCTTATAAGCAGCGGAGCCATGATGGTGTTATTGATAATCAATGAGCTATTGTAGGCGTTGTTTTCATAGCTGAATACCGTGAAGGTTCCCGGTGACGATGGGTTGAGAGAATTAAGGATCGTGCCGCCTTTGCCAGCTGCGTTAAACGTCAATGTGATGGTGCTGCTATTCTGTGAGACACCGACGATCATGGTTCGATTGGCCAGAGAGCTTTGACCTAAAGCAGCAGGGTAAAAAACTTTTGATAGATAAAAAAATTGCTTAGGCTTTGATGCATTTCCGAGGGTAAATTCAGAAGTGGGTGATTCATCTGGCGCATGGTAATACTCTGAAGCTTTGGTCCATGTGGTGAGATTTTCACTGCCGTAGGCCGCCAAAATGTCGCCTGCTTGAGTTGGCTCACTTAGTAACCATTTGGCATGGGTGTTGGGCACGACATTCATGTTGCCGGGTAAACTTTTTATTTGCGGCAGAGCCTGCGCCTGTTCGTCAAAAACGATTGCTGCCGGATCCGTCCGTGAGAAGGTGATGCCTGTGATGGTCGATCCATTATTGCCAGCCGCGTGGATCGCGTCGATTGTGGCTCTGCTCGCTGCGTCGGTGATAAGGCCGAAAACCGTATGCACAGAATTCAAGTGCGATGGGCTCGAATTTCCGACAAAAAATATTTGGCTGCTATTGCTGTTCGGGCCGCTGTTGGCCATTGAAAGCACGTATGGCACATGTGTCAGGCTAGGGTGAAATTCGTCCTGAAAGGTATATCCTGGGCCACCGCCGGAGTTGGTTCCATTGCCTGATCCAGTCTGTGCAATGCGGAATGTTGCCTCATTGACGACGCGGAAAAATTTTTCCCCGACATAGAATTGTTTTTTTCTAACAGCACCATTCAGAACATCGACTGTTTTGCCAGTGCCTTGTGCAAGCAGCATGAAATTTGCCACCGTTTTGGGTGTTTTATCAAACTGCAGCTCAACGGAGATATTCCCCACCGTCGTCTGCACTTCCGCGATGAGTGCGGCTTGCGAAGAGGCGCATAAAGCAATCCAGCAAAAAATGATTTTCATAATAGTATATTCACCACTCAGATTTATTTGTGCAAGGCACAGTTTCAGATATATCGATGGCCTAAAATTTTTCTAACAGGTCGATTGTTAATTTTGAATAGCTTTCCTTGTCTAACAAAAAATACTGCCGCGAGCTTTCTGCGTAGCCGTAATAAAAGCGTGGTTGGCTGGGCTGATTGGGTGCAAGGCGTAGGGTGCGTTTACTAAAACCCGTAAAATCGCCCATGTCATTGGTTGTTTGTTCCAACACGGTGAACGTGGCGGAAGGATCCAATAATGCACGACTCGCCGCTTCATCATTTGCGGGTAGCCAGCGCCACACTTTGAGCCCTTCAAGTTCGCCTAACATAAAATTCGCGCGCATCGCATTAAAATTCCCAGTGATGTCTTTTCCATCCTGCTCCACTTGCCATGATTCATAGCGATCATTGTATTTGAGAAAAATTGCGGATTCACCTTCCATCTTGCGCTCGATCGCTTGAAGCGAGGCGCGAGAGATCGACCACAATCTAGCGTGCTGCCACTCATAGGCTTGCGTGGAAATTTGTTCCAAAATGTTAGGCTCGACTTCCATCACCGTCGCAGTGCCCTGCCGATTGATAAACACGTGGCCGTTTTCATTCATTCCGAAAAGCAACGTCAGCGCTTGCTCGCCCTCGCCACGGAAGCTCAACGTGAGGATCGGGCGGTCGATGCCCCATGGGGAAAAATCCGTTGCAGCATCGCTCATGAATTCGGAGGCCCGCACTTCGGTGACGGCTTTGAGCAGGCTAAAAAGTCGCTCTTCATTTGCCTCGCTCGTCGCACCATTGACGATTGTCATCCACGGTCCTCGCGCTTGACGCGTGATGCGAATCGGTGCGCTCACTGCCGGCTTAATCGTGATTTCACGCAATGAAGCGACTTGCAATTGAGTCAAGCTGCGATCTCGCAGTGCATTGACTGAGAGCGGTAAATCTGCGATCGCGACCTCTCCGTTTCTGTTGTCTGATGGAAATTCAAAAACCGCGTCGGGTCGTTGATTCAGGGTCGCTACCCGTTCATTGATTTCCGCTGATTTTGCGGCCATGATTTCCAGCACTTGCGCTTTTTCATCGCCGAATGAAGTCAACGCAATGCTCGTGGACGCACGCACTGCATCATCATTCAACAAGGTGATGCTATCACGGTCAGCGACTTTCGCTGCTTGAAGTTCGTAAAGCCCTTCGATGAGTGTCTTGACTGCGGCGGGATCGGTTTTGAGTGCCAGTGGTTTGGCAATCCGCCATGGACTTTCCACGGACTCGCGAGACAAAGTTAGCTCGCCTTCGGCGGAAATGATTTGAATCGATTTCAAAGCCAGAGGGTTAAAATAGAATGGCCGATGGTCTCTAAGATGTTTCAAGCCATCTCCAAACCACGAGGTGATATCGCCTGTGCAAGTGTAAATGTGGTCCTTGCGCAAGTGCTCGCGTGCTTGCACAAAAACCGTCGGCACGGGAGGTTCATCCGGCTTCATTGCGGCCATCCATGGGCTGCGCCTGCCGATGCGATAGGTTGCTAGAATTTGCCGGTCACTATCTAACAATTTAATATGCACGCTGCCGCCTTTGAGTCCCGTTTCAGCAGGATCCGTTTCATCCACTTTGGCATGATCTTCCACCCGCATGCCGCGGGTGAACTCAACGATGGCCCATGCGGCGCGAGGATCCATGCGATCTTGCCATGGCTTGCTCGCCATCCAACCATTTTCTGATAGAAAAAAAGCCGCTTCCACTTGATCCACTTTGACCTCGATGTGTTTCACCTCCGAGGCTGTTAGATTCGGATAGAGTGCTTGCCCGACGGCCGTCGCCGGCTTGCCAAATATTTCTTCGATCGGATTTCCGAGCCGTTGCCATGCGATCAGTCCCGCCACCGCCAGCGCGGCGAGCATCAGAATGAGCGTGCTTGAGAGAAATCTCATGGTGCCGATGGGTTAGACTCGGCGAGATGCCCACACCATTGCTCCGCACAAGATGAAAAATCCTGGTAGAAAAATGAGGTTCACGCGGTTGATAAAAGAAATTTGTGCATCGAGCAGTGGCAAGCGGTAGGTTCCAAGCGAGCGCGGGCCGATGCCGCTGAGTGCTTCACGATTGATCAACCAGTTGACCGAGCTGTTGAGGAAATCGACATTCTCTGCGCCTTGTTTGTTGGCGTCGAGCACATCGGTATTGGCCATCACGATCATGCGCGATGTCTTCGCGGCGAGGCGATCATCATTGGCTGCGCCACGCACCACACACGCGGCGAGAAAGAGCGGCGGCGGCATATCTTCACTTTCATCAAAGGCTTCGTTACCCTTGCCAAATTGCGTTTCACCCCAAAAATCCGGCGCAGCTTGAATCAGGCTGACTGGTTGAATTTTCACTCGCAACAAATCCTCCGCCCCTTCGCGCACTTCGAGAGATGAGGTGGCTCCTTCTAAAATTGTCGATTGTCCGGCAAGATCTTGCGTGAAGGCCATGCCGGGTAAGAAAAAGCCGCGGGCTCTTGTTTCTAAAGCGTCATCCGTTTTTCGCACCACGCGGTCGCGCCGCGGAGTGACTCCATTCTCACGCAGAAATGCTCTCAAACGCATGGGAGTATCGCCCGCTCTGAGCAAGACTAACAGCGCAGACTGTGGGCGATTCCAGTAACGCTTGAGCACTTCAACTTCCGTTTCGGTTAGATCATACTTGGGCGCGATCAATGCGATGCCCTCGATGTCTTCCGGCACTTCCTTCATTTCTGATAGAGCGGCAGGAATGAGTTCAATATTCTGAAAGAGCAAAGTGCTTTCTAACGATTTTGCAGGCGAATTTTCATCTGTCGAATTGAGCTGGCTTTTATCGGCGAGAAACAACATCCGCTTGGGCCGCCCTTCGATTGCCTCGACCAAGCGCGCCGTCATCACATCCTCGCCGCGGAAGCCGGAAATTTTCCTCACTCCATCCGCCGTCGTGTAGCTGACGAATTCCTCGGCGATGGTGAGTTTGATGTTCTTGTTGAGTGTTTTGGTGCCTTGATCACTTTCCTCCAGAGCCGGCACATCATCCTCGCGGGCATCGAAGATGATCATGTCTTTCACCAGCAACATGCCATAGGCGGCAAGCACCTCCTGCGTGCGGTCCGGACTGCGCAGTGGATCTAACATTTCCACATCAATTTTCCCGTTAGAAAAGCGCTCATATTCTTCTGATAGAGCGCGGATTCGTTCATAGAATGGCGAGCTTCGCCTCATCGCAATGATCCATTTGATCGGTTCCTTGCGCGTCTTGATGGAATCACCGGCAAGATATTGCCGCGTCGCAGGCGAGAGGGTGTAGGCCGCCTCGCGCGTGAGATCCCAGCGCACCGGATGTTCGATCGCGAAGAAATTTAACCCTAACAAAATCCCAGCGACGATCGCAATTTGAATCACGACGAGTGCGCCAATCCCGAGTCGATTGAGCTTTCTCGGCCTCTCTGTTTTGGTGGCCACGTCCATGTCTTCTGCGGGTGTCATCTTTTCCAACGTCGATAAGCCACTGTCTGATAGGTGAGAAATAAAACAAACACGGCGAGACTTAAAAAATACAAAACCGCGCGTAGATCTAACAGCCCGCTTGCAAAGTAATGCAAATGATTCTGCCAAGAAATCGCGTGAAACAAGCCAGCACCAACGAATGACTCGCCCCAGATCACCGTCACGTAGCCGAGGAAATACTGAATCACCAACACGCCCATCGTCAGCATACCAGAAATGATTTGGCTCGATGTCAGTGCAGACGACAAGCAGCCCATCGCCGTCAATGCCGATCCCATCAGCATCAAGATGCTAAAAGCACCGAGCATGTTGCCTGCCGCCCACGTCGGTGGAACATCAGTGAACCACTGAAACATCTGAAATTGTAGCCAAGCTGGAATCCACAAGACCGCGTAAAAAATCATCGCCGCCGTGTATTTGGAAGCGACGACTTGCCACGTTTGCACTGGCGCAGTGAGCAATGTTTCCATCGTGCCAGAGCGTTCTTCCTCTGCAAAAAGCCGCATGGTGATCAACGGGAAAATGAACAAAAAATAGAACCAAAAAAGCGGCGTGTGGAACGTCACATAAACCAAGCTGTCCTTCACCGGGCCATCGCGGAATCCTTTCATCGCGCTGGATAAAGAAAGCCCTTGCATCACCGTGACGACGGCAAGCACGAGCCAGCCAAAAGGAGTTAGAAAAAAACCTTTGAGTTCTTTAAGGGTCAGAATACGAAAAACTCTCATCGCGAGGCCACTGTTGGCCGCTCTTGGTAGGCGTTTTAATCACCCTGCGCAAAGGGAAAAGCACATCTCAGCGGATTTGCATCGGTTTCGCTAAGAAAGCACTTTTTGACCTTTGCCCTCTGCTCGGATTGCCTCACGCTTGTGCTGTGAATGGTTGGTCATCGATTTTAGCAGTCAGCGCAGCATCCATCTCCCCGCTGTTTGCCTTGCTGACGATGGTGTTGATCACCGCGGTTTTGGTTTCCTTGGTGTTGGTTAAATTCAAACAAAGCCTCTTAGTCGGCTATTTGTTAAGTGGCGTGTTGATTGGTAATTTTGGCCTGTTGTGGGTGACGGGTATTGGGCCGACGGATGCCGTCATCGCAAATTTTGCCGAAATTGGCGTGGTGCTTTTGATGTTCACCTTAGGCATCGAATTCTCGCTAAGTGAATTTAAACACATTTGGAAAATTGCTCTGTTAGGCGGTGGCATGCAGGTGGGATTGACTGGGATCCTCGTGGGTCTCACCGCATGGTTGTTAGGATTTCCGACGGCCGATAGCGTCGTGCTCGCGGTTGCAGTCTCGCTGGGATCGACTGCCGTCGCGATGATGTCCTTCCAAGATCTTGGCCAGCAAAACAATCCCGGCGCTAGGGCGGGCCTCGGCGTTGCTCTGTTTCAAGACATCCTTGTGATCATGTTCTTTTTGATGATGCCCGCACTCTATCAGACGGATGGCGGCAGCATCTTGGGCAGTATTTCTCTGGCTTTTACCAAAGGTGGCCTATTCCTGATTGGCGCCTGGCTGTTAGGAAAATACGGGCTCACGCCATTGTTGCACGCGGTGGCCAAGACGCGCAGCCGCGAGTTGTTTACGCTCACGGTGGTGAGTCTTTGTGCGGGAGTTGCCTTCGCGGGTGGAGCACTTGATTTGTCGCTCGCGTTGGGTGCTTTTGCCGCAGGTTTAGTGGTGAGTGAATCAATCTATAGTCATCGCATTCTATCAGATATTTTGCCCTTCAAAGATTTATTTATTGCGGTGTTTTTCATCTCCGTTGGCCTGTTGATCGATCTTTCGGTGATTGCGGATCAATTGGGAATAATTCTGTTAGTTAGCGTGCTGATTTTAACCATCAAAGGCGCCATTCTTTTTCTCGTGCTTAAATGTCTCAAGCTGCCCAATCAGCCATCGTTGCTAGCGGCATGTAGTCTCGCAAGCACAGGGGAATTTTCCCTTGTGCTGATCGGTAAAGCAGGCGGCTATCGGCCATTTGATCCGGCCATGGAGCAAATTCTCCTGATCTGCAGCGCGGTGACGATGGCGGCAGTGCCGATGATGATGCGCGCCGCCAAACCTGTTGGAAAATGGTTAGAAAAAAAAAGAATTTGGCATGCACATCAGTTGGCTCCCGTCAGCGCCAGCCCCACTCGGCTACTCAAAGACATCCGCGATCACGCGATCATTTGCGGCTACGGGCCGGTTGGCCGCGCGCTCAATGAGGCGCTTAAGCGCTGCGGCTTGGATACTTTAATCATGGAGTTGAATTCGGAAACAGTGCGCACGCTGAAGTCAGACGGTCAGCTCGTTTTGTTCGCCGATGCAACTCATCCAGAAGCGTTGGATTTGGCCGGCATCAAGCATGCGCGCCTCGTCGCATTTACGTTTCCAGCAGTTCACATCACGACGGTGGCGGTCCCTTTAGTGCGCGAGAGAAATTCCAGCATTTGCATTTTTGCGCGGGCTAAATTTGCCATTGAAGCCATGAAACTGAGGGCCCTCGGCGTGCAGGTGATCCACGATGAACATGAGAGCGCCGTGGCCATGGTCCGCGCCGCGGTTTCATCCTATCAACGCGTGGATGTGGACCCACTTGAGGTGGTGGATGACATCACCGACGATAGCACCCGTTAGAAAAATTCTATCTGCGCGGTGGTTCTATTGGCTGCTGCTTTGAAAGTCATCTTGCGTGAAATGCGCCCGCGCTTCGCCAACCAGAAATAACGACCCAGCAATCAGAATCCGTGCCTCCCGTTGCTGCGCGGCCGCCAGTGCTGATAGAAAGTTCTCATGCAAAAAAACCGGCACGTCCGTTTCTGGCATTGCATCGCACAATGCTTCTAACGGCACGGCGCGTGGTGTATCCACCGGACAAAAATGCACTTCCGCGGCGATCGGCAGCAATCGCTCGAGGATGCCGCGAATGTCCTTGCTGGCCACTGCGCTGAAAATGAGCACGGCTTTTTCTTCACCGAAGGCATCGCGCCATGTCTCGGCAAGCACATCCGCAGCTGCTGGATTGTGGGCACCATCTAACAAAATGTTAGGAACGATTTCCTCAAACCGCCCAGGCCACGATACATTTACGAGACCATGCCGCACGCTATCCGCGCGCAACTCAATGCCGGCACTGTGCAAAGCCGCAACCGCGAGCGCGGCATTCCAACGTTGGTGCTTGCCTGTTAGATTGATTGGGTAGCCTAACAGCGGCTCACTGATTTTTTGAAAACAAGCCCGCACTTGATTGGCCTCGCATTCTAACACTCGCATTGCTTCAGGCTCTTGACGGCCGGTGATGGCAGGTTTTCCTTCCACAAAAATGCCAGCCTTTTCGCGGGCGATGGCAGCCAAGGTATCGCCTAACCACTGCATGTGATCCATGCCGATCGGCGTGATGACTGCCACATCTGCGGGCACCGCGGTGGTCGCATCGAGCCGCCCGCCCATTCCTGTTTCTAAAACAATCAACTCACATTCCGTTTCGCGGAACCAGCGCATGGCCAGTGCGAGTGTGAGCTCAAAAAACGTCGGGTGATGCTCCATGGTCTCGGCGAGACGGCGCAGCTCCGTGAGTTCATCCGCGCAGAATGCTTCGGGAATCATTTTGCCCGATACTTGAATGCGTTCGCGGAAGTTGATTAGGTGGGGCGAGGTGAAAAGTCCGCTGCGTTGGCCACAAGCGCGCGCAATCGAATCGATCATCGCGCAAGTGCTGCCTTTGCCATTGGTGCCGGCGACGTGGATCACTTTCACGCCATATTTTGGATAGCACAGGTGTTCTTTCAGCAAGCAGCGCATCGGCTCAAGGCCGAGCTTGATGCCGATGCTTTGGGTGGAAAATAACCAATCAATCGCTGCTGAGTATTCCATGAATGTAGCCATTCATCGTCGAGAATCTCGGCTCTGCCAAGCCGTCAATTTCACCATGCAACAGGAAGTTTCCGCAGAGTTTGCGAATACCCTATTATCTAGCAATCACGGGTTATCGTGTGTGGCGGAATCAGTGGTTGAAGGCGTGCTTTCTTCGCGGATCCAGACGTTGGAAAATTCCAATGCTTGGCCGTGATGCTGAATGCCAATCGGACCCCTTGCTGGCATTTCTGATAGATCAGCTCCTTCGATGACCACTCGGCCGTTGAGCGAGACACTCACGCGGTTTCCTTTCGCTTGGATCATCATGCGGTTCCATACTCCCGTTGGTTGATCGGCACGCAATTTGGGTGTGCAGGCCGCGCGCACCTCATCTGGCGTGCTATCTTCATGACGGTAGCCATAAATTTCGCCTGAGCCAACCGACCAATTCCAAAGATTCACTTGGCTCTTTTCATTGCCGCGAATGAAAATGCCGCTGTCCTGTTCTTCCACTTCGATGCGTTGCGGCTCGCCTTTTTCATCCAGTTTGATTTTTCCGTTAGATTCGATGATTGGCTGGGGCATGATGTTTCCGCGATGGCTCCAGCGCCAATCAAACACCATCGTGAAATCGCCGTAGGTTTTTTTCGTCCACAAATTCCGAGGTTCGCCAAGTTTGCCCGTATGCTTGAGTGCGCCGTCTTGCGCGAACCACTCATGGGTCGTCGCAGGATCATGCACCCAACCTTGCAGTGATTTGCCGTCAAAGAGCGGTTTAAATCCTGCCTCTGTGACGCCCGCCGTATTCGCTGCTGGCACCATTTCGTGGATCTTAACGTTGCGGAAGCTCGCTTCGCTGCCGCGGCCTAGAAACACGATTTGTCCGGCGCGTTGTTTCAAGCCAAGATGATCTGGCTGCTTGGCGCTGAGATCGTTCAAATTGGCCCGAGAAATCATCGCGCCATTCAATTCAACTGCGATGGTGGATTCCATCACGGTGATGCGTTGGTGATTCCACTCGCCTGCGGGCTTAAGCGCGGGTGAGACGGGAGCGACGAGGCCCGCAATTGAGCCATGAGCTTGGGTGGGGGCGGCCGCTGCATTGGCTGTGGCACCCAACAACGGAATGGCAACGCCGGATTTTTGAGGGTCTCCTTGCCCAGCATAATGGAGCACCAACGTGTAAGATCCTTCAGCGGGCAATTTGAAATCAAAATCTAACACATAGCGGGTGTAGAGCGCCTTGCTCACCAGCATTTCAGATTTTTCAGTAGTCGTGAGCACGCCCTCGTTGAGCACGTATCCAGCGCCATTCCATGCGTCCAATTTCCCATTGGAAAATAAGTCTCGTAAGGCGTCATTTTCGGCAAATGCACCAGATATCGGCATCAGCAAAACGGCAAAAAGTAGGGTCGGTAATTTCATTGCAGGATCTGTAATTTATGAGGGGACTGCGATTTTGTCACGAAGAGAATCACGGCTAACCCCATGCTCATGACATGATCCACCTCGGGGCCTGAATTCGCGCATCGATAGGCTTGTCAAAGGCAGATTGCTGGACAGAATGCATGCATCCGAGAAGCCGCAATTAGTTGCGAAGGACGGACGGATTGATCTCATGCACTTTATTGGAATTGAAATTGAGCAAAATGGCACTCGCACCGTCGTGCTTGATTTGGAGGCGGGTGTTGTGCTGGCCGAAGCCTGGGCACCGCACGCGTGGACTGAAGGATTGCCAGCGGGATATCGTGAGCAAAATCCCGCGCAATGGATTGATGCGGTGGATCAGACGCTGCGGCAATGTTTGAACGAAATTGGCCCCGAGAAGCAACGCATCAGTGGCATGGGAGTGGCGGGTCCGCTGCGAGGATTGGTTTTGTTAGATGAGGCCAACCGCATTATACGTCATGCAAAATTGGCGGGTGATCGCTCGGCGAAACGGCAAGCTGAGGAGTTGGCGCGGGCGTTTGGCGGTGCTCCTGGTTTATTGGAATTGGTCGGGCAAGTGCCGGGCGTGGAATCTGCGGCGGCGGAGTGCTTGTGGCTCAAACAGCACGAACCGTATCATTTCCAACGGATCGAGGTGATGCTGACCGTTCAGGATTTCATTTCCTATTGGCTTACCGGCCAGAGAGCGACGGAACCGGGCAGTGCTTCAGCGACGGGCATGTTCGATGTGAGGACGCGCCATTGGTCGATCGAAATGATGAACTTCATCGATCCGGCGTTGGAAGCGATGCTGCCACCGATCGGAGCCTCGCAGCAACCGCGTGGAATGTTGCGCGGTGAGTTGGCAAAAGAATGGGGACTTTCTGAATGGGTGCAAGTTTCTGCGGGCAGTGCGGCGCCGATGTTATCGGCATTGGCCGCCGGTTGCGTCGCCGATAAAACCGTCGCTCTGGATTGGTCAAGCCAAGGAGTCATCATGGGCGTTGGCAATGCGCCGGTGATCGATTTTCGCGGTGAAATTTTACCGTTATGCTCGGCGACGGGATCGTGGCTCGGCCTAGCGACGGTGACGAATGCCACGGTGGCACCTGGGATTTTACGGCGCCATTATGGATGGTCTGCTTCTCAATTTGAGGAAATGGTCAGCAGCGTCGCGGTGGGTGCGGACGGACTACTATTATTGCCGTATTTCACTGGGGAATCGATTCCGCATTTGCCGGAAGGCACGGGAATGTTGCATGGCATCTCGCCAGATAATTTTACACCCGCTCATCTCGCCAGAGCTGCGGCAGAAGGAGTGGCGCTGAGTTTTGGCTACGCCATGAGCCGTTTGTTAGATTTAGGCTTTGAGCCAGAAGAGATCCGGCTGTTAGGGCCGAGTGCTTCGAGCCCCATCGCGCGGCAGATGTTAGCAGATGTGTTTGGCATTCCGGTGGTTCCGGTTGTCACCAGACAAGGCGCGGCGGTGGGTGCGGCAATGCAGGCAGCTGTGGCTTTTTTCCAACAAAGTGGGGAGTCCTTGGGCTTTGATGAAATTGCGAGTTACCTCGTCGCCGGTGATCCTAGCGCTACGTGTTACCCGAATCCGCAAGATCAGGAAATCTATCAGAATTTGATGTCTCGCCAGCAATATCTCGTCGATACGCTGCATACCGCTGGGTTCATGTGAAAAAAAGTCAGGACATTCGAGGTGATCGGAAATCGCACATTCTCGGCACCATCGCTGGCTGGATCATGCGATGCTGGGCGATGACGCTGAGGTATGAAGTGGAAGATCGCAGCGGGATCACGCGGGGTGATGGGCCACCGCAGCGCATGATTTATACGCTATGGCATAGCCGAATTTTCGCGGCGACGCCGATATGGGCGCGGAAAATTGGACGCCATCGCAAGGCCGCGGTGCTCACCAGCGCGAGCCATGATGGCGCGATTTTAGCGGCGGCCATGGGGTTCTTTGGGCTGAGTGCGGTGCGTGGATCTTCATCGCGCCGGGCGGTGGCGGCCTTGGTGGGAATGAGGCGTGCGTTAGAGCAGGGCATCGATGTTTGCATCACGCCGGATGGGCCGCGCGGGCCGCGTTACAGCTTTTCGCCGGGGGTCATTAAAATTGCCGAAATGACCGGCGCTGCGGTGTTGCCCATTCATCTCACCTGCGAGCGTGCTTGGCGCTTGCGGACGTGGGACAAGATGGTCATCCCTCTTCCCTTCAGCCGCGTGCGCGTGATTTTTGACGAGGCCATCGTCGTCCCAAGAGGCATGGACGAGGAGCAATTCGCTTCCCATCTTCGAGCGATCCAACAGCGAATGCTCGACGGCGTGGATGATTTATAAAACAGTTTTTTCAAGATGACTTCACCGATGTTGATTGATGGCAAAAAAGTCGCTCAGGATGTGTTAGAAATGTGTCGAGCGGAAGCGAAAGAATTGATCGATCAAGGGTTGCGGCCCGGGCTCGCCGTTGTTTTGGTGGGCGATGATCCAGCGTCTGCCGTTTACGTCGGATCCAAGGTGAAGACCTGCGCGGACTTGGGATTTCATTCTGTTGAGAAAATTTTACCCGCCAGCACTCGCCAAGAAGAATTGTTAGAGATCGTGCAGCAACTGAATGCAGATCCGTCCATACACGGCATTTTGGTGCAATCTCCACTGCCGCCGCACATGGACGAGCAGGCGATCGTTCGCGCGCTGGATCCGCGGAAAGATGTGGACGGATTTCACCCGGAAAATGTGGCGAAATTAGTCATGGAGGATCCATCGGCATTGGTGCCATGCACGCCGGCCGGCTGCATGAAATTGTTAGAGCAGGCGGGCATCCCACTGGCGGGTGCGAATGTGGTGGTGATTGGCCGCAGCATGATTGTAGGCAAGCCGATGGCGATGTTGTTAGTTTCCAAGGCCGCGAACGCGACGGTGACCATCGCCCACTCGCGCTCGCGCGATCTGCCCAGAATTTGCCGACAGGCTGATATTATTATCGCGGCAGTTGGGCGGCCAGAAATGGTGCGAGCGGATTGGATTAAGCCGGGTGCCGTGGTGATCGACGTCGGCATCAACCGCATCGCCGCACCGGAGAAAAAGGCGGGCTACCGCTTGGTGGGCGATGTGGCGTTTGCAGAAGTGGCGCCGTTATGCTCGGCAATCACGCCGGTGCCGGGTGGTGTTGGCCCGATGACGATCGCCATGTTAATGAAAAATACACTGCAAGCAGCGCGGCAATCGCTTCATCAATCGAGCGCCCAGAAAAGTTGAATTTTTGCATGCGGTTTTTCGATAAATCAGATAGTTTTTAGTCATGGCAAGACGCGCGAGCTCATCATTTCATCCGGGTTGGATCATCGCTTGCGTGGTGGGCTTGATTCTCATCGGCATTGCAGGGAAGTCATGGTTCTCGCAGAAGGCCGTGGGATTTACCGGCGTGAAACCGCTGGTTCTCCAAGATTTGTTAGATAATGGCAACAGCCTGCGCGGCAATGAATACTCGGTAAAAGGTGAGGTGGATGAAAAATTACAATGGACAAGTGGCCGCGGCCAAGTGGTGAGTGTGAAGGTGAGAACGGATTCCGGAGATTCGTATCTTGGAATCGAAGTGCCGCCCGAGTTCAGCAAGCTCAACATCGAAATTAAGCAATCGTATCATTTCCGGGTAAAATTCCGCCAAGGTGGCATTGCCGTTGCGACGGATATCCAAAGGCTATAACAGATTTTTTAAATGAAACATTTTTACGCCTTGAGTTTTCTACTGGCCACAGCTGTGTGTGTTCATGCACAGGTCTATACGCCACCTGCGGCAGATGAGAATGCTGCGCCGGCAGCGGGAGGAGGCGGCTCAAGCACGCCAAAACCAGCGGCGGGCAGCAGTCCATTTGGCCAAGAAATTCCGCTTTTTGATCCATCTGCGGAAACGATCACGGTAGCCGGAATTACGATTCCTCTTGCGAATAATCGTTTGCTCAAAGCGCGATTTGAAAAATATCTCAATCAAGCACCCGAGGATGACGAGGCCGCGAAAATGTATCGTGAAACGATCAAGAAGGTGTTAGAAAAACTATCTCCCTACCATCGTCCGCGGCCGGATTTGAATGGTGCGTTTAGTTTATTGCCAGCGGCCAGCAGCTATCCGGGTGATGCGAACTTGTGTGGCACTCTCGCAGAATCGATTTACACCTCCATGCTTTCTCGCCAGGACATGCGGGGATTGGAGGATCTGAATCTTTCGTTAGAAAAGGAAAAACAATCCATCGTCAACGATGGGGATTGGAAGGCAATTCACGGCAAAAGCACCAAGCCGATGGGCAAAGAGCCGCCTCCGAAAGAAGGTGAAGCTTCTGCCGCCAGCAACGTCGTTCAAGAGCCAGGCACTGGAATGAATTCTTTGCGCTATACGGAAATTCTCCGCCGCATTGGGGAAATTGAAGCACTGAAAAAAGCCAACGTCGTGCGCACCGAGGCGCAAATTTTCCGAACAAAAGTGCAGTATCAAGTCAACATGGTGCAGTGGTTTACTCAGCGCCGTTATGAGCATGTCTTAATGGCCGCGCGTTTTTACAATCAAATTTGGAAAGATGGAGATACGGAATTGCATATCGATAAAAACTCCGACGTTTCCAAACTCTTCACTCAATCTGTGGGCGTGAGTCCGACGGTAAGCTCGTTAGATTCGCTCTCCAATGAAGTCATCCGCGAGGTGGGAAAAACGTTAGAAGCCTTTGAATTACTGCTTTCCCGCGGGGATCTTCACAGTGCCACTCAACGGCTGATGGAGGCCTTCGCGGTTGGCGAATTCATGGAGCCCATTGCCACGTTGGAACTGGAAAAAAAACTCCGCGTGGCCGGCTATGCTCGCAATCTCAACGAGCTTTACGATAGCATCCAAGCGCGAGATTACGGCACGGCACGCAAGCTCGTGAATCAACTCCGAGCCGAGGCCAAAGATTTCCCATCATCCAAAGCGGAGAGTGTGATTTCCGCGGCGACCTTGGCCTCGGATCTCGCCATCGAAGAGGCAAAATCTCACGTTCTAAATCGTGATAGCGCAAAGGCAACGGAACTCATTACCAAGGCCACCGAAACATGGCCGACCAACCCGAAGCTCACGGAATTTCGCGAACTGATCACCCAAAGCAGCGGTATTTCCATGGCTCGCAATGATTTTGACCGGCTCGTGAGCGAGGGGAATTTCCGGGAAATCGCCAGGCGCCAATACGAAATTGCGCCCTCGATCATGGGCGATGCCAAGCGCGAGGAGGCATTCAAAGAAATCATGGGAAATCTCACCAAGATTGAAGCGGCTTTGGGCAAGGCAGCTGAGTTCTCCCGAATTGGCCAAAGTTACGCAGCGTGGGAACAACTCGCCGAGCTGCGCTCATCGTTTCCCGATGATCCGAAGTTAGGCCGCGAAATGGAATTGCTCGCACCCAAAGTGGCTGATTTTACCCTATCGATTGAAAAAGCGACTGAATTTGAGAAGCGCGCCGATGTGCAAGTCGGCTCCGCGCTGAGTTGGTATTTGAAGGCGCGCAGCATCCATCCACAAAGCACGATTGCCGCTGATGGCGTGAAGCGGCTTAGTGCGAAAATTTTACCGCCAGATTAGATTATTTAAGATGATTCTTGTCATCATTAGGAAATCTGGAAAAACATGATGGTAGGACATGGCGGCATTGATTACTTCACGTTTTGCAGCATTGGGCGTGCTGTTTGGATTGGCGCTAGGCCTACATGGCCAAGTCATTTCCCCAGTATTGGATTCTAGAAAATCGCAGCCTCCCGAGAGCGGCATTTATGATCGCAATGGATTTTTCCGTAGTTCTCCAGAACTGAAGAACCGCATCTCGGAACAACTAATCCAACTGCGTGAGCTGCATGGATATCATATATATTTGGTCTTAGAGCCAGTGATGATTGGATCCACTGTGCAAGATCTTGCCGAAAAATTGCGTAGCGAATGGTTGCCCGATGGTGATGGGTTGGTTGTGGTTTTTGAAGCGAATAGTCGCGGCATTGGTTACGGCTGGGATCTCTGCAGCATCGATTTTGAGGATGCGCCTCTGCGGGATAACGAAATCCCGACTCATGAAATCTCCGGGATCATTCAGCGTAGCGTCTCTGGATTGTCGGTGAATGTTGAGGCGGAAGCCTATATTGATGCATTGATGCAAAATATCGTCCGCGAGTGCAGTCATTATTTTCAACAACGTGCCATGCCTTTACCAGAAGGTAGAAATCGCTTGATGCTGTTGCTTGTGGTGGTCGTGACGTGCATTTTAATCGCCATTTCGTTTCTGTTAGGAATCATCCTTCGCCGCTTTGGGCGGATTGGACAACTCAAGTATCGTTTTGCGGAAACGGACGCGACCGAGCGGTTTGGCGCACCTGCTGGAACAAGCGCAGTTAGCCGATCGTTCAAAGACGATTAAACCTCACTTGGGCGATTTTTTCATCAACCCCAGAAAAAAATAAGAGAAGCCGATTCTCTTACGGTTGACGGGTAGGTGATGAGGAATGATTTTTGCAATCAACATCACTGTTGGATAAGCAAGGGCGGCGAGGATGATACCAGATGCGAACATGCCTAAAGTGAAATTTGCGGCATTGATCACCCCGACTCCCGGAATTTCATACTGAACCTTAGCCAGAAATTCTGGCATTGGCAGCAAACAACTCTCGCGCAACCATTTCCCAAAAACCCCTTGACCATATACTACCGGACCCATCGTCACCGGATTAGTCACCCAGCAAGTGGCCATCGCAGTCGGCACATTGGCTCTGAGTAGCATCGCCAAAATCGCGGCCGGCAGCATCTGCATCGGCATTAACATCATCGAAAAGAAAATCCCAATGGTGACCGCAAGTGCCACGGAATCACGGCACGGCACCCACAACGAGCGCTCGAATAGTGGCTTGGAAATTTTTTGCCACCAAGGACGATGCCGCAACTGCGGGTGACGAAGCGCACGAAACGCTTTTCTCACGATTCTTAAATAACGGACTTTCATTTGAGTGCTGGAGAAACGATCTGCCGCAATTGGTGATAAATCAATAGCAATGCTTGCTTGCATTTCAGTCAATCGACATACTCCGCGCACATCTATGGAAGCGTGGCAAGCATTGGTTTTGGGCATCATCGAAGGAATCACCGAATACTTGCCGGTCAGCTCGACTGGGCATTTGCTGATCGCGCAGAATCTGTTAGGAATTGGTGTCGCCAATGAGCAGGAAAAAATCGCGGCAGATACGTTTGCGATTTGCATCCAAGGCGGAGCGATACTCGCCGTGCTTGGCCTCTATTTTAAGCGAGTGCTGATGATGAAAGATGGCCTTCTTGGTCGCAATCCAGATGGCTTGAAATTGTTTATTTTGATCGTCGCAGGTTTTTTACCCGCAGCGGTTTTAGGCGTGATTTTTGATGATTGGATCGAAGCGACGTTGTTTAAGCCATGGCCAATCGTCGCTGCCTTATTGGCCGGCGGCATAGCCATTTTACTCATCGAAAAAGCAAAACCCCGCGATCCGGGCGCTTCATCGGGCAGAGATCTGTTAGAGATGACGTGGAAAATGGCACTCGTCATCGGCTTCATGCAATGCATCGCCATGTGGCCCGGCACGAGCCGCAGTTTGATGACGATTCTAGGTGGCTTGCTCGTCGGGCTGTCAGTCAAAGCCGCGGTAGAATATTCCTTTTTGTTAGGAGTCGTCACGCTCACTGCGGCGACTGCGAAGAAAGCCCTGTGGCCGGTGAGTGGGCTTGATCCAGCGTGGGATGTCTGGTTCGGCGGCACGAAGTTGTTATGGGAAACCTATGGCGCGATGCCTTTGCTCGTCGGCATCTTTTCGGCAGCGATTTCTGCAGCCTTGGCGGTGAAGTGGCTAGTTACTTATTTGCAACGCCACGGTCTATCCATTTTCGGCTGGTATCGCATTATATTAGCGGCCGTTCTCGCTGCGTTGTTTGTGACGGGCATGGTCACTGTTTAAATCATACGAGAAATTCTAACAGAGACGCACCATGTCTTTGATGAATTGCCACCAGAGAAAAAGCATGCCGCGTTTGGAATACTGGAAATGGCCGTCGTGAGTTAATTCGATGATGCCGGATTGAATATTGTGGTTCATCTGATCGCGCATTTCACGGTCCACGCCATTTTCCAACTCACTCGGATCTGGAATGAGAAGCTCTGTGATTGGCACTGCCATTTTCGCGAGATAGTCTTGGTGGTCTTTGAGAATTTGATGGAAGCAGCTCCGCTCACACGGGACATGATTCCATTTCACATGCGGTGGGCAACGCAGCGCAGGAGAAAATGGGAAATTCGTCGTCCGCCAAATCCGCCCGTGTTGGTCGTGAGATGTGACGGAAATGAAAGCGAATGCCACATTTCCCTGCTCACAGAGGCAAACGGATGAAACTGCGCGTTCTTCCGGATTCCAAAACAATCTGAAATGCTGCTTCATCCCAGCCCATTCCCAGCCACAATCCGAGACGTGCTCAAAACCCGCATCTTCCATCGCAGCCGCCGCTTCCGTGGCATTTGGAAAAAATGACGGATTGGGAAGATCTCGATCTTTCAGCCGATTATTCAGCGGCAGGCGCATCACACGCACGCGGCCTAACAAATCGACCCACGGCAGGAAAAACCACAGAAGAGCCCCAAGAATACCGGCAATGATGCTATCTGTTAGAAAATAAAAACCGAAAAAACTGGCCACCAGCATCAGGATCGCGCCGAGTTTGCGCAGGTGACTTGACCGAGCAGATCGCAGTGCAATCGCCAATACGACCATGCCAATAATCAAAAGGATTTCTCGCATCAGATCATTCCTTGGTGAAGGTGATTAAAAATCATGAAGCATCAATGCTCCTGTTTGATAAATCGCGCAAGAGGTTGTTTTTCGCCGCTCAGAATTTCGGCACCCACGCATCAGCGAGTAGTTCGCGCAATCGCAGAGGATCGGTCGCTGAGGTTTTGGCGACAAATCCCCGGGCGTGGGCGAAGTGCACGTCTTCGCAATCCGCGATTCTCGTGAAGTCGAGTTGTGGATGATCCATGTAGCGTGATAAGGCATAGCCACCTCCACGCCGGTCCCCATACACACAAGCAGCCACCGCCGAGCTGTCTTTTCGCCTGCCTAAAAATTTTGCCATCGCGGTGGATTGCTCCTGCTCGGGATCCGCCGCGTCTCGTGGTAAAAATAACACCTCAAATAACTCACCTCGTGCCTCGATTTCCCAAATCTCACTCGCGGATGAAATCCACTCGAGCTGGGTGCGTTGTGAAATTAAATACGCTTTGAGATCCTCTCCCACCCAACGCATGATTTCCCACAGCGGATCGCCCGGTAAAATCTCTCGCTGCTTGCTAAAACGCCGCAGCAACGTGCCGTCGATCGGCGAATAGAGCTTAAAAACGGCATCGCGAGGGATGCCTAAGCGCCGCGCCGTCTCAATTGGACCAAGCGTATCGAACCACTCCGCAGGTTCCAACCAATCGCAAAAATCTCTCGCTTCCTCATAAAGCCCGAAGTGCTGCAATACCAAACTCAGCGAACACAGCGGCGGATGATCCGATGGAAATTGATGATGATCAAAATTCCCTAACTCAGGAACGTGTTCATGGCCGACATCGACGACTGCGATGTTCGGGTCTGTTAGATCCTCTGCCGTCGGTTCCCGCCGCGAGATCACAACCGGCGCGTAAGCTAGCAGAAAACAACACGCGAGAAATTCATCCTTATGAGCACCGCCCGGATGTGTTAGAATAGAAGAAAATGGCATTTCAAAAATAAATTTTGGCTATCTAACAGATCATGGGCAAGCGACGGCGAGCACTTCTTGCCCCCAAGCGGAAATGAATAATTCAATTTCACCGGCGAGCTTTTCACATTGTGAATTCCACTTGTTAGAGCCACGTAGGATTTGCGCGGACTCATTGATGCCGATGAAGCGAAGTTCCTCCGCACCCGCTGCTTTGAGCGCTTCAAGCTCAGCCCGCAGATTGGTGAAAAATGCGAGCTCGAATCCATTTCCGGCCTCCATCGCTGGCCTCACCAAAGAGATCGTGATCGGCGGTGGGATTTGGCGTAAATGTTGAGCAATCGCTTCATAACCGATTTGAATCAACATTTTGCGAATTCTCTCATAGAGGCTCGCAAGCGGCAGCATTTGTAACGAGCAACGTTTTTCCAGATATTCTGCAATTCCTTGGCGGATGTCCGATACGAATGGGAAATCTTCAAGCCCCGCATCGCTCGCGGCGCGTTGTAGCGGCACATCCAACCACGCCACATCATACTCGATCACTTGGTGATGACCAATTTGCAGTGCCGGACGATTGCCGATGAGTGAAATCAAAATAGTCTAAAAATTGGAGTCGATTTCGATCAGTTATCTTTGAATAAGCGCCGTTGGTAGGGATCTCTCGCTGCTCGCCGAGCCAATGCTTGGATTTCCCCAATAAATTCGTTCACATCCTCAAATTGCCGATAGACCGAAACGTAGCGCACGTAGGCGACGGGATCGATCTGATACAACTTGTCCATCACTTTGCTGCCGATGAGTGAAGAAGGCACTTCGCTGTGATGGTCCTTGTGCAGCTCTGATAGAATTTCTTCCACCGCACGATCTAACCGATCCATCGCCACCGGGCGCTTCTCGCACGCTTTGGCCAGGCCGTTCATGATCTTCTCGCGGTTGATCGATTCGCGCGTGCCATCGCGCTTGATGACTCGTAGCTCGGTGCGCTCGATTTGCTCGTAAGTCGTGTAGCGGTAGCCGCAGGCAAGGCACTCGCGCCGCCGCCGGATGGACGTGCCATCTTTCGAGCTGCGTGAATCGAGCACTTTGTCTTTGAGAGATCCACAATTGACGCAACGCATGGTGATGAAATCGGTGAACATCCCGATCCTGCACACACATCTTGTAGGGTCAAATAAAAAACTACGGCATATTTAGTAATAAAAACAAATGGTCGGGTTCGCCAAATTGATTTTTCAAAAAAACTTCACGATTTGAT
Organism: Verrucomicrobiota bacterium; assembly: GCA_004294095.1. Classification (GTDB taxonomy): domain Bacteria; phylum Verrucomicrobiota; class Verrucomicrobiia; order Verrucomicrobiales; family Akkermansiaceae; genus Luteolibacter. The sequence continues at coordinate 30,760 of RDZR01000036.1, forward strand.
AAGATGAAATTTCTCAGCCTAGCGCGGATTACTTCGCGGCTTTGGTGGCTTTTTTTACGGCGCGTTCTTCGAGAATCCCGCTGATAAAGATCATGCCGGCAGCGATGCAGATGCAAGAATCCGCGACGTTAAAGGCGGGCCACCAACCACCGCTGCTCGGCACCAATCGATCGTATAATGGTAGTTTAACCGCAACGAAATCGACCACGTATCCTTCGCACAAGCGATGCCAAAAACTCATATGACGGAAATCTTCTAACAAAAATCCTTGGATCAATCTATCAGTTAGATTGCCGAAGATGCCACATAGCAAAAGTGCGATGGCCACGTGTGATAGGCGCGAAGTGAAGACACCCTTTTTCCAAAAAATTCGGATCATGATGAGTGCTAAAATTGGCACACATAAAAAAACAATCGGAGCCCAAGCCGTGCCATTGCCGAGGCCGAAGGCGACTCCTTGGTTATGCACTCGCACCCAGTGGAAGACATTTTCGATGATCGGCCAGTGGTAAGCATCTGGCGACCACGGCGGAGGGAAATTGTGGATCGTCCAAAATTTACTGATTTGATCTAACACATACAGCGGAAGTGTTAGACAAAGCAGCAGTTTGAGTAAAGAAGGAGAGTTGGCTGATGGCATGGATGCAGTGCAGCTCAGACGCTTAACTCTTCGTGCGATTCTGGATGGCTGGAAACAAACTCCAACTCATCAACATCCGGCTTTTTGATCACATGCACCTTGCCGCCTGGCTTGACATCACCACGGAGGAGTGACTCTGAAAGTGGGTCTTCTAACAGCCGCTCGACTGCTCTGCGCATCGGCCGCGCGCCGTAAGCAGGATCGAATCCTTTGATGGCGAGAAGTTCGCGCGCGCTTTCTTCCAAGGTGAGATGAATGTTTTTTTCGCTGAGTCGTTTGACGAGTTTGGCAACCTCGAGATCGACGATTTGATTGAGATCGCCTTTTTCTAACATGTGAAAGACGACTAACTCATCAAGGCGATTGAGGAATTCCGGTTTGAAGTAGTGTTTGGTCTCTTCGAGGATCTTGTCCTTCATGCCTTGGAAGTCCGCCTGATCTTCAGTCATCGCGCCGAATCCAAGTGAGGTTTGGCGCTTGATCGTCGAAGCACCGACGTTGGATGTCATGATGATGATCGTATTGCGGAAATCGATCTTGCGGCCGAGCGAATCGGTGACGGTGCCTTCTTCCAAAATTTGTAACAAAAGATTCATCACATCTGGATGAGCCTTTTCCACTTCGTCAAACAGCACGACCGAGTAGGGGCGGCGGCGCACCGCTTCGGAAAGCTGGCCACCTTCTTCGTAGCCCACGTAGCCCGGAGGCGAACCAATCAGGCGGCTGGCCGTGAATTTTTCCATGTATTCAGACATGTCGATTTGAATCAACGATTCGGGATCGCCAAACATGAATTCTGCTAGATTGCGGGCGAGATACGTTTTGCCGACACCGGTGGGGCCGAGGAAAAGGAATGAACCGATCGGGCGGCGCGGATCTTTGAGATCGGCACGCGAGCGGCGCAGTGCTTTGGAAATGGCAATGACGGCTTCGTTTTGCCCAATCACGCGGCTTTGCAGCTCGCCTTCCATTTTGAGCAATTTTTCTGCCTCTTTTTCTTCCATCCGTTGGAGCGGCACGCCGGTCCATTTGGAAACGACGGTCATGATATCATCATCTGAAATGGTGACGATGGTTTCTTCGGATGAGATGCGCCATGATTTGAGCGTCTCATCCAATGTTTTTTTCGCCTGCTTTTCGTCATCGCGCAGAGCGGCGGCTTTTTCAAAATTTTGCTCAGAAATGGCTGCCACTTTTTCGCGGTTGATTTGCACGATGCTCGCTTCGAGCTCCTTGATCACGGGTGGGCGCGTGAGCGTGCCGATGCGTGCGCGGGCACCGGCTTCATCTAACACATCGATCGCTTTGTCTGGCAAAAAGCGGGCTGTTAGATAGCGCGAGGTGAGCTTGACTGCTGCCTCGATCGCTTCTGGGGTGTAGCGCGCTTTGTGGTGAGATTCATATTTTTCCTGTAAGCCTTGCAAAATTTGGATGGCATCGTTGACCGATGGTTCATCGACTTTGACTTGTTGGAAACGACGCTCGAGCGCGGAATCCTTTTCGATGTATTTGCGATATTCGTTGAGAGTGGTGGCACCGATGCATTGCAGTTCCGCGCGGCTGAGTGCCGGCTTGATGATGTTAGAAGCATCCATCGCGCCCTCGGCCGAGCCTGCGCCGACGATTGTGTGCAACTCATCAATGAACAAAATCACGTTCTTCACCTTGCGGATTTCATCCATCACCGCCTTGATGCGTTCTTCAAATTGGCCGCGGTATTTGGTGCCGGCGACCATCAGTGCGAGATCGAGGGTAATGACTTTTTTATTGCGAAGAATTTCCGGCACGTTGCCCGAGGCGATTTCTTGAGCGAGCCCTTCGACGATCGCCGTTTTCCCCACGCCAGCTTCGCCGATGAGCACCGGATTGTTCTTCGTGCGGCGGCAAAGAATTTGAATTACACGTTCAATTTCACTGACGCGCCCGATCACTGGATCCAAGCCGCCATCGCGGGCGACTTTGGTAAGATCGCGGCCAAATGCTTTGAGCGCCGGAGTTTTGGTTTTTCCTTCGCCTTCTTGTTGAGCGGCGGCTGGTTCAGATTCTTCTTCAAAAATAGCATCGTCGCCGTCATCTTCGTCTTCTTCGCTCTCGTCGGAATCTTCGGGAGAAAAGTTAGGATCAATTTCTGCTAGAATTTCATTGCGTGTGCGCTGGATATCCACATCCAAGCTCTTCAGCACGCGAGCTGCCACGCCTTCCCCCTCGCGCAACAAGCCGAGAAGCAAGTGCTCAGTGCCGACGTAGGAATGGTTGAGGGATTTCGCTTCTTTATTGGCAAGGGCGAGAACCTTTTTCACGCGGGGCGTGTAGGGAATATTGCCGCCCGTTTTTTGGGGTGGGCCGGAGCCGACTTCCTTTTCCACTTCGACGCGCACGGCTTCCAGTTCGAGGCCCATGCGTTCTAACACATTTACGGCGACGCCTTGGCCCAGCTTGATCAGGCCGAGCAGAAGGTGCTCTGTGCCCAAATAGGAATGGTTGAATCGCTCGGCCTCTTTGCGAGCAAGAGCTAAGACTTGTTGGGCGCGTGGGGTAAAGTTATTCATGGCTGCTTGGGTGGTCGGAATTCGAGGGTTTTTCCTCTGGTGCTATGTGACTAATATGTGGGGATTCCAAAGAATGCAAACGGGCACGTATGATTTCTGCTCGCAAGGCATCTCGCTCATCTGCGCAGAGGGCGCGGGCGGTGGACCACTGCAAATGCGCGGGTTGTATTTCCATGAAAAGCGCATCGCATAGCGCCGTCGTTTCTTTTGGAAAAATACCAATGCTGCCACCTAGCCTCACCAATGAAAGCAGGGTAAGTGCCTCTTTGGACTCCATGATGTGGCAATGGCGCAAAATGCCATACGCGCGGCCAATTTTATCCGCGATGAACTGCGGCCGGTCATCTAACAACTTTTCGCGAGCATTCGCCTCGTGACGGGCGACTTGTTTGATCACACGTTCTAGCCGCTGGATGATGTATTCTTCGCTTTCGCCTAATGTCGATTGATTGGAAATTTGGAATAAATGCCCGAGTGATTCAGTGCCCTCACCATAGATGCCACGGACCGCAAGGCCAATTTTGTTGACCGCTTGAAGCACTTGCTCGAGCTGCGAGGTGAGTTCCAAAGCTGGCAGATGGAGCATGGAGGAGGCGCGCAAGCCCGTGCCAATATTCGTCGGGCACGTCGTTAAATATCCTAAAGTTGGATCAAATGCGTAATCGAGTTGATTTTCCAGTTCGGAATCGACGGCTGAGAGTGATTGGAATGCGGCTGTGAGTTGCAAGCCCGGGCGGATCGCTTGCATGCGAAGATGGTCCTCTTCATTGATCATCAGGCTCAGTGATTGGCGCCGTTCGATGACTGCCGCAGAACCTTCGCCGCGCGCGGCATGCTCGCGTGAGATCAGATGGCGCTCGACGAGAATTTGTTTTTGAATCGAGGACAAGCTGCAGAGTTCTTGCGCAAAGCCATCTTTCATCACTGAGAGATTTTCCACGGCGGGGAGCAGCACACGGAGCGTCTCGCAGCGCTGCTTTGGCTTGGCCCATCCGGGAAAATGATGGCCGCGAATATTGCGCGCCAAGCGGATCCGCGAAGTAAGCACTGCGCTTTGCTCACCACCATGGCCGGTCATCATCCAATCCGCTGGATGCTTGATGAGTGTGGAAAAGCGCATCATGATTTTAGTGGGTGGCGGTTTGATCGAGCTCCCGCATTTGATCGCGGATTGCGGCGGCTTCCTCGTAACTCTCCTCGGCAATGGCCGTTTCCAGTTTGCGGCTTAAATCATCAATGCGTTGTTGGCGGTATTGGCGAGCCACTTGGCCAGCAGGTGCTTTGCCTTGGTGGGTCGTGCCTTGATGCATGCCACGCAACATCTGGGTGACTTCTGTGCCGAAGATTTGGTAGCAATCCCCACAGCCAAAGCGGCGGATCTGCTTCAAACTCTCGATCGTAAATCCGCAGGTCGGGCAGGCTTTGACAGAATTTTTTTTGCTAGGCTGATTGCCGGGTTGCATGGCTTGAAAATTGGTGCCTCCTAACAACAAATCTGCAAGCGAGAAACCTGTCGGATCCGTGACTCCTCGTTCTTGCGCGCAGGCTTCGCACAAGCATACTTTTTTGACCACCCCTTCGACGAGTTGGGTCAAAAAGACAGTCGCGTTCTCCGAGCAAAAGTCACATTTCATGCCATTTTATACGTTAGAAGCAATGGGAGTGCCAGTGCTCATTACAAGTTGATGAAAGGATTCTAAAAATTTCTTGGTCAATGGACCAGGTTTGCCCGTCCCAATCACGCGACGGTCCAATGAGACGACTGGAATGACTTCCGCCGCGGTGCCTGTTAGAAAACACTCATCCGCGGTAAAAATATCGTAGCGCGTCAATGAGCATTCATGCACCGGCACGCCGAGATCTTGTGCCAAATCCATGATCGCATGGCGGGTGATGCCATCCAGCGCGCCATCTTTGATCAGCGGCGTGAGCAGCTTGCCGTCTTTGACCAAAAATAAATTATCACCTGTGCACTCAGCCACATAGCCTTGCTCATTGAGCATCACGGCTTCCAGTGCGTTGGCCTGTATTGCCTCGACCTTGGCCATGATGTTGTTGAGATAATTGAGTGACTTCACCTGTGGCATCAATGCGCCCGGCGTTGGCCGACGAGTCGCGCAAGTGATGATGGAGAGGCCTTTTTCATAATGCTCATCGGGATAAAGTTTAATCGTGGAAGCAATGATGAACATCGATGGCTTCGGGCACAAATAAGGATTCAATCCCAGCTCACCTGGCCCGCGAGTGACCACTAAGCGGATGTAGCCATCGGTTAGGCCATTCGCAGCGCACGTTTCGCAAGTGTAGCGGCAAACCTCTTCTTGCGTCCACGGCATATCGATGATGATCGCCCGTGCGGAATCAAACAAGCGCCGGATGTGTTGCTCCAAACGGAAAATCCTTCCATTGTAAAATCGGATGCCTTCAAAAATGCCATCGCCATACAACAGGCCGTGATCGAAGACGGAAATTTTCGCCTCAGATTCATCTACTAAGTTACCATCAAGCCATATTTTCATGTGTCGTGAGCAACAGCCTAAGTGGATGTGCGCGGCTGGCAAGCGGGAGATTTGAGATTTATCAGATCGAGTGCTGGCTTGCTTTTGGGTCGGCGCTGTGGCTATCGATGAATCGCAGCAATGGACTTGAATTTTGGAAATAAAAAAATACTCCGCAACCACATGCGGTGTCTTACCGAGAAATTGCCAGATTCATCGCACGAGGTGGTGGCCGCCATTTCCAAATGGCTCACTCAGCATGCGCCGAGTGGGACGATCGCCACCTTCGCCGCATTGCCCGGTGAGCCGGATTTGCGGCCACTGCTGATGTTGCATCCGGAATATCGGTGGGTTTTCCCGCGTGTGCATGGCGGGGATTTACAGTTCTATCAGGTCAGCTCACTCGCGAGCGATCTGAGCATCGGAGCGTTTGGCGTGGCTGAGCCGAGGCTTGATTTGCCGGAGGTGGAAATTTCTAACATTAGTGTGTTTTTATGCCCTGGCCTCGCTTTCGATCCGTGCGGCGGCCGCTTAGGGCGCGGGAAAGGATTTTACGATCGTGCATTGGCCGCAGCATCACCACGCGCCATTCGCATCGGTATTTTTTTTCCTGCTCAGCGCGTCGCAGACGCATTCACGGAGCCTCATGATATTTCCATGCATTGGCTGATCGATGGAGAAACTACTACTCGCGTGGTAGTTTGAGCACGAACTGCGGGATCTTTGTGTAAACGCGTTTGCCATCATCCGTCGCACCAAAAAAAGCTCCGTAAGCCACCGCATTGCACGCCACCGTGTGGTAGCTGTTATAAGAAAAATGTCCGCCGGGCTCAATCACCGGATATTGGCCAACCACTCCATCGCCCTCGACCACCGTCATCTCACCATTTTCTTCCTGAACCAACCACTTGCGGCCACGCAACGTCACTCGCACGTCCGAATCATTATGGATGGAGATGAAATAGATAAACGGAAATGGCTTCTGTGCAGGCGCGTCCAGCGATGGCATGTAAATCACATCATCCACCACAACACGCAGTCCATCTAACAAATCAATCGATGCAGACATGAGCGCGGTATTTTCTAACAACAACTCGGGCAAATTCCGAAAAATTCGAGTTCGTGGTAAAGATCGCGAAAGCCGGTTTTTTCGCGAATTTCATTTTCCAACGCGTGGACAGGACATGGCGCATTGACTTGTTCGATCGTCCCACAACGGGTGCAGATCAAGTAGTCATGATGAGATCCAGGAATCAGAAGCGTGAAATAAGCAGCGCGTTCGTGCAGGCCCAAGCGGCGCACCATGCCGTGCTCGATCAAGCGCCGCAAAAGGCGGAAAATTGTTGCTTTGTCGCACTGGTCCACCATGCGCGGTGAATCGGCCAGCTCGTTTAAAGTCATCGGCCGCTTGCTTTCTAAAAAAGTGATGAGCAACTCCTTGAGTGCTTTTGTCCGTCGCAAGCCAGAGGCACGGCAGTGTTCGACGCATTCGTTGATAGTGATTTGTTTCATCAGCTTATGGCTCACAATGATGCACATTTTTTGCAGAATACCACATCAATCATAACAGGCGGCCTTGAATATCTTTTCCATCCGGCAACGGCGGAGTGGCACCGATTTTCTCATAGGCCAACGGCAGGGCAATCCGTCCGCGCGGGCTGCGCATCAGGAAGCCTTGCATGATTAAATAGGGCTCATGCACTTCTTCAATCGTCGCCGCGTCTTCACCCACCGCTACCGCAATCGAGTTGAGCCCAACCGGCCCACCGTGAAATTTGTAAATCAACACTTCTAACAAACGAATGTCCATCTCATCGAGCCCTTGCGCGTCGATCTCAATCATCGCCAGCGCCTGATCCGCTGCGGGGCCATCGATGGTGCCGCTTCCTCGCACTTGAGCGTAGTCTCGCACCCAACGCAGCAACGCATTGGCGACGCGTGGCGTGCCGCGTGAGCGTGCTGCGATTTCCAATGCACCGCTATGCTCGATCGGCACATCTAACAGACCGGCTGAGCGTTCGATGATTTGTGCCAATTCCTCTCTGGTGTAGTAATCTAACCGATTTGCCAGGCCAAAACGAGAACGCAGAGGAGCCGTCAACATGCCAGAGCGAGTGGTCGCACCCACCAGCGTAAATCGTGGAAGATTGATCTGAATCGAGCGCGCCGAGGGGCCAGAATCGATGATGATGTCTAACCGATAGTCCTCCATCGCTGGATATAAGTATTCTTCGATGGCTGGATGCAGGCGGTGGATTTCATCGATGAAGAGGATGTCCCCTTTTTGGATGTTGGTTAAAATGCCGGCCAAGTCGCCCGCTTTTTCAATTTGAGGCCCAGAGGTGGTATGCAGCTGAGTGCCCGCCGCTTGCGCGATCAAATTCGCCAAGGTCGTCTTACCCAAGCCGGGCGGGCCAGAGAGCAGCACATGCGCGAGAACATCCTTGCGTTGGCGCGCTGCCTCTAACATCAAGAGTAGCCGTTCTTTGACTTTTTCTTGGCCCACGAATTCGGAAAACGCGGGCGGCCTCAGCGATACATCCATGAGCGCCGAGACCGGATCGGTAGGTGGGAAAAAATTGGCTGACATCACAACTCTCTCGCGATAGTCAAACCTCATTCGGGGCAAGGTGAAAAGCGCTGATTTTTTAACCTCAACCATGGAGCACTCAAAAATGCACGGTGCACTCATTGTTTAATTGCCGAATTTTGTTGTTATATCACATTTCTCATGCATAACCATTATCCCATATGAATATAGCTAAAAAAACCCTCGCAATTGCCTCTATTAGCGTTGCTTCTATCATTTCCAGTCAAGCCGCTCTCATTTTTTACGAAGGTGTGAATTCTGAGACAGATGTATTTGATCAACGCGAATTTGCACCAGTCAACGCAAGATGGACCACAAGTGACAGTTCATTTTACAGCGTTTCGGGGACGGGCCAAACTTACCCAGGATTGCCAACACAACCAGGTGGTTTCAATGCGCCGAACCAATTTGGCCGCCAGACAACCGCTCTCATTGGCCAACAGCCTGCCTCTGGTGTCTATTGGCTTAGCTTTTTGGTGCGATTCAACGCAACAGTCTCTACAGGAACGGGTGTGAGCTTTTTCCAAGGATCTCAGGAAAGAAACTTTTTTGGTGTGAATCGTGTGCCAACGACTCCTCCAGCGCCAGTAGGACCTATCCGCTGGTCTAACAGCATCGATCCGCTGTCGCCCGGGTCTCCCGATGGTCAGTTTTATGGCTCTAATGCGATCACACCTCCTTCGGTGGGTAGTTCTCGATTCGTGGTCGTCCGTATGGACATGAGCAATCCGCTTGGGAATGGTAAAGGTGTATATCATATGTGGGTGAATCCAGCGCTTACAAATGGTGTAGATACTGCACAAGTGGCAAACGGTGATGCAATCAATGGTGCCGCTGGAACCGAGTTCACCCCATTTAACTTCGACCGAGTTCGCATTGGCAATTTCGATGCCGGTGTTCCACGGTTTGACGAAATTCGTGTTGCCACCACTTGGGCATCAGTCATTCCAGAGCCATCAAGCGCTTTGCTAAGCATCATGGGCCTTGCTGCTGCAGTTGGCATTCGCCGCCGTAAGTAAAACTAAAAATTCTTTTTCATACTATTGACGGGTAGTGGGTAACCACTGCCCGTTTTTTTTATGATGTGATTGAAGCGATTTCTTGGGGGCTAAGCACTCGCCATTCGCCAACTGGTAAATCGATGGGCAGATTTAGGCTGCCAATGCTTAAACGCTCCAATGCCGTCACGTGATTCCCCACCGCGGCGAACATTCTCCTCACTTGATGGTAACGTCCTTCAAGTAGATCGATGAAGGCGATCTGTGGGCTTTCGATCCGCATTTCTGCAGGCAGCAGTGGCCCGCGCTCGCCGTGTAGCATCAAGCTACCTGAAGCAAAAACCTCCGCCTCGGTGCCTTCAAGTGGGCGATCTAACGTCACCCGATAGCACTTACGGCACTTAGATTTTGGATGAATTATTCGGTGTAGAAATTTCCCATCATCTGTTAGAAGGAGAAGGCCGCTGGTATCTTTATCCAAACGCCCGACAGAACTGAGCGTGGGTAGGCGCTTGGCAAACCTTGGGGGCAATAAATCGTAAATAAGATCTCCATCTTCATCTCGGCTGCAAGTGTAGCCGATCGGTTTATGCAGCATGATCACCAACGGAGCTGGAGGATCTAACATTTCTCCACGAAAGCGAATGCACTCGTGGCTCTGCACACAGTTTTCATCGAGAGCCGTTCCATGCTCGTCGGTAAACCAACCTGCGCGGAGTAGTTGGCTAACTTCTCGCCGCGAACCGTAGCCGAGGTTGGCTAAATGCTTGATGAGCTTCATCGTGTGAGCGGCTTTATCCCAGTGAAGCATTTGTAAGTGCCGTCCTCACTCAGTTTACGGGCGGGCATCCCGCAGTGATCTAACCATTTCTCATAAGGCAATTGGCGGTTAGCCACTGCAAACCAAGTTCCGCCGGGTTTGAGCGTTTGGATCGATTGCTCAATCATGCGCCGGCCTAAGCTGAGATCCAGCGCTTGGCCTGCATGAAATGGCGGATTGATCATCACCACATCATACTGATTGGCGGGCAGCCCTTCGCATACATCATGCCAGTGAAATGATACCCTCCTTGAAAAATTGGTTAGATTGATGTGTGCGCATTCCAGCGCGGTTGCATCCACCTCAAAAAGATCCACCTTTGAGATTTGCGAACATCTCTCTAACAGGGAATGGCTCAGGTAGCCCCAGCCGGCTCCTATGTCTGCTGCCGTTCCTCTTAACCCAGCGGGAAAATGGCTTACAAGAGCGCGCGAGCCAGCATCGATCTGTTTACTGCTGAAAATACCAGGCAGCACCAAGAAGCCATCGATCTCGCGCACCACATTTCCGAGCCGCCAATCATCGATGATGTCCCGTCGCACCTCAGCACCGAGTCTAACAGAAAATGCACGGCATTTATTTTTCTGAAAACTTTGCACCTGGCCCATCACCTTTGCGATTTCCTTTTCATAGCGGCTGGCTCCTGCGGCATTGGTCATCGCCACAATCAATTGTCCGCCGATTTCTAACCGATCGATCGCGTTGGCAAAGCTCGCGAAAGTCGCCTCTTTGGATTTACCCGGTAAAACCATCACGCATGAAAATTTTTTCTCAGGGAGGTGATCCACCCGCTTGAAACCCGCATTCTCCCAAGCCGTGGCATGTGCCCGATGTGGTTGCCAGCCGATCAAATAACGCCATGCTTTGAATGCTTCATGCGGCATCGCCCCAATGAACAATGCAGAACTCGGCGGCTCTTGATCTCGAAGAGACATGACCAATGTCTCCAGCGCGGAATCATCGCCGTGGTTTATATTACCCATCATCTAACTGTTAGCTGATTTTTTTTGCTGCCCAACTCATGCCTTGCAGTGCCATGCGCCATGCGTCTGGAAATTGATCAAACTCCGCCGGATCGTGACCGAGCGCCGAATAAAAAACTCGGCCTTTGCCCCACATTTTGATCCACGCCACCGGCATCTCCACCACGCGCCCATCGTAATCATACGCCGCAGATGCTAAAATTTGCACACTAGGATCGATCAACATGTAGTATTGCTCGGACTGATAGAAAAATGTGTTAGAAATTCCTGCCGTGATCTCAGCGCAACGGTCGTGCACATGCACGGAGTAATTGCCGACGTGTGGATGGCCTACAAATTGCCCGCCGACCATCCATTGGTATTCCAAGCGAGAACGAAAAGCATCGCCCATGCCACCGTGAATTCCCGCGATGCCTACTCCCGCGCGGACTGCTTGGTCCAGATGATTCCATTGAGCGTCGCTAAGTTCGCCCATCGTCCAACATGGAATGATCAAATCGTAATTGGCGAGCTGTTCTGGATGATCAAGCACTTCAAGCGTTTCAGAAATTTGGCATGTGATGCCAAATGCCGTTAGATCTTGTGAAATCCGTGCCGCCACTTCTTGGGGCCGGTGACCATCCCAGCCGCCTGCCAAAATAAGGGCGCGAGTGCGTGGCGAATTCATCCCTTAATTTCTAACAGCATTTGCGGGTTGTTAGGAAATTTCTTCAAGAAGTGTAGTAAGCGCTCCATTGCTTCGACTGGACGATGCCCGGAGAGACCACGCCGGATCAGATGCACTTTATGCAACATGTGCTCGGCTAGCAAAAGCTCCTCACGCCGCGTGCCGGATTTGAAAATATCCACCGCAGGGTAAACATAATTTTCGGCAATTTTACGATCGAGCACGAGTTCCATGTTACCTGTGCCTTTAAATTCCATAAAGATCGCCTCGTCAGCCCGTGAGTTGGTTTGAATCAGCGCCGTCGCAAGAATCGTGAGCGATCCGCCGCCGCGAGTATTGCGTGCGGCGGCAAATAAGCGGCGTGGCACTTCGAGTGCGCCGATGGTGATGCCGCCGGAGCCGGTGCCGCGTCCGTGCTGTTTCATATTTCCGTTGTAAGCTCGGGCCAGGCGAGTGATCGAGTCCATCAGCAGAAAGACATCTTTGCCGGCCTCGACGAGGCGCTTGGCTCGCTCGATGGCCAGCTCAGCAATCCGGCAATGATTGCGGGCTTGTTCATCATTTGAGCTGGCATAAATTTCCACTCCAGGAAGTGATCGCCGGAATTCCGTCACTTCTTCCGGCCGCTCGTCAATGAGCACCACCATCAAGTGCAACGCTTCGTCATATTTTTCACGAACCGCCTCAGCCATGTGTAAAAGTAAGGTCGTTTTTCCAGAACGTGGCGGAGATACAATCAAACCACGCTGGCCACGGCCGACGGGGGCCATGATGTCTAACACGCGGGTGGTATATTTCTCAGGCGTGGTCTCAAAGCTCAATCGCTTGGTCGGATTGATGGCTTTGAGCTCATCAAAATGCGGCAGCTTCGCTGCATCTGCCGGCGACATGCCATTGATTTGGACGATCTCGACCAATTGTGGCCCACGATGGCCTAACTGATAGTTTCCATGAATCCATTGCCCCACACGCAAGTGATGCTTACGAATCAAATCGGGTGAGACAAAAACATCATCGCTTGCTTGATCGAAATTTTTCTTCGCAGAGCGCAAAAATCCAAATCCCTTGGCTGCCATTTCTAACATGCCATCGACATCGATTTTTGGCCCATCGAGCGAACTCGGCCGGGACTCATCTCGATCTTGATGTTCATTCTGCGAACGGCCTGTGCCGCCATTTGCATTGCCTTGGTTTTGAAACCGCTCAAATTTTTTGCGTTTTCTTTTTTCACGGCGGCGTTTGCTGCGGCTTTCGCCCTGGCCTTGGTGAGTTGCTGACTGATGGGAGTTGGGACCGGCTCCATGATTTGGCTCGCGTTGGCCAGTGGGCCCGCCGCCGGGGACGCGCCCCACTCGGCGATGATGATCTTCCGGCGCGGCGCGCACTGGCAATGGTTCAGCAGCGGCGACGATTGGCTGCGGGTCAGGTGCGGGCGGTGGAGAAATAACAGGAGCCGCGTCCTCGGCGGCGGCCACTTTCTTCGCGCGCGTCACACGTTTTGGCTTCGCGATTTGCGGCGCGGCTTCCGTGGCGAGCATGATTGGTTCGTTTACCACAGTCTCCGCGATGGGTTCCGCTTTTTTTCTCACACTCTTGGTCGCAGTTTTGCGAGCGGTAGTGGTCTTTGTCGCGCGTTGACGCGGCGTTTTCGGGGCTTCCACGAGCGCTTCAGCGGCAATCGGGGAAGGGGAATCTTGGTCATTTAGGTTGCTCATCCGGAATCAGTAAAAATTAGTCAGGGAGTCTCAGCGCGATTTTTTTGTTAGACATCATGAGGCATTTCAGCTTCGTCGATCGCAATGTAGAAATGGGTGTAAATTTCTCGTGTCTGCTCGATGAGGAGGTTGATCATCTGCTAGGCAGAAAATTCCCGTGCAGCGGGGGCAGATTGGCAACGACGTTACTCGTTAGGCCAGATTGAGAAGATTAGGGCAATAACAGGCTTATTGCGTCTCCACTGCTCACAATATGTTCTGAATTCAATGGCTTGGCAACCGAAAAAATCAGGCATAAAAAAACCGCCCGATGGCCACTATGAGCCATCGGGCGGTTAGAAAAATGAGTAGCTGATTGATGAGCCGATCAATAACGGTAGTGATCCGTCTTGAATGGTCCATTCACATCCACGCCGATGTAATCTGCTTGATGCGCGGTGAGCTTGGTGAGCTTGGCACCGATTTTATCCAAATGCAGCCTTGCCACTTCTTCATCGAGATACTTCGGCAGAACGGTCACTTGGCCTGCTTTGTAGGTGTCCTTGTTTTTCCACAAATCAATCTGTGCCAGCGTTTGATTGGTGAATGAATTGGACATCACGAAGCTCGGGTGTCCGGTGCCGCAGCCCAAATTCACGAGGCGTCCTTCGGCGAGCATGTAGATGCTGTTTCCCGCTGCGAATGTGTATTTATCAACCTGCGGTTTGATGTTGTTGCGCACCACGCCTTTGGCTGTGTTCAATCGATCGATTTGGATTTCATTATCGAAGTGGCCGATATTACAGACGATTGCTTGATCCTTCATTTTCTCCATGTGCTCTAACAGAAGAATGTCGCGGTTGCCAGTGGTGGTGACGTAAATATCGCCCCAGCCTAAAGTGTCCTCAATGGTCAATACGCGGAAGCCTTCCATCGCAGCTTGCAAGGCGCAGATCGGATCGATCTCAGTCACGACGACTTGCGCACCGGCACCGCGAAGTGCTTGCGCGCAGCCTTTGCCGACATCGCCATAACCGCAGACCACGCCGACTTTGCCGGAGATCATCACATCGGTGGCGCGCTTGATGCCGTCTAACAGCGATTCGCGGCAGCCGTAAAGATTATCGAATTTTGATTTGGTCACCGAGTCGTTCACATTGATGGCTGGCACGAGCAAAGTGCCGGCTTTGGCCATCTGATAGAGGCGATGAACGCCGGTGGTGGTCTCTTCGGAAACGCCTTTCCAGTCTTTCACGATTTTTTGGAAAATGCCGGGTTGCTTGACTTTGATGTCCTTGAGCAAATCTTTAATGACACTTTCTTCGTGGCTTTCTGAAGGAGAATTGATCCAGTCCGAGCCATTTTCCATTTCATAGCCTTTATGGATCAGCAGGGTAGCATCGCCGCCATCATCGACGATCAATTCCGGGCCAAGGCCATCTTGATTGATGAGTGCTTTCCATGTGCACCACCAATATTCTTCGAGTGTCTCACCCTTCCAGGCGAAAACTGGAATATCCCGGGCGGCAATTGCAGCCGCGGCGTGATCTTGAGTTGAGAAAATATTGCAAGATACCCAACGCACTTCTGCACCAAGATCTGCCAGTGTCTCAATCAAAACTGCGGTCTGAATCGTCATGTGCAGCGAGCCCATGATGCGCACTCCTTGAAGTGGCTTTTCTTTGCCATATTTCTCGCGAGTGGCCATCAAGCCGGGCATCTCGTGCTCGGCGATTTCAATTTCCTTGCGGCCAAAATCGGCGAGACCGATGTCTCTTACTTTATAATCAGTGAAGCTCATATTAGAAAAATCTGTTAGTATTTGTTAGATTGATGATCATTTTTAGCCGACTGCCTTTTTCAGCGCAGCGGCTTTCGCGGTCGATTCCCAAGTGAGGTCCGCATCGTCTTTGCCGAAGTGGCCGTAGTTGGTGGACTTGGAATAAATCGGACGCAGCAAGTTGAGTTGTTTGACAATATCAGCCGGCTTGAAGGAAAAGACTTTGAGAATGCCTGCGAGAATTTGTGCGTCTGGCTTGGTGCCGGTGCCGAAAGTATCCACATGCACGCTCACTGGCATTGGGTGGCCAATCGCGTAGGCGAATTGCACCTCACACTTGCTCGCCAGCCCAGCGGCAACCACATTTTTAGCGACCCACCGGCCCATGTAAGCCGCCGAGCGATCCACCTTGGATGGATCTTTTCCAGAAAATGCGCCGCCGCCGTGACGGCCGGTGCCGCCGTAAGTATCGACGATGATTTTGCGGCCAGTCAGCCCAGAGTCACCTTGCGGGCCACCGACGACGAATTTGCCGGTAGGATTGATCAAATACTCGGTATTTTTCGTGAGCATTTCTTTCGGCAGCACCTTTTTGATGACTTGCTCGATGCAGAATTTTTCAATCTCAGCATGCTCCACATCTGCGGCGTGTTGCGTGGAAATGACGACATTGACGATGCGCGTTGGCTTGCCATCGACATACTCGACGGAAACTTGGGACTTCGCATCCGGGCGCAGCCACTTGGCCAATTTCCCCGCCTTGCGGATGCGTGTCAATTCGCGGCCCAAACGGTGCGCAAACATGATCGGCGCGGGCATTAGCTCAGGTGTCTCATCGCAGGCGTAGCCAAACATGATGCCCTGATCTCCGGCTCCTTGCTCGGCGGTTTTTTTACCTTTCGCCTTTTTCGCATCCACGCCTTGGGCGATGTCTGGGGACTGCGTCGTGAGGTAATTATTGATGAAAATTTGGTCCGCATGGAACACATCATCGTTATTCACATAGCCGATCCCGCGCACCGCATCGCGGATGATTTTTTCGATATTGATGACCGAGCCAATCGGCTTTTGGCCAATTTTCGGGATCGTGATTTCTCCGCCCACGCAAACGATGTTGCTCTTCACAAACGTCTCGCATGCCACGCGGCTCTTCACGTCCACGGCCAAACAGGCGTCTAAGATCGCATCGGAAATCGTGTCTGCCACTTTGTCTGGATGCCCTTCACCTACGGATTCTGAGGAAAAAATAAATGTGCTCATATCTTTGTTGTATTTTCGTATCGTCAAATCGTGATGCGTTGATACATTGGTTCCAGATGTCGTCAATGCTGAAATCACTGAAACTTCTCACCGATCCCACACGCTTGCGGATTCTCATGTTGCTGGCAGAGGAGTCGCTATCCGTCGCTGAGCTGCAAGAACTGCTCGGCATGGGCCAAAGCCGGATTTCCACGCAGCTTTCCCAACTCAAAAATGGCGGCTTGGTGCGCGACGAACGCAGCGGCAAAAATAACATCTATTTCTGCGCCGCTGAGGAAAATTTGATGAAAGTCGCTCGCCTCGCGACGGACGAGTTGACGGAAGTCGCCGCGGACCGCATCGCGCTTGAGCACATTCGCCGCAAGCGCAAGGACTCGGCGCGTGTTTATTTCGACCAACTTGCCGGAAAATTTGGCAAAGACTACGTGCCCGGCCGTTCCTGGAAAGCACTCGCGGAGGCCTTGCTCAAAGTGATGCCCAGCGGCACCGTCGCGGATCTCGGAGCGGGCGAAGGCACCTTGTCCCAGCTCCTCTCGCAGCGCGCGGAAAAGGTCATCGCTGTGGATATTTCTCCGAAAATGTGTGCCTTTGGCCAGCAACTCGCCAAAGAACATGGCATCGATCATTTAGAATACCGGCTCGGCGATTTGGAGAACCCGCCGATCGCCGAGCAGACGCTCGATCTCGCTGTTCTGAGCCAAGCACTTCATCATGCCGAGCATCCTGCCAAGGCCATCCGCGCGGCGTTTTCTATTCTCAAGCCCGGCGGACGTCTGATCGTGTTGGACTTGCTCCAGCATGCATTCGAGCAAGCGCGGGAATTGTATGCAGACCGCTGGCTTGGTTTTTCGGAAAGTGAATTATCCATCATGCTCCACCAAGCGGGCTTCGCCCAAATTGAGACAATGGTCGTCGATCAGGAAACGGAAGCCCCGCGCTTTCAAACGCTGTTAGGCATCGCCATGCGCCCACTGAGCTGACTCGGCTCAATCCCGCTGGAATGTGTAGCGGCCTTCTGCAACTCCCACCTCAGGCGGCAGCTTTTCGCGCTCGAACCACGCATAACCCTCCTGTAAATTTTCCCAAAATCCCGCCCAGCGATGCTCCATCTGCTCGGCCATGCTCGCTTCATCCATGCGGAATGGAAAAATGTGCACTCGGAAAAAACCTTGCCCGCCGCGATGTGCGGCAACGCATAAGCTGTAAATTTCCTCGATCACCGGATCCGTCATCGCCAAGCAGCCGATCGATGCCGTATCGCCATGAATCATGATGAAGCTGCCGGTCCATCCATGGCCGCGCTCGTAGGCGTTGGGGAAACCGATGTTAAACGCGAGGTGAAATTTGCTCTGCGGATTCATCGCGCTTGGGCCGACGTGGTAAAATCCCTCCGGCACTTGCAAATCTCCTTCCGCCAACTTCGGCCCAAGCACTCCCGACATCCCAGCGATCTCGTAACTTTTAAATAGCTGATAGATTTTCTTCTCGGGATGAAAAATATAAAACTCTAACACTTTCTCCCGCTTGAATGCTCTGATGAAAACTGGCTGCCCTGCGGTAAGACCCGCCGCCGCTAATTCCCGCCCGAGCTGATTGGCGATTTTTCCCGCCGCGGCATCTGCGCGGCTCTTTGCACTCACCTGATTCATCTTTGCGGACTCTTCGGATTCCTCACTTTTCCCACACGATGGTGCCATCAAGCATGCCACGCTGATGATCCACAATCGCAGTGCCCATTTCATATCCATTCTGTTTATTAGCTGCCTTGGATCTTGCCTCGTGCGGCATCTGTTGGCAAGCATGCGTCGATGATACGCAAGCCACTTGGCGATTCTGCTTGGTTGTTAGAATTTCAACCATCGGTCGCGCTTTCCCAAGTGGTTGCTTTGGCCAGAGCCATCCGCGCTGCTGCTCCGCCATGCGTGCGCGATGTGGTTTCCTCCTACGCCAGCATCGCAGTGCACACCGAGCCGAGCAGCCACCGCGAAATAGGCGCGTGGCTCGATGAATTTCAGTTAGGCTCTTCATCCACATTCGATGGCATTTCCATTCACGAAATTCCAGTATGTTACGATGGCGAAGATCTGCAAACAACGGCTGAGCTGCTGGCGCTCACGATCGATGAACTCATCGATCTCCATCAAAGTGCTATTTACACCGTCGCAGCAATCGGCTTCACACCTGGATTTCCTTATCTAACAGGCTTGCCTCCGCGCCTGCACTTGCCTCGCAAGCATACGCCGCGCTTGAAAATTCCAGCCGGCTCGGTCGCGATCGCTGGCAATCAAACGGGCATCTATCCTTGCGAGTCTCCGGGTGGGTGGAATCTGTTAGGAAAAACTAATTTCGCTCTTTTTGATCCTCTGGCAAATCCTCCCAATCGTCTGCAAGTGGGCGATCAAGTGCGCTTCATCCGAGTGCCGTTTTTAGAACAAAATCGAAATTTAACCGCCACTCATTCTAACAGCATCCATGATTCTAACGGTGTGTTAGAAATACTCCAATTAGGCTCACAGACGACGTTGCAGCGCATGCCCCGCCATGGGCGCGAATCAGCCGGAATTGGCCCAGGCGGTGCGGTCGATCCCCAAGCGCTTGATCTTGCCAATCGCCTTGTTGGCAACTCGCCAGATACTTGGGCCATGGAATGCTGCCTCTCTGGGCCGATCATCCGCTTCCATCGTGATGTCACTTATGCCCAATGTGATGGCCATGGACGCCTGCGGCAAGCTAGCGCAGGTGAAGTCGTGAATTTTTCTAACATGTCAGGCAGTGTTCGCTCAGTGATCGCATTCGCGGGTGGGATTTCAGTTCCGGAAAATCATGCGCAGCCACTGCAAATTTCCAACGGCATGTGGTTAGCACTCGGCTTGCCATCGTGCACGCCGAGGGTGGGCAATTGGTTTGTAGGTTGGCCAAGCCGCCGCTCGCACATTCAGCTCCGCTTTCTCCGTGGAGTGCAGGCAGATTGGTTTAGTGATCAAATCTATCAGAATCTAACTGATGGAATTTTCCAACTAAGCCCGCGTTCGGATCGCATGGGTGCTCGTCTTACCGGTGCTCCGCTGCATGTGCAGCAAACTGGCCAATTGGTTTCCCAACCGGTCGCTTGCGGCTCGGTGCAGGTTCCGCCCGATGGCCAGCCGATCGTGCTCATGGCCGGCCGTCAAACGATCGGCGGCTATCCGCAAATTGCCCACGTGATCAGCACGGATCTATCACTACTTGCCCGCGCTTGGCCGGGCACATGGATCCAATTTTGCGAAGTCTCACTCGATCAGGCGTATGAAATCCACCGCCAATCCGTAGTGGATCTTGGAAAAATCCAGTGCGCCATCGATCTTCTCAAATCATGATTGCCATCGATATCAATGCAGACCTCGGCGAAGGTGCCAGTCATGATGCTGCCATCATGCCGCTCATTAACTCTTGCAACATTGCTTGCGGTGGACATGCCGGCGATGGCGATTTAATGAATCTAACAGTTAAGATCGCGATGCAGCAAGGCGTTCATATCGGTGCTCATCCCGGATACGCAGATCGAGAAAATTTCGGCAGATTGCCACATAATCTATCAGAAATAGAAGTCGTTGCCCTCGTTGAGCAACAAGTGCAGAATTTGTTAGAATGCATCGATCGTCATTCGGCATCGCTGCATCATTTGAAATTGCATGGTGCTCTGTATCATCGTGCCAATGAAGATGCAGCATGTGCCGCAGCCCTTGCCGCGTGGTGTGAAAAAATGCTGCCGCAAACCATCATTTTCGTCCCGCCCATGGGTGCTTTTTTTGCGGCCTTATCGCAATGTGGCCATCCATTATGGCGAGAAGGATTTGTGGATCGACGCTATGGTGACAATGGCATGTTGTTGCCACGCAGCCATCCTCAAGCATTGATTCACGATCCACAAGAAGCGGCTCGCCACGCGCATCAACTTGCTCGCACTGGCCACTTCGATACGCTTTGCGTGCATGGCGATGGCGAGCAAGCATTCAATATTCTAACAACTCTGCGCTCGGACTTTATATTTTAAGTATCCGCTGGAAAAACCCAATTCTTCGGGGAATACATCGATTTATAATGAGAACCGAATACAACTGCGGACTCAAATTTAATTTTTTTCTGTTAGTTTCCGCGAGCGGCGCAGTTTCTTCATGATCATGTTGAACGCCTCATCCGCTTCATCCACTCGCAGAATTTTAGTAGTTAGGAAATACATCGCCGCCGCTAGGCCCACGGTGGCCATGAGTGCGCCACATTTTACCATCACGTTCATTTTCTCCAGATCGAGAAAGACCCACTCCAGTGCAGCCCAACATACGGCAGACATCGTAGCTGCTGCGATGAATAACTTCCCAAGCAGGCCTAACATTTTTCCCCCATCCAGCGAGCCGACGAAGCGGTTCATCGCGAGGTAGAGCAGTAGAAAATTGAGTGCTGCGGAAATGCTCGTCGTCAGTGCGAGCGACTCGTGCCCCCAGCGCAGAACATACACAAACAGGCTATTAAAGCCGATGTTGATCGCGAGAGAAACGAGGCCGACCATCATCGGCAGCCATCGTTTATCAATCGCATAAAATGCCGGCTGCAAAACTTTCAACCAAGCATAAGCGAGCAAGCCATACCCATACGCACGCAGGGCACCCGCCGTTTGCATGCGATCCACTGCATCGAAGCGGCCGCGCTCATAGAGCAAGCTCACAATCGGATCTGCTAACAGCAAAAGACCGATGCTGCATGGCAATACTAAAAATGCCACCAAACGCAGCCCTTTGACCAATGTCTGATTGAAGTCTGGCCCGATGCCATCAATCGCCGCGCGGGAAAGGGCAGGCAGCGTCACCGTCGCCACCGCCACTCCAAAAACTCCGATCGGCAATTGCATCAAACGAAACGCGTAGCTCAACCAACTCACCGCACTTTCGCCGACTCCATATGCAAAAATCGTATTGATCACCACATTGACTTGCACCACCGAGGCGGCAATCACCGCCGGCACCATCAATTTTCCTATCTGATAGATTCCGGAATCCCGCCAATCAAAATCTAACACAAATCGATATCCCGTCCGCAGCAATGCGGGAAATTGGCAGGTCAGTTGCGCCACTCCGCCGATCACAACTCCGATGGAAAATCCTATCAAACTTTGCGGCCCCCAATTCGGATCCATCCAATAACCAAGGCCCGCACCACCAATCATCGAGCCTAAATTGAAAAAACACGACGAGAGCGCCGGCATGCCAAAGACGTGCTTCGCATTGAGCATCCCCATCACCAATGCGGAGAGGGAAACTAACAGAATAAATGGATACATCACGCGCACCATCGTCACCGTCAGCTCGATTTCTCCATGATCATATGGGCGGCTCGCAGGGCCAGAACCCGCCAAAATCGTCAGCAAATCCACCATCCACGGCGCAGTGATCACGCCGATGACGGTAATGATGCTCATCAAAATCGCCGCCATCGTCATCACCTTATTCGCCAGCTTCCATGCCGAATCATCGCCCTGCCCATGAATGCGTTTGGTAAAAGTCGTCACAAATGCCTGCGAGAGGGCCCCTTCCGCAAATAAATCTCGCAGCAAATTCGGCACTCGGAAGGCGAGGTAAAAACAATCCATCCATCGGCTGCCGCCAAAAAGGCCCGCAAACATCATTTCCCGTGCCAAGCCCAACACTCGGCTCAGCATCACCGCGGCACTCACTTTCCAAGTGGATTTTGTGGACATGGTTTGTTGTTAGAAATGGATCATCGCTCGACCCAATATGTTTTTAAATACGGCTCATCGGTAAAATCATCGGGCATGCCCGCCGCATGATAGGCACAGCCACGCGGTAGTGAGCGACTCAGTTGTGCATGAAAATCACGCTCGCTCATCCCGCGAAAATTCGTGCAACACAGCAACCATCCCGCAGGTGCCAGCACCGCCATCGCCAATTTCGCCAACTCGCCAAAATCCTGCTCCACCCGAAAAACCCGCCCTTGGTCATCCCGCGAAAAAGTCGGCGGATCCAATACCACTCCATCAAACTTGCGCCCTTGTTTGGCAAATCGCCGCAACCAATGAAACGCGTCCCCTTTGCAAAAATGATGCTGCGAGGAATCTAACTGATTGTGTGAAAAATTTCGTTTCGCCCAATCGAGGTATGGCTGGGAGAGATCCAAAGTCGTCGTTTCGGCGCCACCCAAGGCCGCCGCTACGGAAAATGCCCCAGTGTAAGCAAAGGTATTGAGCACTCGCTGCCCCGCATTGACTCGCTTGCGCAGTGCCGCGCGATTCATCCTTTGATCTAAAAATAGTCCCTGCGAATAGCCGGACTGAAAGCTAATTTCAAACTGCATGCCGGTTTCTAAAATCAAAAATGCGTCATCACTCACCGGTCCGCATACGTGCTTGGGCGATTCTTTTTGGTGCGAATCTAACCATTTGTGATAGCAGCTTCGTCCACTTTTTTCCAACCACCGCCGCATCTCATCCGGCAGCGTGTTCGCTGTTGTAGAAACCAACCAGCGATCTGCAAAGGACTCCATCACCACGCCCTCAATTCCATCGCCCGCACCATCCATTAAACGCCACGCATTTGTCTTTTCATCCATCATCGCCATTCGTCTGGCCACTGCAGCATCAAATAATCTCACCATCGCTTAGCGGGATTCTTAGCCAGCCCTCCGCTCGCGACGAGTCTAAAGATCAGCCCCAAAATACAATCTTGATCTTTACTACGCTATGAAATTGCAGGCTCCAACCAGTTCAGACTTTCATCCAAATCTTCGTCGCGGGCATACTCAAAGTGAATCACTCGACGTCGAGCAGGCGATTCCGAGCGCCGTGAAGAATGCAAGATCAGCGGGGAGTCGCGAGAGAAGAGCGTTAGAGATGCTAAGCAAGTTGAATCGCCTAGAGCGTCTCCTCAAGTGCCTGACACACGCGCCACCCACTGCGCGCGCGACAATATCGGCTTCGGATCGCAATTCGGCAACATCGCCATCACTGAGCAGTGCGCGATGAATCTGGTATCCATCAATTGTTAAAGAAGGACGTATCATTTTTAGCGAACGTTTGAAGTCCGTTTATCAAGGTAAAATTTTAAACCAGTCTCTCTGGTTCTGCAGTCTTCATTCTGAGATGAGCTTGTCGAGTTTCCCAGCGGAAATATCGCGCTCAATCTGCGCATCCCACCCGGCGGCCTCGAATGCTGAGAACCATTCGCGGAAGATAGTCAAGTCGTCGCGCCCCAATGGCTCTACTGCTTTTTCAAGCGATGTTACATCTTGTTTTATAGAATAATCATAGGGTCCAGATGCTGCGCAATCAATTCTAGTTTAGAGAAGAACGTCTGGCAGATCCACGTTAGGGATGGAAGCTCGAATTCATGCTGGGGCGCTTTTCGTCGGCGGCTGAAGAATCTCGTTCGCTGTTGATTTGGCCTTATTCGAAAATTCGCCAGCGATGTGTTGTCACTGGCAGGCTAAACCAATTGTTGTCATCCGTGCGGCCATTTAGAGTTGCAACTGCTCCGATGCCGGGATCAGCTTGAATCCACCGGCCGTCACCCGCGTATGCCAGAATATGAACTCCACACGTAGTCACTGCCAAGTCTCCCGGCACCAATGATGTGTAGTCCATTTTCTGAATCGTTCCAGTCGTTCCGATCGTGCTCGTGTAATTGCGATAGCCCTCACCAAGGGCTTTTGCGCTGGCATCAAACCACCATTGTTCGATGTATGCGCGAAAGGCTCGTCCGTTAAAGTGCTTTATGCCATATGCCATCAGTGCATCCCGAAAGGCGCGTCGAGGTAATCCGGAGCAATCGATCCCACGGGAATTCTCGCCTCCCCAATAATACTTTGTGCCCTCGAACTCGCTCATCCGCCGAACGTAATCCTGCCTTAACTCTTCTGAATTGATCTCATGATTCGGAAGAATGATCGGTATCACAGCGATGAGAGGAAGCATCAAAGTGAGGATCAGAAAAGGCTTACGCTTCCACCCAAGAATCATGAACCCAGTCCACGCTCCGACGATGCAACCCAAAAAAGCAAGGTTCAGTATTTTGCTGTTCACTGGATTGAAGAGAAACAAGAAGATTCCCGCAATGGCGAAGAGCGTGAGAGTCAGTATGAGGCGTCTCCACATGGTTTTTTAAGTGAATGTTAAATGTGCGCCCACCGGCGCGATTGAAGGGATCTTGAAATTAAAAAGAATATGGCCGCATGGTGCGTTACGCTTTGTTTCCAGAGTCCTCATTTGTCAGAGCCATCCAAGTTCCTCCTGACGTTCGCGATACAGAACTCCCAAAATCCTAGCATTGGTCATCAAAATGTAAACTCCCACCAAAATCGAAACAATAAACTCGATGATGAAGAATTCTGACAACGCAGATTCGATTGCAGACTCTGCGAAGTAGAGTAGGCAAAGCATGAATACCGCAAACCAATAGAGCCATCCCGCGCGGAAAATCGCAGGAATCACGATGTGAGGACTAAGCGCTCCTGTGTATCCGAGGACCACTACTGCAAGCATTGCCATCGGGAAATAAACTACCCCGAACCCAAGAAGCCCGCTTGCAATGAGTGAGCTCACGCCATCCTCACCAGCCCAAAGCAAATATTCCATTACTGGACCAAATGATACAATTCCAACCGCGAAAATCTGTAGCATCGGCCAAATGACGTCCTCGAAGAAATTCGTGATGTCAGGAAAATCTGGAGCTTCTTTGCCCCCAGTGGCCGATGATTGGATCAGTTGAAAATAGATCGCACAAAAATAGGCACTCACCAATATACTAGCAATCGTCCCAATCAGCGGTGCAATGCTTACCAACTCCGCAACTAGCGAAAGAGCAACGCATAGAATGAGAATGTATTTACCACTACCGCGATATGCGTAGGTGAGGATGTCTTTCAGGATCTTCATTTCTATTGTAACCTAATAGTGATCGCACAAGTTATCTCTCGCCTTGTTTTGGCATTGTAGCTGGGTAATTGCACGGAGCGTGTGCTGCCGGTGGCGTGATGCGTGCTGGCGCTGGTGAGATCGTTGTCCTTCTGGCTGCTGACGCGGTTGCCTGCAGGGTCATACTGATAGCTATTGCGCTGGGTGATGGAATTGAGATTCGCCACAGGTGACAATGTAGCGGAAGTGAGCTGGTTTGCAAGATCGTAACCGAGGGTCATTTGGGTGGCTGGGGTGCTGTCGAGTTGCTTACGAAGCGCACACCAAAGTGTCACCAAAGTGGCGGCGATCTCCGGTCGCCGTTCTTAATCTCCGGTCTTCAATTTCAAATCCTCACCCGCAAATCGCGCATGCTCCACAAC
>RDZR01000085.1 GCA_004294095.1 Verrucomicrobiota bacterium
GGTTTCCGAGAGAAATGAATGAACAGGCGACAAAATGGGATGGGTAGTTGGCTGCTACTTGATTTTAGCCCAATCTGGCTCGTGCGTGACCATACGCAGATCTTTGAGACCTTTGCGCTTCGCAGGCTTGGAAGCGTTTTTCCAAGCTAGCCGGAGGTTATTGAAGAGCGGCCCGAGGATTTTTTCTGGAATCTGCTCCATGATCCAGCGCGCGATGGGCGTGCGGCAGACGATGAAAATGCTTGTAATGATGACCTCGACGAGAATGCGAGAAGCTCCGGTGCCTACTGGGCTGAGACCATAATCGGGTGCTATTTTCCCGATTTTTTTTCGCCATTGGTTGCGCAGGTATCCGCCGCGTTTTTTGAAATCGATCATGTGGCCGTGCATGGATGATGCCTCAAGAACATCGGCTTGGGTAAGTTGGATGAGGTCGGAGATCGCCATTTCCTCAAGGATGGCCGTCATTTTTTCAGAACGCGAAGCGATGACCGAAAAACCTTGGCCAAGGGACTCAAACTTAGGTGACCATGCATCGCCTACAGAAAGATCAGTAAACTCGTTGGCAAAGTCCATACTCTGGAGACTGGTCTGCGTGACATAGAAGGGGATCAAGAAGTTATAATAAACTTTTTTGGATCGAATTTCGCGGCCAGAGGCGGTGATGATTTCTAGGTATCCAGGCCACTCACCTGCACGCCATTTTAGGGATGTGATAGGATCGTCGTTGGCGACTTTGTTGGCCCGCAATAAAGAGCGGACGGCTCGTGGATCGAGAGCGGTGCCAGTGTAGGGACCGAGGACAAATTCGATTTTTTGAGCGAGTTCATGGCCTGAGTGTTGGAGGACACGCAGCGCAGCAGATTGCTCAGGGACGAGAGTGATTGCGTATTTTTTACCCGTCTCAAGATGCGCCAGACAATCGAGCATGGCGACCGGAACGTAAACAGACTGGACACATGAGAGGATGTCTTCGCGAGTTTTGGCAATAAACCAAGAGGCCCGCTCAGCGGTAGGTGTGCCTTGTTTGGCTAGAATAGCTGCATCAATACGACCAGTTTCGAGCAAGTAAATGAGGACTGCGGTCGTGGTGCCTCCAGACGCACCTGCGCGGCGAATAACTGGATCTGAGGCGTAGCCCGTCCAGAGCTTATTGATATGGCCGACGCGCCAATCGGCTGGCAACTCGCCGTAGTGTTCCTTGTAGAGTTCCGGATAATCGACTCCTTTTCCCGGGCAGGCGGTCCATGCGAGCTCAGGGAGTTCGCATGGAGTATCGAATTCTGGGATTAAGCCGCTGGGACCTTGGATCATGCGCGCCTTACCATTTTTTGCAAGGGTCACACAAATTCCACAACCGGTGCAGATGCCAGACAAGACTACGCGCGTTTGAAGTTTCGAGACGGTCATGCCGCAGCGGTGGGTGGGCTCACAGAATATGTTGGTTGACTCAGTAGTTGCACCTTGTAATGAGAAAACTGATTTTACGGGCGCTGGCAGTGTGGCCTACTGCGTTGAGCTGGAAAAGTATCTAAGTTTCCTATCTGGTGAGAAGTCGGTTCAGCGCATCGAGCGCCAAGGTGAATTTGGTAAAGCGGGTGCTTTGAGGCGTATCGTCTGCGATATGTTTTCGAGCATAGCCAAACGCGCGAAACGCTTGGATTGGAGAGTTGTCTACGGTTTAGCAGTGGCAGAAAGCCGTTGAAGTAGAAACCATGTTTCCGAGCCGCGTGATACTTTTGAAACAATCTGTACCTCATGGCGGACGGCGAGGTTTTGTTCCGACCAATTGCTGAATTTTACACCGATCCGAGCTTCTATACCAGGTTGTGTCCCTACGATCCATTGAACCTTTGATAGATTTGCACGATTGAGATCGAGAACAATTCTTGCGTTCAAAGGAGTGATGAGGCCAGCTGGCGAATGATCTCCTTCTCCTGCAAAGCCCACGGTCGCTCCGCGAGGGATATGAAACACGAAGGGTTCTAGCAGCGAGTGCCGGGCGGCGTAAGTTGAATAAACATCGTCAATTCGTTTTGCCAGATTGGGGGGTAGCAGGTTGCTTGAAGCGAGCCAATGAACTGGGAACAGCGGACGGTTCGGGTTAAGCAAAAGTGCCGGAATAACGAAAAAAGCGGGAATCAATGCCCAAGCCTGGCGGGGAAGCCGAGGAATCGTGTTGCAAAAGCCAAGGCAAGATATGACAAGACCCGGTGTCCATGGGAGCATTAGTCTGGCTGTCGCGTCCCCACCAGCCTTGAGAACAAATGCGAAAAGTGAGATCAGCATACACAAGGAGAATATCACAAAGTCTCCTCGGGGCAGTCTAATCGCACGAATCCCTCGCAGGAAAAACCAAAACCAAAGCGCCAGCAACGCCGAAATCCCAAGGCCTATACCTGAGTTTTCTTCAGAGGGAATTTCCGTGTCCAAGTTTAAGTCGTAGGTCGGGTAGTGACTTTGCACCCAAGTATACCAATCGGTTTTTTCTAAGTAGGAATCCAATTTTTTACTGAGAGAACCGGCGGCGGGAAGGAGAGGCGGGGCGATGCTTCCGACTACGAGATTCAAGCCGTTGCCCACAACACCGGCAATAGGATGGGTGACCGCTATGCCATTTCGGTTGTCAGGGTTTCCATCCCAAGAACCCGCGTGCTTCCAGCAATTCCATGCCATAGGAAGGAACGAACACAGCACGAAGGCTGGGACTAGTGCCAATCCAAGGCCGAGTAAGCGAAGAGGTGGAAGTAACTTCCAGGCAGTCCAAGCCCAGAAGGCGAATAATGGGAGCCCTAGAGGAAGAACCGTGACCTTGATCGCGCTCATCGCGATCGCAGCCAGCGCAGAAATGCCTAGACATAAGAGTGGCGAACCCCTCCGAGCTTCGGCTGCAAAAGCGAGGGCACCTAAAAAAAGTATGATCGCCGGTAGGTCATTGCCGATACTGGAGGCTTGGAGAGTGATCCCGTAAGCCATAGGCACGGACCACATCCACCAGCGCGCGATTCGGGGGCGAATGCCGAATCCCCTACATGAGAGGAAAAATAAGCCGGGTAGCGGGAGAAAAGTAATGAAATTGAGCATGAACAGCCACCGATCAGTGCCTGTGAACATCACCATCGCCGCACTTTGCCATTCGAAGCCTGCTCCAGCTATGTTAAGGCGAAAATTCGCTCCGTCGATCCAATACCATGCTTCGTTTTGCAACCAGTAATACATACGGGGCAGGCGGTATGTAAGGGCGTCGTAGTTTGAGGGTGGATGCATGATGCCACCGGCAAGCACGAGAGCAGCAATGAACAACCAAGCTATTTTCGACGGTTGTCGCCACAAGCGCAGCAGGGTTAGTTTTTTTCCATAAGTGATTTTTGCTGGTGGTTTGGTCGTGCTCCAGAACCAAGCCGCGGGCAACACAAGAAAGACTAAGGCGATTAAATATCCTGATAAATGAAGGGAATTGAAAAATGAGAGAGTCCAGCCGGTTAGCGATGCCCAAACGCTAAAAAATATCCAGAGCGCGGTGACTCGAAGGACGGTTGGCATTTGATGCTTCATTCTTAAACGTATTTGCGCTTTTATAACGTTTCAGAGCGCGCGCGCGATTGCGATCAGGCTCTGGCCGAAGGGAGGGCGACAGACTGTCGTTTCGATGTGATTGGCTTTGGGGAAAATCTTACTATCGAACAATCTCACTTGATTCACATCGAAGTCCATGCCCCGTAAAATCTTGTATTTTAGGGCCCATGCAAAGTATCCGACAAAATTAAAATAATGCAGTTTTTCGATATGAAAGCCCGCGCGCTCAAGTTTTGACTTAAGCATCGGCTTGTCGTAGCGCCGGTAATGGCCAAAATGGTAGTCGAGCTTGGAAAATATTTCCTGGCGAGCAGGGACGAGGATGCAGATATGCCCATCGCGCGGCTTGAGAATGCCGTGGATCGTCTTCAGCTCAGCCTCGTCGTGTTCAATGTGCTCTAAAACATTGACCATGATGGCGGAATTAAAAGAACAGCCAGCTTCTAAGTCTGCGGTCGTTCCGTCAATGAGCTTTATGTGAGGTAAACGTTCGCGGAATCCAACTTGGAAACCTTTATCCGGCTCGATTCCGACAAGGTTACCAACATTTGAGAGGGAAAGGATGGCTTCAGTGATTTGCCCGATGCCTGCGCCAATCTCAAGAACATCGCCCCGCAGGATGTCCCTGAACTCGGCGATGATCGCCTTACGGTAATTCACTGCCTCAGAAAGGGCAGCAAATTCAAAGTCTTCGGTTTCGGCTATTGCGTTAGGAGAGTTCATTTATTTGAAAAGATTGTATTTAAGAATGCAGATGACCGCCCTAACTCCATCGCGCCAGCCAATTTTTTTACCCTCTTCATAGGTGCGCCCGTAGTAGGAGATGGAAACCTCGTAAACAGGGATTCGCAGTCTAGCCACTTTAGCGGTGATTTCAGGTTCGAAGCCGAAGCGGTTCTCCTGAATCGTGATTTTATTGAGGGTTTCTCTGCGAAAAACCTTGTAGCAGGTTTCCATGTCGGTGAGGTTCAGATTGGTGAACATGTTAGACATTAAAGTCAGAAATTGATTGCCTACGGAATGCCAATAATAAAGCACCCGGTGCATTCCAGACCCAAGAAAGCGGGAGCCAAAGACAACATCAGCGCGCCCTGATAAAATCGGGATGAGCAGCTTGGGATATTCATCCGGATCGTATTCAAGATCCGCATCCTGAATGATGACGATATCTGACTCGACGTGTTGGAATCCCGTGCGGAGTGCGGCACCTTTCCCTTGATTGACTTCATGGGTAAAAATACGAATTCGATCATCGCTTTTGGCGAGATCCTGCATGGTTTGCCAAGTGCCGTCTGTAGAGCAATCGTTGACCATGACAAGTTCGGCCACTTCCGGGCGGGCAAGAACTTTTCCAACGATAATGTGGAGAGTCTTTTCCTCATTGTAAACGGGAATGACAACACCAAGGCAGCGGTCAGGAACAGTGACTGATTGCATAAAGTGAATAGTAGGTCAGATGAGGTTTTTCTCAGTAGGCAAGGAAATGCGGCTGCGAATGATGTTGACGATCATAGTTGCCGCTATGAGGAGGGAAATTCCGAGAATAAGAAAGCCAATTTTACCCTCAAAAATAGCACCGCCTGTGAGAACAAACCCACACACGTAGAGACCAGTGATCGGAATGGCGAGGGCGATGGAGAAGCGCAGCGGGATTCCTAGCAATCCGATGACGTAATTTTGGACAAAAAGCGGGACACCTGGTGTGACCCTGAGGAGACATGAAACTCGAAAGTGATCGTTTTTCGGCATTTCCTGCCATTTCTCAAACCGAGCACCAAGCAATTTGATGATCCGGTGCCGAAATGGCCCTGAGGCGACCAAGTGAGTCCAGGAAATATTCAACACGACGGCGGCAAGAGCGATGGCGCACCCTTGAAGAGAGCTTCCCCAGACAACGCCAGCCAAGATGAGTAGAGGGGCGACAGGAAATGCAAAGCCGGGCAGTATGACAATAGCAGCGAACAGAGCAATTGGGTTAGAGCGGCACCAGCCTAATATCGGTTCCTTGAGCGAGAGTGCGAAATGAACCCAACCCATATGCCACGCAAAGACCGCGCCGGCAATGGCGATTGGCACTAGCGCGGCGAGGATAATTAATTTTTTACGGGTAATCATGGAGCGGTGATGGGCAAAAGCATGACAACAGGGGTGAAATACCTAAGCTACCGCCCTTGGTCGCATCGCATGCAGCGCGAAAACCTTGAAGAACCAGATGGCGGGATGATGCGTGAGTCTGAGCGAATCAGTGCAGTGATTAACTAATACGAAATTCATTTGTTCAAGAAAAAATGAACAAAGTATTAAGTCGTTCATTTTAAGTTAATTGTATTGTTTCTATGGCTCCGAGCAGCTTGTTTGAATACCGCAAAAGTCACTGGAATTTCCGATGGAAAAATAACGCCTGTTTTTACGAGGATTGGCCTAGTCGGCCTCGGGCTCGACATCACCAGTTTGGTAAAAATGGGTCAAAGCACCAAAAAAGCCGCGGCTTCGCCCGAGGAGTAGAATCTTTTATTCTAAGCAATTCTGAGGTTGTTTCATGACCGAAGATGATGAATCTTACTGCCCCTCGGCATGAGTTCCACGTATGGAATAGTGCCATCATGGATTGATTTACCCTCATTTGAATTATGCCCAAAGTGCGCCTTGCCGGAACTGTCCGTGGTGAAAAAGACCCCAATCGAGAAATTCGTGCGCGTCTGCTCTACAGCCTTTTTTCTAAGGGCTGGGACATCTACAACTCCAATGGAGATCAACGGATCTCGCTTTCTAACATCGAACGAAAAATCATCGAGTCCGATGCGTTTGTTTTCACGCCCGGGGCGACGTTAGAAGATCTTTTCAAAGCCGTTTCCATATTCGTCGGCTATCAAACGATGGATGCCAATCTCGCCGCGAAGCCGACGGTGCTGCTCAATTCCGATCATTCATGGGAGCCTCTTTTTACGCTTCTAGCTCATTTGAATCGCCTCGGCACGGTGAAGCAAAATCACGCAGAATATTTGCGTCTAGCAGAATCACCTGAGCAGGTGTTAGATATTCTTGATCACGTTCGCAAGCAAGGCGTGCCCGATGTCGGCCGCGAGAAAATTGGTGCAAGCTCGGTGGGCTCCTTCGAGACACCGCTGCCCGCTTCGCATCAGGGAAATGTCTGCGTGTTCTGCTCCGCATCGATCGAAGATCCTGCCTATCTTAACGATGGCTATCAGTTAGGAAAACAGCTCGCGGATGCCAATCTCGGATGCGTTTCCGGAGCGGGAAATTCTGGCATCATGGGCGAGGTGGTGCGTGGCTCAGTCGATGCCGGTGGATGGACGGCGGGCTCGAATGTCCCTCACATTATCGAGCTGGAAGGATTGCCGCAGGGGCTCTCCACGTTTTGGCTCAAGCCGGATATTTACACTCGCATGGAGGTGATGATTGAGCATTCGGATGCATTCGTGATTTTCCCGGGCGGATCTGGCACGGTTCAAGAAATGCTCGCGCTGATGATTTTCAAACAGCAAGGACATCGCTCGATGGCGGGCAAGCCGGTCGTCGTTTTCAATCGCACAGATGCTAAAGGTGTTAGATTTTGGGATCCTTTGATCCAGATGCTCGGCACATGGTGTTATGATGGAGAATTCATCATCGTCGATGATCTCTCTAACATCATCCCGACGTTGCAGCCATTGATCCAAGAGTTGAAGCTGGTAGATCGTTAAAAGCACTGTTAGCGCGTCCTCCGCGATTCCAATCGAACCATGTTCTGCAAGTGAAAGTCGGCATTCTCGTCAATCCCCATAAAGCTGGCTCTCTGCCAGCGCTCGACGTTTTGTGCAAAGCATTGACTGCGCACGGCTGTGAGTTTCTGTTAGAGGAGGAAACTGCGCGCTTGACCTCCTCGGACGGCGGTGTTCCAGCAGAACAATTTGCTCAGCAGGTGGATATCGCCGCCGTCATTGGTGGGGATGGCACGATGCTGCATGCGTTTGCAAAACTCATGGATTTTGCCAAACCAGTCGCCGGAATCAACGTCGGCAGGCTTGGGTTTCTCACCACTTGCCAAGAGCATGAGCTGGCAATTTTCGCGGAGGCTGTGGCGACCGGTCATTTCACCACCAGCGAGCGCACATTGTTAGAAGTGGTGGTTGCTCGCTCGGGCCAGCCGCCGGTTTTGTTTTACGCGCTCAATGAAATCACCCTCGCCCGTGGAGAAACAGGCCGCTTGGTTTCACTGCACGCGCATGTGGATGGTGAACTTCTCAATAGCTACCGTGCCGATGGCTTGATCGTCGCCACGCCCACTGGCTCGACGGCTTACTCACTTTCCGCAGGCGGCCCACTGATTTCACCGAGTGCGGGCGTATTTGTGATTACGCCAATTTGTCCGCATAGTTTGAGCCAGCGCAGCCTCGTTCTAACAGATCAAGCGGTCATTGAGTTGGCTTCGCATGAAAATGAATGCTCGCCGATGCTTTTCACCGTCGATGGGCGCGATAGTCTGCGGATTGGCCCAGATGCACGGATCCGAATTCGTAAGGCGCAGCGTAAATTTCAACTTCTCTGCTTACCGGACCGCACATTCTATCAGGCACTCAGACAAAAACTGCGTTGGCACGGATCAGCCAATTAAGCTGTTAGAACTTGCCTAATCGATGCAACCAGTTCTTTGCGAAGCGGCTTGGCTCGTTCTGCTAGATCGCGCTGCATTTCTTCATACTCGCGGCGGCCTTGCTCGGTTTCGATGCAGATGGCAGCGCGCCCCCAAGCCGATAAATCATAAGGGCTTGCTCGCATATCCAACTCGCGCAAATCGCGGGCCAATTCGAAGCAGTCGAACAGCCGCTCGGTGCCAATCCATGGCATTGCCTTGGCCGCCCATTTATAAAGATCCATATTCGCATGCACACAGCCGGGTTGCTCTAACAGTTCTCTCTTGTGAATCGATGGAGCGAAGCGGTTAAACGGTTTTGCATCGTTTGAAAAAAATCGGAAGGCATCGTGATGGGTGCACATCAGTGGGCGATGTTCGACTACTTTGCGAATTTCTGCCGCACTTAATCGCAGTGGTGCAGTGCCCGCGTGGCGGATTTCATGCATGCCATAGACCATCGCCCATTCATGCATTCCGTGGCAGGAAAAAATCGGTGCACGATTCTGCGTGCACTCTAACAAATTGAGAATCCACTTTAAGCGCTCGGCTTCTTTGCCCGGCATTTTTTCTGGGGCGATTCGAATCCAGCCGTCCTCCAACGCATAATCACGGGCGGAAAATGGCTTCGGCAATTCATCGCCCTCGTAGCCGAGTTCCCAACCAAAACCAGGGTGCCAATTTTCTAACAAAGAAAACGGATATGGATAATAGTCGAAAAGAAAATCCTCGATTGGATGTGCCACTCCGCGCGTTTTTCGATCACGAGCCGCAGCGAGCGTTTCAGTCGCCCGCTGCGCGTGACGCTCGGCACGTGAGGTCCATTCCCATGATTGTAAACGGTTCATCATCGCATGTCTGTCATACGTCTAACGCAGGTGTCATGCCGTCGGCAAGTTTCTGTTCCCCCGGTGCCTGCGGTCTTGCTCGGTAGGTAATTTGTTGCATATTTCTGATCATGCATTGGGTGCTTTTTTTTGATGGTGAATGTGGCTTTTGCAGTCACTCGGTGCAAAGGCTTATCAAGTTTGATCGCCATAAAGTTATTTTTTTCTCGCGATTGCAGGGAGAACTTGCCGCGAAACATGGCTTAGCATCTTATGCCGAAAAGGGTGGGGGATCGATGGTAATTCTACGCCAGCCTGACGCAAAAATTTTCACCCACAGCGATGCGGCCATTGAACTCGCTCGCGCCTTGGGTGGTATTTGGAAATTAACCATCATCGCGAAATGGATCCCTAAAGCATGGCGGGATGCGGGCTATTCATTCGTTGCGCGGAGACGCCATTGGTTGAGCCGTAAGTTAGCGCCCACTTGTCAATTGCCCACAGCTGAATTGGCCCAGCGTTTTATCGACTAACAGGTCGGCCACTCAAAGCCTGCGCATGCGGATCTTGTCCCAATACGCTTGATCTTTCTTCTGAGAAAATTTAGCGCGAAAATCTAACAAACTTTTTCTGTTAGAAACGTCTTTGCCTGCCATCAGCACTTCGTTCATGCTCGCGGGTGTGCTCAAGCTGCGGACGACAGGAAAATGGTTTTTCAAAACTCGGCGCGTGAGCGATTGCATCTTGCGGTGGCCTGGGCCAGTGACCAAATTGATCCCTAACAATCCGTTAGGAGCCATCGCTTTGCAAAGATTCGCAAGGATATGCTCATCCCACGCTTTGGGCCGGAAAACATCCTCTGCCCCTGCGAGGTAAATATCGTCAAACACCACATCGAATGTTTCGGTATTTTTTTCTAACCATTGGTAAGCGTCCGTGACGATCACGCGCAGATTGAGTGAATCCAGCGCCATGTGTTGGCGCGCAAGAGCGATCATTCCGGGATCGATATCGAGTGCCGTGATGTGCGTGTCCGGCAGCAGCCTGCGCAGCACGCGGCATGATGTTCCACCCGCCAGGCCCAGCATCAAAATCGAGCGCGGCGGCCCACTCGCACGCAGCAAACATCCAGCGGCGATCAAATCCCATGCCAAGCCCGTGAGCAACGCGCGATGATGATGCCACGCATGAATGGCACCTTGCACACGGAATTCCGTCGCCATTTCAGATCGCCAAATCTCTAACGTCTGATGCGGCGTTTGATGTGTTTCAATGCGCCTCATAATTCGCTGATGCACCAAGTTCGATCGACGCGCCTGGATAATCGATGATGCGCTCAAATTTTATCTGATAGAGTGCGGCAATCTCCGGCGCATCTGATAGATGATAGACATCGCGATAGTAAATTTCTTTAACGCCATAAGCACATAACGTCTGCATGCACGCGGTGCAGGGCATCGTCGTCGTCGCAATGATTTTCGCCTCTCCACGGCGGAAAAGGCTGCACAAATTGATCTCCGCATGCAGCATGAATTTTTGCCGCGATTCGCGATCGTCCCAAAATCCGGGCGGAGGATTATAGCCGGGAGCGAGGCCATTGTAAGCTGTGCCGATCACTCGATTATCGAAATCAAGTGCCGCCGCGCCGACTTTGCGATACGGATCTTCCGAGCGCAGGCTGGCAACGTGGGCCAAGGCCATGGCATATTTCGGAATGCTGAGTCGCTCGCCCTTCATGGCCGCATGATGCGGTGAGTTTGTCCTTCCAGCCTAGGCAAAAATGCGCCGCGTGCGGCATGATTTTACGAAAAATGGATCAGTGCTTGCCGCCGCCTGCTGCGCCGTTTACGCAAAGAACATGCAAGACGAAGTCCGCGCGCTCCTCATCCTCCAAGACCGTGACCGCCGCCTGCTTGCCATCGCCAAAGATCTTGCGAAATTGCCCAAAGACCAAGAGCGTGCTCGCGATAAACTCAAGGGCGATCAAGCGCACCTCGCCCAAGCACAACTCGCACTTAAAGAAGCGGAAGTGCGCGTGAAAAAAATCGAACTCGATGCCGAGACTCGCCGGACGACGATCAAGCGGCTCAAAAATCAACAATTTGAGACGCGGAAAAATGATGAATTTCAAGCACTCGCTCACGAGATCACCCGTTACGAACAGGACGTGGATGCTTATGAAACTCGCGAGCTGGAAGCCATGGTCGAGGCGGATGCCTTCCGCGAAGCCGTGCACATCGCGGAAAAACAACTCAGTGCCACCGAAGCGCAAGTCAAAGAAGAGCTCGCTCGCTTGCAGCAACGCCATCAAATTTTGTTAGATCAACAACGCGAAGTGGAAGTTGACCGCACGACTTGTGCTCAAGCGGTGCCTTCTGGAATTTTACCACTCTATCAGAAATTGATGAAAAGCAAAGATGGCCTAGCCGTCGTTGCTCTGAAGGACCAACTTTGCGACGGTTGCCACATGAAAGTGGTGGCAGGCACGATGATCAAAGTCCAAACCGCCAAGGAAATTACCCAATGTGAAAATTGCGGGCGCATTCTCTATCAGGACTAAACTGATTCTTCAAGTGCGCGCTTGAGCGATGGCCCCAGCGGCCCGTCCAGCGCTTCTAACCAATCGCGATCATCGCGAATGATCGATAGCGGCGGCAACGTCCTTGGACTCGTACCATGATCCGTCACTGCGCTGATTGCCGAAAAATACTCGCGACTGCACACAGATCGCCCAATCACTTCGTGCACCGATTCGCCAAAGCCGACCAATCCCGCTTGAATCCAGCGTGCACTGAGCAACGGGCAGAGCACATTGGCCCGTGCATCAAGCACGAAAGACTCATCGCCTTCGCCGCCAAAATCGATCTGCCAGCCATCTGCTTGATAGAAAGTTCCTTGCTGCTGCCACGCGGGCGCGAGTGCCGGAAGCAACCAAAATTTCACCGCATCATACGCGTCGTGAGGCGTGACCTCGATGCGCAAGCGGCTGCCGCTTAGCCAACGCAACTGCCGCAGGCTCGTCACTACGATCGCGCGGTAGCGTTTTGCAGCCTCGTCGGGCCCCACCATGGTGGCCATTTCCGGCATGACTTGGCCGGGAAGAGGTTCGCTCACAGCGAGGCGGATCAATCTCATGCATCGAGCGTGAGGAACTCATTAACTAGGCCAAGCAATAAATCATTAATTTTTCCTGATTTTTAGGATCTAAAAACAAACTTGCCGATGCCGAGGAATTCACCGATGCTTTGCCAGCAGGAACGAATGGCAGCTAAGGATAATAGAAAACGCGGGGAAATTCCAGAAAGCTCTCGGTGGTCGAATGAGATCGTCGGCATCTTACTGCTTACTTGTGGCCTGTTGCTGTTGCTTTCGTTGGTGAATTATAGCCCTGCGGATTTGCGCCATACTTGGGTTTTTGATCAATTTGCCGACGATTCCGGAGCAAGTGGCAGCAATTTGATCGGTCCAGTGGGCGGCATTTTGGCATTTTTGCAATACGTGCTCGTCGGTGCCGCCGCAGTGCTGATCCCGGTGGCGTTGATTTGGTTTGGCATCATTAAATTGGCTTGGAATCAGCGGATTTGGCCGCGCGCGGGAATCGGCTTCGCCATCCTACTCATCTCCGCGGCGGCGTGGCTGCATGTGGCAGATTATTTTTTCAAAGAATGGGCGCAACGTTGCCACCTCACGGGGCCAGGGGGCGTGATCGGCGCGGGCATCGGCGGCTACGCGCTCAGCAATGTGATTGGAAAAGTCGGCACCCTGATTCTCACCAGTTCCGCTTATTTGATCGCGACGATTTGGATCACTGGCCAAGAGCCGGTGAAATTTTTGAAAGCCTGCGTTTTTGAAATCCGTGAAAAATGGCATGGCTGGCGAGAACAACGTCAATCAAACCACCGCGTCGCCGCCTACGAGGGGGAAATCGTTGCCGAGCGCGAACGCCAGCGCGAAGCACGGCGCAAAGAACGCGAATACGCGAAAAATCTAACAGCCAGCCAACAGCCCGAGCTATCCGATCCGCAAGGCATGTTGCCCCTGCGCGAAACTCCCGCGCCTCAGATTATCGATGCTTCCCAGCGCCGCACCAACGAGCCGACCGTGCCGGGCATGAAGCCATTCGAGCGGAAAAAATCATCGGGCCATATGTCTCTATCAGTTAGTGGATTTGAAAACTACGAGCTGCCGGGATTCGATTTGTTAGATGTGGATGAGCAAGAAGAAGCACCCGAGGCGAATCGCGATGAATTGCTATCCACTCAGCGCACGATCATTGAGACGCTCAAAGCATTCGGCATCGAAGTCACCGCGGGCGATATCACGCGCGGGCCGACGATTACGCGTTACGAAATTTATCCATCCACTGGCCTGCGCGTTTCTCGGATCTCTCAGTTAGAGGCCGACATTGCGCGGGCCACCTGTGCCGAGCGCATCAACATCCTTGCGCCGATTCCTGGCAAAGACACCGTCGGCATCGAGATTGCTAATTTGCAGAAAATCGCGGTGCCTCTGCACGAGCTCTTGCACGATCCGGAGTTTCGTTCCGCCAAGAAAAAAATTCCGCTCGCGCTGGGCAAAGATGTTTATGGCAAGACGGTCATTGGCGATCTCGCTGCGATGCCGCACTGCCTTGTCGCTGGAGCGACGGGTTCCGGAAAATCAGTTTGCATCAATTCCATCATCGCCTCGATGTTGTTTAAATTCGGGCCCGATGAATTGCGCTTCATCATGGTCGATCCCAAGGTGGTGGAAATGCAGATGTATAATCGCCTGCCGCACTTGGTGGTGCCTGTCGTGACCGACCCGAAAAAAACCGTCGCCGCGCTCAAATGGGTGGTCAATGAAATGGAAAAACGCTACCGCATTTTTGCCAAAATCGGCGTGCGCAATTTCGATAGCTTCAACAGCCGCCCGCGCGAAGAAGCCGTTCAAGTGCCACCCGCGCCAGTGGTGGAAGAGCTCGTCAGCGATGAGGAAATTGAGGCGATTGCACAAGCGTTAGAATCAGGCGATCTGGGGCCGGAAGATGATGAAGATGAAATTGAATTGTTAGATGATCGCATTCCGGATCGTTTCCCATACATCGTGGTGCTGATTGATGAGTTGGCAGATTTGATGCAAACGGCTCCGGCGGATGTGGAAATGTGCATTGCCCGCATTGCGCAAAAAGCCCGCGCGGCCGGCATCCATTTGATCATCGCCACCCAGACGCCGCGCGCGGATGTGGTGACGGGCATCATCAAGGCGAATATTCCTTGCCGCATCGCCTTCCAAGTTTCCTCCGCACTCGATTCACGCGTGATTCTGGATACCAAAGGCGCGGATAAATTAGTAGGCAAAGGGGACATGCTCTATTTGCCGCCGGGTTCTGCAAAGTTAGAACGAGCCCAAGGCGCTTATGTGACCGATCAAGAAATCGAGCGCATCATTGATCATTGCGCGGCGCAAGGTGCACCTAAATTTGAAACGGATATCCAAAAATCCATCAATGAGGACATGGACGATGGCGAGGAAGAAGTCTCCGAAGCTGATGAAGAATTGATCGTCAAATGCATCGAAGTCGTGCGCCAAGAACAACGTGCAAGCACCTCACTTCTGCAAAGGCGCCTGCGGCTGGGTTACACGCGTGCTGCGCGCATGGTCGATATTCTGGAACAGCGCGGCATCGTCGGCCCTGGTGAAGGTGCGAAGCCGCGCGAAGTGTTTCTCAAGTAGTTGCGCGCAGGTTGAGGTCAATCCCTAACAGGCAGACATCATCGTCAAAGTGATTGGACTCGCAAAATGTAAGCACCCGCTTGAGGATTTCATCTAACAAATCGACTAGTGATTGCTCGGTTCCTGCGGCGACGATTTCTTTGAGCCGCCCTTCGAAGAAGCATTCGCCTTTTGAATTTTCTGCTTCCAGCACCCCGTCGGTAAAAAGAATGAGCCGCTCTATTTCATCTAACGGAATGGTGCCGGTAGGAAAGTGAGCGTCTTCAAAAACTCCCAGCACCGGCCCGCGTTCTTGTGGTTGACTGGCAAGCTGCCTTACGCCTTGCGGTCCGTGAAAAATAGCACCCGGATGACCTGCACAGGCGTAGCGGAGGTGCCGCGCTGGCACATCGATCACGCACACCAATGCTGTCGCGAACATCGTCGTTCCCGCACGTTTGAGAATGGCGGTGAGGCCGTCATTAAGACCCTGTAAAAATGCGCTTGGATCGCTCACCGCAGATTGTTGTTTTTCTAACAGGCCGCGAAGCATCGCCACGATCAGTGCCGATCGCACGCCATGGCCCATCACATCACAAATGAAAAGTGCGACACGATTTTCATCGATGACGATGACTTCATAAAAATCTCCTGCTAGGCCTGAAATCGGCACGTAGCGCGCACTCAATTCCAGCTCCATGCCGTGATGGAGTCCGATGTATTCGGGGAATTTGATAAGCGTGAGAGCTTGTTGAATTTCCCGTGCCAGAGAAAGTTCCTGCTCGTAACTTTGATTGATGTGCGCGAGTTGATTGGCAAGGTCCGTCGCCTTTTGCTCGGCTTCGACGAGATTCGTCACGTCGTTCGAGATGCCAAACGTGCCACGAATTTGCCCATGGCGATCACGCCAAGGAAACTTCGATGTGAGAACCCATGTGGTATCTCCTTCGTGCCATGTTTCGCGTTCTAACTGGTCGGTGATTGGCTCACCCTGAAGCATGATTTTTTTCTCATCTTCTGCTGCCAAGCGCCAATGTGCCTCATCAAAAAAATCGCGATCATGCATGCCTAACAGATTGTCTGCTTTTGGAAAGCCCATCCATTCTGCCATGCCTTGATTGACCATCGTGAAGCATGATTCTGGATCCTTAAAATAAATGTGCATCGGCACATGATCGATCAACTGGCGCAGCAAAAACCGCTCTTCCTCAACTTGCGCCTCGGCGTGCTTGCGGCGGCTAATATCAATCATCGAGCCAGCGATGCGCGTGGCATGGCCATCGCGATTGCGCACGATCGAGCCGCGAATGCGAAGCCAGCGCCACTCGCCCGAGCCCGTCTGCACACGCGCATCCACGGCGAGAGTTTCTGGGCCGTGTTGACTTAGCGCTTGCAGCACCGCCCGGCCGAATTGATCGCGGTCTTCGCCATGAATCTGCAAATGCGGAGGAAAAAAAATGTTAGGCGCACTGGTTTTAGAGCATTCCAGAAACTCTAAAATCCGCCGCGAATAGAAAATCTGTGTTTGATCTGTCAACCAATCCCAAATGCCTTCGTTCGATGCTCTGAGTGCGAGAACGAGGCGATCGAGCTTCAATTGCTCGTCGCTCGTGGTATTTGTTTTTTCATCGCCCATCACTTAATTCTTACCAGAGAACGGCATGGGTGCAATTGGTTTTCACCTGCGACCTTGCCTGCGCGCCGGAGAACTGATTTTCTCTGATGACAAGCATGGATCGCCAAGATGTTGAATTGCTCAAAGGTGTCTCTCGCTCGTTTTATGTGAGCCTGAAATGCTTACCGGAAGCGATGCGGCAAGCGGCGAGTGTGGCGTATCTGTTAGCGCGCTTGAGTGATACGATTGCTGATGGCCACGGCGCGTCTTGGGCTAGAAAGTTGGCGCTGCTTAACCTCATCGAAGCCTCTTTATTGACAGAAAAGTGCCGCGATGATGATGCGTTTGCGGGTTTGTGCGGAATCACTCAACTTCCAGCGGAACAATTTTTACTCGCGCGTGCCATGCATTGCTTCGCGCTTTTTCATCGTCTCCCGCCGCCGGAGCAAGGGATGGTGCGCGAGGTTTTGCAAATCATCATCAGCGGGCAACTGTTAGATTTGCAACGCTTTGAATCTGTTAGATCGAGTGCTCCGGTGGCATTGGTGGATGCAGCAGCGTTGGATGATTACTGCTGGCGGGTGGCCGGATGCGTCGGCGAGTTTTGGACTCGCTTGGGTTTCCATTGCTTTGGAGAAAAATTCAGTAGCGAAAAAATTGATCGTCTCACATCATTAGGCCGGAATTACGGCTCGGGCTTGCAACTCGTCAATATTTTGCGCGATCTGCCGCGCGATCTAGCAGTTGGAAGGTGCTACCTGCCAGTGGCAAATCCGGCCGATGCTTCAGCGATGATGATGGCCCACCGCGAATGGACGCAGCTCGCTAAGCAGCGTGTGCAAGATGGCATTGTTTATGCCAGCACGCTCAGCTCGCGGCGATTGCGAGTGGCTAGCGGACTTCCTGCGGCGATTGCCATGAAGACGCTCGAGTTGTTAGAAAAAGCCGATTGGGATGATCTCGTCGCAGGAGTTAAAGTTCCGCGCAGTTTTGTATATCGCTCGGTAGCTCGTGGGTTTTTCTTAGGCTCGCATCTCGGTTAAAAGTGGCGGCGGATTGCATCCGCCATGCCGTTTTTTTGAATGCTTGGCTTGGCGGATGCAATCCGCCGCTACATCATTCTAACGCACTGCGCAAATCCGCCGCTGCATTGCGAGCATTGGCTGGCTGATCTGGGACGAAGGCAAAGTCATCGACTGGCTCAATCTGCGGCGGGGAAGCCGAGAGTTGCAATGTCCGCGGGCGAGTATCAATTTCTGTTAGATTGGGCAGTTGTGCGGTTTCGTTAGTTGCCTTCAAATCTTGGAAACGTCTCGCTTGGGTAAGCACACGGCTTTCGTAGGAACCCATGGCTTGATTGTAGCTTTCCACCGCATTGCTCAGTGACTTGCCGAGCTTCGCAAAATGATCCGTGAGTTTCGATAAACGCTCGTGCAGTGTGCGGCCGAGTTCAGAAATTTCGCGCGCGTTATCGGCAATGGATTCTTGCCTCCAGCCGAAAGCGACGGCGCGCAGCAGCGCAATCAAAGTGGTGGGTGTTGCCAAAATCACGCCCTTATCGACGCCGCATTCGATCAAGCTCGGATCATATTGCAACGCGGCGGAAAAGAACGATTCGCTCGGTAAAAATAGCACCACGAATTCCGGTGTTTGCGGATATTGGGCAAAGTAGCTTTTGCTAGAAAGTTGTTGAATGTGGGTGCGAACTTGGCGCGCGTGGCGTTGCAATGCCTCTTCGCGGGCCACATCGTCGTTGGTTTCCAAGGCATCTAAATACCCATCCATCGGCGTTTTGGAATCGACGACGATCGTCCTTCCGCCCGGCAGGCGCACGATCAAATCCGGACGCAATTTTTTGCCTTCGTCCGAGGTTGTTTGCTGCTGGAGTTGGAAATCACAATGCTGCTGCATACCGGCCAGCTCGACGACGCGGCGGAGTTGAATTTCTCCCCACTGGCCGCGGCCGGTTGGCTGGCGAAGTGCTTTGACGAGTGTGGCTGTTTCTCGTTGCAAGCCGAGTTGCCCTTCACCCAGCGCGCGGATTTGTTCTTGAAGCGAGGCATAAGCACCTTCGCGGGCTTTTTCGATTTCGCCCACGCGCAGTTCAAATTTTCCTAACGATTGAGCCACCGGTTGGATTAGCCCTTCGATGGCGACTTTGCGTTTTTCAATTTCGCCTTTGGCTTCTTCGGTCTGCGCGGCGAGGGATGATTTTGCGAGGTGGAGGAATTGCTCGGTGCTGGCTTGAAGCGCATCTGCGGAAAGTGCTTTGAAGGTGGCTGCCAATTTGATTTCAGCAGATTCGAGCAACGCTTGTTTTTCGCCAGCGGCTTTCATTTCTGTCTCAAGGCGGGCATTGAGATCGGCGAGTTGATTGCGGTAAGTTTGCGATTCTTGCTCGTGATGGTTCGCCTCGCTTTGAGATTTGCTCAATCGTTTTTCCAAATCTCCCGTGTGGCGCTCCTCGGCGATCAAGCGTTCGTGGCTGGCGAGTTGTTTGCCGCGGGCGATGAGAAA
>RDZR01000086.1 GCA_004294095.1 Verrucomicrobiota bacterium
GCGCTCTTCTTGAGTCAATGTGATTCGGTATCGAGGAGCCATGCACTTCCAATAACTGAAAAACAACTTCAGTTCAATACGAAAATATAAACGTTACATAATACTAGGTCAATCCGCCGCCGAGTTCGCCACCGCCAAGCGCAAACTAGAGCGCATCCTC
The DNA here is from genome assembly GCA_004294095.1 of Verrucomicrobiota bacterium. Lineage (GTDB taxonomy): Bacteria > Verrucomicrobiota > Verrucomicrobiia > Verrucomicrobiales > Akkermansiaceae > Luteolibacter. Next base: position 161 of record RDZR01000086.1, read on the forward strand.
GCCTCCCTTCGTTCTCAGCTCGACCGCTTCCTCGCCGGCCAATACGACCAGAGAAACCTCAAATCGGATGCGATATTCAAAAAATGGCAAACTTCACATGAGCCGTTCCATTGGTTCGTCGAGTTCTACGGCATCATGAATTCCGGCGGGTTTGATGTCATTGTTGGGAATCCGCCTTATGTGGAATACAGAGACGTAAAATCGAAATATCGGGTAGTAGGATACGAAACCGAATCCTGCGGTGATCTTTATGCTTACACAATGGAACGAGCCTATCGAATCTCGTCCAATGGCAAATGGCTCGGGATGATCGTTCCGATCTCCATTTTCGGACTCGATGGATTTTCATCGCTTCAGTCGCTCACCCGCTCGTGCTTCTCGGACCTTTGGTGTTCGTTCTACTCGAACCGTCCTTCCCAACTCTTCGACGGAGCACAGAAACGCCTCACTATTGTCATCGGGAAGAGAGACAGTTCGAGCGGATCCAGATTCTATACGAGTCGTTATCACCGTTGGTTGAAACCGGAATTTGATACGCTAATCAAAGGCCAGTTGGAATATGGATTTAACTCTTCACCGTTCCGGATTTTCTCCTCGTCTCTTGAGAAAACTGGAAATGATCTCCAGACGAAATGCTTGGAAAAAATTACAGCAAGAGCTGATGTCTTGGAAATTGATCTTCAAAAGAGGTCTGAGTATCCAGTCTATTACACACGTAAATTCGGATACTTCTTGGCGTTTCTAGATTCCCCTCCAAAAGTCCGCTCTATTCAAACTGGCGCGAATCTCCTGCCCACTGAATTAAAAGAATTTTGGTTTAACTCCCCTCAGGCACAGGCTGCGGCAATTGCGGCACTCTCATCCTCATCCTTTTTTTGGTTTTGGAATGTGCTTTCAGATTGTCGCAACCTTAACCGCCGCGACCTAACTGCCTTTCCTTGGGCGCCCTCACAGATGGATAAAACGAACTTGGCAAAGCTGAGTAAGGCAGGAGAAATTTATCTAAAGAAGTTGAAAGCAACCTCGCATGAAATGGAGAAGAGCGGCTTATTCCTAGAGACGTTCGAGTATCGGAAAAACAAAGACAAACTCGACGAAATCGACACCATCCTCGCATCCCACTACGGCTTCACGCCCGAGGAGCTCGACTTCATCATCAACTACGACATCAAATACCGGATGGGCCTGGGCGGCGGCAGCGCGGAGGAGGTGGACGATGAGTGAGGCAAGCCAGTTCTTGATCTACCAAAGCGAAGACGGCCGCACCAAGCTGGACGAGCGGCTGGAGGGGCAGACGGTCTGGCTCAGCCAGAAACAGCTCACCGACCTCTTCGGCAAGGCCAAGGCCACCATCAGCGAGCACATCAAACACATTTTCGAGGACGGAGAGCTGAGCGCGGATTCAGTTGTTCGGTTATTCCGAACAACTGCCGCCGCGAAGAGAACCGTTTGCTGGAATCCGATTTTGACCGCGCGGTGAAACAATTACCGCCACCACGCCAGTCCCTATGAGTGAATCTTCCTCATTCCGCCTCTCTGCCGACTTCCCTCACGCCGCGCTGCCGGAAGTGTTCGGTGTGGTCACGGCGGCGGACCCGCTTGACCTGAACGGCCAGAGTGGCTTGCCCGGTTCGATTCTCGGCGATGCATTACGGATCAAGGGATGGCAGCATTTCCCCGCACAGATCGACCTCCCGAACTCGGAAGAACCCCGCGCCAGTTTTGCCGTCATCGTGAATCTTTCCGAATTGGAACGCCTGATGCGGGATTTCATCCGTCCCGGGATTTTTTGGGTGTGTCGCGGGCAGGTTTTCCAAACTTTTTTCGGACATCAGGAACCCAAGCATCTCGGATCATGGGATCGCTTCACCAACCGCCCGCCAACAAAACTGCATGCCAGTGGCAATCTCTCCCTGCTAGATCAGCCCGCCACCGCTTTTCTCTGCTCCACCAAATGCCCCGGCGATAAGATACTCGAAGCCTACGAGTGGGCCCGCCACCAATGCGACACTGGCGGCACCGTGATTTCTGGATTCCACACGCCAGTCGAAAAAGACGTGCTCGCCATCCTCCTGCGCCGTGGAGCCAATATCCTATGGGTGCCAGCACGCGATCTCCCGAAGTCCGTCCCCAAAGAACTCAAGTCCACTGACGATGAAGGGCGATTCATGATTCTCAGTCCCTTCACTTACGGAAAAATCATCCGCCCGTCACGTGAATCTTGTTCCCTGCGCAACCGCTTCATTCTAAATTACTCAAGCGCGCGCTACATTCCGCATATCGCCAAGGGAAGTTCCCTTGCTACCGATCTTGAAGATCATCTTATATGAACTCCCCAACGAACCAGAACGACGTTTCCACCGCCCTCGACTCTACAATCTCATCATCCCCGAGTTCCAGCACATCCTCACCTGAATACGGAGAAGGGTTTTGCAAACCCTTTCTTTGGCCTAGCCATTTTTGCGCTATCTTCTGCAAAGGGTTTGAAAAACCCTTCTCCATACCGATCGCGAGCTTGTGGAGCTGGGTAAATTTGCGGATAACGCGTTAGGAGCATTACCAGCATAATGAAAAAGAACATTCAGTTAGCCGAACAACACCTGTCACTGCTTCATTCCCCGCGAATTCAAGCGCTAGCCATCCAATCGGATGCTAACAAGAGCTTCGCATCTCGCCGTTTATGAATTCTCTGGAAGCACTTCTCGCATTGAATCAACTACCCAAGATCGGGCCGGTGCGGGTGCGGCGTATGTTGGAACATTTTCACACGCCGATGGGGATTCTATCCGCTTCGATCGATCGTCTGGTGCGCGTGGATGGCATTGGGCCGGAGCTGGCTCGGGTGATTCATCAGTGGCAGGATTACGCAGACCCAACCAGCGAGCTTCGCGAGGCGAAAGAACGCAACATTTCCATCATTACCCATGAGGATGAAAATTACCCAACAGCCCTTCGCGATGCCTACGACCCGCCACTTTTACTCTACGTTTGGGGTGAACTTCTGCCGACGGACCGCCATGCCATCAGCATCGTCGGCTCACGCCGCGCAACATCCTATGGCATGCAGGCGGCGAAACAATTTTCCTATCAGTTAGCTCAAGCGGGCTTCACCATCATTTCCGGCCTTGCCCGCGGGATCGATACCGCGGCGCACGAGGCCGCCGTCGCTGCCAATGGCCGCACGATCGCGGTGATTGGCTCGGGCCTTGCCCAACTATTTCCCGCTGAAAATTTGCCGCTCGCCCAGAAAATTGCCGATGGACGCGGTGCGGTTGTTTCGGAATTTCCACTGCACATGCCGCCTAACAAGCAGACGTTTCCATTGCGCAACCGAATCGTCGCTGCGTGGGGCCAAGCGGCATTGGTCGTCGAGTGTCCGGCGTGGTCTGGCTCGTTGATCACTGCGAATTTGGCTTCGGAATATGGCAAGCCGATATTTGCGGTGCCGGGGCCGATCGATCTAGCAAGTTCACAAGGCTGCCATCAACTCATTCGCGATGGAGCGACGTTGGTTTTTGATCCCGTTCACATCTTAGACGAGTTGAGCGATCTTCCATTTCATGCAAAATCTAACAGCAATCTAACAGCGAAAACTGAAACACCGCGAGCCACCATCGAATTGCCTGCGGAGGAAGCCAGCGTCTTCAGCGCCGTGAGCGAGCACGAAAAGTCCGTGGATCACATCATCGAGCAAAGCGGCCTGCCGGTGCATGTGGTGATGAGCACGCTGATGAAACTCGAAATGCGCGGGCTGGTGCTCGCCTCAGCGGGATTCCGCTATCGCCGCCGGTAAATCCGCAAAGTTTGGGATGTTGGTAAAACTCATGCGCTCGCCGCTGCGCGGATGGTCGAAGCCTAATTTCCACGCGTGCAAATGCATCGGTGGCGCAGAAGGCAAAAGCGTTTGCGTATCACCCAATTTTCTATCAGTTAGATAAGTAGGATCGCCCACAATTGGTATTCCTAAATCCCACAAATGCAGGCGGATCTGATGAGTGCGGCCACTGTGTAATATCGCCTCGATCCAAGATGTGCCATCGGCCATGCGCTGGATCACAGAAAAATCAGTGCGTGAGATCAGGCCCGCGGCATCATCGATCTCGCGCGAGCCGAGCGGGCTTGTTTCTTTGGAAATTGCCGCGCAATGCGTGAAAAATTCGGCCTCCGGGTGCCCGTGAATGCGCGCCAAGTAGCGCTTTTCGAGACGGCCATTTTCATGCTGCTGTTGGAGCTCCGAGCATAACCTCCGCGTGCGCGCAAACAGCACCAAGCCACTCGTGTTGGCATCCAACCGGTGCACCGATCGCGGGCACTTCGGACCGTAAATTTGATTGAGAAAAAACTGCAACGTATTGCGGTGGAAGCGACCACTCGCATGCATCGGAAGCGGTGCCGGTTTCTTAACTAACAGAATCGAATCGTCCTCGTGTAAAATCTCTACGTCAGGAGAAACATCCGGTTCCACTTCTTCCGGAAATAGCTGCAAGATCCGCTCGCCAGCGCGCACGACGTGATCCAATCCACGCAGCGCACCGCCGTAACTGATGAAGCGGCCGGCATGAATTTTTTCCACCCATTGCTCACGGCTGGCCATTGGCAGCAATTCGTCCAAGGCATCTAACAGCGGCATGCGATCGCACGCCGCCGGAATGTGAATTGGCCGCCGATTTTCCTGCGGAAATGAGCCGGGCAACGGCTGCGTGATTTGCCGTAGTGCCGCATGCCTAGCCGCGATCGTCTGCGCCATGCGCTCGGGCTCCGAGACGTAACAATACGGGCAACTTTTTCCTAACACCGTGCGAGGATCCGCTTGGTCTTCCGCATCGAGCGGCGCTTGGCATGCAAAGCAAACCGCCGTCGCCGTCTCGCGCAAGGCAGGATCCACGCCCACGCGTTGATCAAACACAAAGCACTCGCCCGAGTAATGCGCCCCTCCGCATTCTTCAAAATATTTCAAGATGCCACCATCTAACTGATAGATCGATTCGTATCCTTCAAGCTCCATGAACGGCCCCGCCTTTTCGCAGCGGATGCCGCCGGTGCAGAACATCACGACGGGTTGTTTTTTCAAGGCGTCTGGTAGCTTGCGAACGGCTTCGGGAAATTGTCGGAAGGTCTGAATGTCTGGCACAATCGCGCCGTGAAATGTGCCGAGCCGGACTTCGTAATCGTTGCGCGTATCGAGCAACGTGACTGGGCGGCCTTCGTCTAACCAACGCTTCAATTCAGCAGGCGCAATTTTAGGCGAAGTGTAATTGGCGGGCCTCACCGCCTCCACGCCAAACGAGATGATTTCCTTTTTAAGCCGCACCAACATGCGGTTGAACGGCTGCTCATCGCTGAGGCTAATTTTCGGTGTTAAATTTTTCAAACCATGAACATTGCGCAAACGAGCCAGTAGGTGATCGATGGATTCCGCGGCACCGGCGACGAATAAATTGATGCCCTCCGTGCTGAGCAAAATCGTGCCCTTGAGCTGCTCATCCTTGCACAATGCTTGCAGCTCCGCGCGCAAAGCTTTGAGATCTGAAAGCTCCGCAAAACAGTAAGTGGAAATATTCGTGACGGCTGGCACCGCGGCAGGTGAACATGAATCGCCCGCCATTGCCAACTTGGAAAATCCTTTTGGCTCCATGCTTCTTGATTGATTTCACCAAATTCTTCAGCCTCAGCCCATGTCCAGCCCCACCCTGACTCCGATGATGGCCCAATACCACGCCATGCGGAAATCACTGCCTGCGGACATCATTCTTTTTTACCGGCTGGGCGATTTTTATGAAATGTTTTTTGAGGATGCAAAAACGGCGGCGCCCATCCTCAACGTCGCTCTTACCAAACGCGGCGAAGTCCCGATGTGCGGCGTGCCATTCCATGCCGCGCAGACGTATATCGCTCGCTTGCTGCAAGCAAATAAACGCGTCGCCATCGCCGAGCAAACGTCCGCGCCAGTGGCGGGGAAACTCGTCGAGCGGGAAATCTCGCGCATTCTAACACCCGGATCGATTGATGACTTTGCGTTGTTAGATGATCATCGCCCGAATTTTCTAGCAGCCATCTATCAGCATGGAAAACGTTTCGGTCTCGCCTGTGTGGATCACACCACCGGTGAATTCACACTGGCCGAATATGCGGATAGTCAGTTGTTAGATGATGAAGTGCAGCGCATTGCTCCGGCGGAAATGCTAGTGGCGGATCATCAGGAAAAAACGTTTCCAAACTATCCCGCAGCGTTGTTTTACGATGGCTATGCCTTTTTGCCGGACCACGCCGCACTCGCGCTTCAGGATCATTACAAACTGCGCACGCTCGATGGCTTCGGCTGCACTGAAATGCTCGCGGCCACCGGCGCGGCTGGTGCGATATTGCATTACCTCACACTACAGCTCCGCAGAAATTGTAGCCACCTGCGGCCGCTGCGTGTGCGTGAAAATTTTGCCTATGTGGAAATGGATGCTGCATCACAGCGGAATCTCGATCTGGTCGATTCCCGAGCAGGAAAATCTCACAGTCTGTTAGGCGTGCTCGACCGCACCTCCACGCCGATGGGTGCGCGGCTCCTACGCGATTGGATTTTGCATCCTCTGCGGGATCTCGCGATTTTGAAGATGCGGCAGGATGCGATTGCCGGATTTCTTGCGGAGCCGTATCTGTTAGCAAAGTGCCGTGATTCGCTGAAACAAATTCGCGATATTGAGCGCACCACTTCGCGTCTTTCACAAGGCTCTGGCAATCCGCGCGATCTCCACGCACTCGGCTATTCGTTGCGGCAAATCCCGGCGCTGCAAGATGATCTGCAATCGCTCCAAGTCAGCGCGCGGGATTGGTGCTCTCCGCTGCACAATTTTAGCGATCTCACAGAATTGATCGAGCGGGCATTATCCGATGAACCGCCAGCCCATCTCCGCGATGGAGGAATTTTCCGCGAAGGATATTCAGCCGAGTTGGATGATCTGCGCCTCGCGGCTCGCGGCGGTAAAGAATGGATCGCGAGCTTGCAAGAAGCAGAGCGCAAGCGCACCGGCATCGATTCTCTGAAAATCAAATACAACAACGTCTTTGGCTACTTCATTGAAGTGACCCATACGCACATCGCGAAAGTGCCTGACGATTACACTCGCAAGCAAACGACGGCAAATGCTGAGCGCTACATCACGCCCGGCCTCAAAGAAATGGAAAATAAGGTGCTCGGTGCCGAAGAACGCTCGAAACAACTCGAAGCGGAACTTTTCTCAGGCCTGCGCCAAGACGTGCTTCAACGCCTCGTTCAAATCCAACAAACGGCCTCGGCCATCGCGCAAATCGATGTGATATGCGCTCTCGCAGAAGTTGCCCAACTCAACCGCCACTGCCGCCCGGTGCTCAATAGTAGCCGGGAATTTCTCGTCACAAATGGCCGCCATCCGGTGCTGGAAAAAACGCTCACGGATGCTCCCTTCGTGCCGAATGACATCATGCTCACCGATGAGACTGCGCGGCTGCAAATTCTAACAGGCCCTAACATGGCCGGAAAATCAACCTACATCCGGCAAATCGCCCTGATCGCCGTGATGGCGCAGATCGGTGCATTCGTGCCAGCAGAAGAAGCAACTATAGGAATAGTAGATCGCATTTTTTGCCGCGTCGGTGCGAGTGATGACCTCTCGCGCGGGCAATCCACCTTCATGGTGGAAATGAGCGAAACGGCACTCATCCTCAATCACGCGACGGCGGACTCGCTCGTCATTCTGGATGAAATCGGACGCGGCACAGCCACCTTCGATGGCCTTTCCATCGCGTGGGCGGTTGCCGAGTATTTGCATGATGAAGTCCGTTGCCGCGCGTTATTTGCCACGCATTATCACGAGCTAACGGATCTTTCTAACATCAAAGCGGCGTGTGCGAATTTCCACGTCGCGGTGCGTGAGTGGAATGAAGAAATCATCTTCTTGCACAAGATTTTACCCGGTGCCGCGGATAAGTCCTACGGCATCCAAGTGGCGCGGCTCGCGGGCTTGCCACAAGTTGTTTTGAATCGTGCCAGATCGATCCTCTCGCACCTCGAACTGCACTCGGTGAAGCCGGAGGCGAAGGTGCTCGGCCCGAAGGCGAAGAATACGGCCCATGGTGAAAAATTTCCATCGCCCAACCCGCCGCAGCTCGATTTGTTCGCAGATTTTTAAGCCGGAAAGCGCGTAGAAATGCCGCCGCCCGCGATGATCGCTGGCAGCCGCTCAGGATGCCGACCGTGGGCGATGTGAGTCTCGATGCCGGCGTTGACGGCAAAGCGGATCGCCTCCAATTTGGAAGCCATGCCACCCATTGAGAAGCGGCCTTTTTCGTTTTGCACATGCTGCAGTGCCGCTTCGATATCGCGCACTTCTTCGATGCGCTGCTGCGTGCTTGGATCGATCAAGCCATCGACGCTGGTCAGTAAAATCAGGCGTTGTGCTCCGGCCAATTTCGCAACGCGTGCGGAGAGCATGTCATTGTCTCCGAACTTTAATTCCTCCACGGCTACCGAATCATTTTCATTGATGATGGGTAAAATGCTCGGCTCTTCTAACAGCCGATTGAGCGTGTCAGAAACGTAGCCCGCTCGCTCTGCCGTGCCGAGATCTGCGGCGGTGAGCAGCACTTGGGCGATGCTGATATCAAAGTTCGAAAATAAACTACTATAACTCTGCATCAAGCGCGCTTGCCCCACGGCGGCACAAGCTTGACGCGTCGCTGTATCTTGCGGGTAGGCATTGAGGCCAAAAGCAGAAAGGCCGGAGCCGACCGCGCCGGAGGAAACAAACAAGCAACGATGGCCGGCGTGCATCAGCTCGGAAATCACCGTCACCAAGTGCACCAACGCAGCGCGATCAAGCGTGCCGTCGTCGGTTTTGGTAAGAACGCCGGTGCCAGCTTTGATGACGGTTAGATCGTGGGTGCTCATGAGTTTGAGGAGAATGATGCGTTGTGAGCGGTCTTCCTAGCGAGATTCCTTCGCGGGCGCCACCCCAAATTGAGCGGCAGCCTGCGCGGCGAGCGTGCCGGTGGCGAAGCAGCCTTGCAGTAAGTAGCCGCCAGTCGGCGCATCCCAATCTAACATTTCTCCGGCAAAAAAAAGCCCGGGCGTTTCTCGCGCCATCAATGATTCATCAAGTCCTTTCCACGCCACGCCGCCAGCACTCGAAATTGCTTCTGCAATCGGTTGCGGTTGGGTCAGGCGAAAAATAGCGTGCTTAACTCCACTCGCTAATGCCGCCGCATTTGGCCATGAATCTCGCCGCAAAATGGCCGCCGCCGCGGGACTCAAGCGCCATCTTTCGATTGCGGCATCGAGCAAATCACCGCGCGCGGATTCCATTTTCCGAATCAATTCCGCCTCTGAATACGTTGGCTTAAAATCGATGGTGATTTCTGGTTTGGCCATCTTGCGCAAGGCTGAGCCTAACTGATAGATCGCGCCACCTTCCAAGCCGTAGCGCGTGATCAATAACTCGCCGTGCACCGATTTTCCATCTGCGGTGACTAACAGATTTTTCAATGGCTTGCCTTCAATTTCCGCGACGATTGCTTCTGGCCACGCGTGGCCCCAACCGCAGTTGGAGGCGAGAAGCGGGCTGCATGGAATGCCTAACGCGGTGAGAAATGTCATCCATGATCCATCGGATCCGGTGCGCGGCCACGATGCGCCGCCCATGGCCATGATCACCACATCGCAGGCATGGGTGGTGCCATTTTCAAAATGGATTAGAAATCCGTGCTCGTCCTGTTCGAGCCCGCAGCAGCGGTGATTGAGATGAAATTGGACTCCGTTTTCCTTGAGGCGAGAGACCCAGCGGCGGAGCAATGGAGCTGCTTTGAGCGCAGTGGGATAGATGCGCCCGTTGCTCGCGCGAAACGTTTCCACTCCCAAAGAATCCGCCCACGCTCGCATCATCTGCGGGCTGAAATTTTCCAAGGCACGCGGCCAGAAATCCGGTGCTTGATCCTCGCCGGAGTAGCGGGTGGCGAATGTTTCTAACAGCTCTGAGTGGGTGAGATTGAGCCCGCCTTTGCCAGCAACGAGGAATTTCCGCCCCACCGATGGCATGCGCTCGAAGAGGGCGACATCCATGCCCTCACTCGCGGCGACTTCTGCTGCGCGCAGCCCGCTTGGGCCGCCGCCGATGATCGCCAGCCTGCGTTTGCAAGCAGGAGTGGAATGATCTGTTAGATGCATTCAAACATTTTTCAAATCAACCAACTCCTTGGCTGTTAGATTTCTGATAGCGCTTGATCGAGCACCTCGAGCATGAACTCGGCATCGGCCTGAGTCAGGCACATCGGTGGCTTGATGCGCAGCGTGTTGCCCCATAGCCCGCCTTTGCCGATCAATAGGCCAAGCTCTTTGCAGCGCTCGAAGACAAATGCGCAGGCATCGCGAGCAGGTTCTTTGGTGCCGCGATCTAACACCATTTCCACGCCAATCATTAAGCCCATGCCACGCACTTGGCCGATGATGCTGTGTTTTTCCATCAATCGGGTGAGGCCTTGCTGGAGCATGCCGCCGATGATCCATGAATTTTGCTGGAGTTGCTCCGCCTCGATCACACGCAGCACGGCGCGGCCTTGGGCGCAGCTCACGGGATTGCCGCCAAAGGTGTTGAAGTGGATGCGGCTGGCGAGTGCTTTGGCGATTTCCGGAGTGGTGACGACGGCGGCGAGTGGGCAGCCATTGCCGATGCCTTTGGCCATGGTCACGATGTCTGGAATGACTCCTTGCGTTTCAAATCCCCAATAGTGCGTTCCGGTGCGGCCAAACCCAGCCTGCACTTCGTCCGCGATGCACAAGCCACCCGCGGCGCGAGCGTGCGCATAGGCGTGTTGCAAATATCCCGGCGGAAAAACGATCGAGCCACCGACTCCTTGAATTGACTCCGCAATGAAGGCCGCAATTTTTCCCGATGTGGCAAATTGCACAGTCTCGGCAACGTCCGCCGCGTATTTTTTCCCAGCATCCGGATCATCCGTAGAAAATTGGCCGCGATAGACACATGGCATGCGCGCGTGTTGCACGCCGAAGCTGTGGGGCACATTGAATTTCCACGTGTGGTGAGAGGTGAGTCCCATCGTCCCAGCACTGCCGCCATGGTAGGCGTTGCGCAGCGCGATGACATCGTAATTTCCGGTGTAGGCGCGAGCCATGAGCAAGGCCAAGTCGTTGGCTTCGGATCCGGAGTTGACGAAATAACAGACGCTCAAATCGCCTGGCATTTTTGCCGCGAGTTCTTGGCCATAAAGTGCGATTTCGGGGTGCAGATAGATCGAAGTGGTGTGCTGGATCGTGCGGTTTTGGCGATCAATGGCCGCCAGCACCTCCGGATGACAATGGCCGATGCTCACCGTCACAATTCCCCCAAAACCATCGAGGTAGCGCCTGCCCGTTTCGTCGAAAAGGTATTGGCCTTTTCCCTCAACGATCATGATCGGCTTTTTGTAATAATGAAAAATCGCCGGATTGAGAAATTCTTTGCGCAGTGCCAAGACCTCATCCGGCGATGGTCCATCGTAGGCAAGCGGCTGGTAATCGTATGGAGGTAGAGTGGCCATAGTAGTTGTTAGAAAGAGCGACGGATCGCAACTGGAGAGATTTTACGAAATACGAGGTAAAGCAAAAATCCCAATGCGAAGCCGACGAACCACGCTTGCGCATAAATCCATTTTAGCCAAGTGGGGATTGATTCTAACACATCTATTTGTGCCAGAAATCCCGGCAAATTCGGAGCGACTGCACAAACAAATGCCAGCAAAGCCGCAATGCTGAAGCCGCCGTGATAGGTGTAAATTCCCTTCACGCGGTAAAGTTCATCCACCTCCAAATGCTTTTTGCGAAGCACGAAATAATCAGCAATCATGATTCCCGCAATCGGGCCTAACAGCGCGCTGTAGCCAATCAACCAAGTGAAGATGTAACCATCTGGGCTTTCTAACAATTTCCAAGGCATGATCAAAATGCCAATCACCGCGGTGATCATGCCGCCGATGCGGAAGCTGATGTGCTTGGGAAATAAGTTCGAAAAATCATTCGCGGGCGAGACGACATTGGCGGCGATGTTGGTCGATAGTGTGGCCACCGCGAGCGCGATGAGTGCGACGCAAGAAAGCACCGGGCTGCCAATGCGGTTGATCACTTCAACAGGATCCCAAATCGCTTCGCCAAAAATGATCACGGTGGCACTGGTGACGACGATGCCGATGAATGAGTAAAATGCCATCGTCGGTGGTAGGCCGATCGCTTGCCCAATGATCTGCGACCTTTGATTTTTTGCGTAGCGGGAAAAATCTGGAATGTTGAGTGATAGCGTGGACCAGAAGCCGACCATGGCCGTCACTCCACCAGCGAAGGCTAACCAAAAATCGGCACTGGTTTTGAAGGTTGATGGCTGCGCAAAAAGCGGGCCGAAGCCATTGGCGCGATTGACGGCCCATGCCATTAACAAAACCCCAACGATTAGAAGGAACGGAGCACTAAAAACTTCTAACCATTTAATCGATTCCATGCCTTTCCAAATGAAGATGCAATTGAGCAGCCAAAAGGCCATGAAGCTCGCAAATTGGGCTAGGCTGATTCCGAGCACCGGCAGCATCGAGGCTTTTTCCAGATCCCATGAGAATAGCATCGCCAGCGTCCCATAAATCGCCGCGCCACCAATCCACGTTTGAATGCCGAACCATCCGCAGGCGACCACACCTCTGAGCAGTGCCGCGACATTTGAGCCACGGGTGCCAAAGCTCGCGCGCAATAAAACAGGAAATGGAATGCCGTAGGCAGTTCCAGGATGCGCGTTGAGCGTCATCGGAATGAGCACAATGATATTTCCTAACAGAACGACGATTAGCGCTTGCCACCATGACATGCCGCCACTGATCAGGCTGCTTGCCATCGTGTAAGTCGGGATGCAGACCGCCATGCCGATCCATAGTGCAGCGATATTCCAAGTTGACCACGTGCGCTTGGCCATTGGCACCGGCGCGAGATCTGCATTGGTGAGAGAAGGATCCATGGTCAGCAATCGTCTTTGCGTGAGATCGTGCGCTCAAGAAATTGGCCATGACCTTGATCACCGGTCCATTGGGCGTTCTGCACCATGATTTTTCCGCGCACCGTGACCCACTCGGCTCGTCCTTTGATTGGCCATCCTTCAAATGCCGAATAATCGACATTCATCGCGTGAGTCTCAGCGGAAATCGTGCCGGACCATTCTGGATTCCAAACGACGAGATCGGCATCGCTGCCGATGGCGATGGTGCCCTTGCGCGGGTAAAGTCCGAAAATTTCTGCGGCACGTGTGCTCGCGCAGCGCACGAACGTTTGCAAATCGATGCGCCCGGTGCAGACGCCATGGGTATAAAGCAATTTCACCCGTTCTTCGACGCTGGGAATGCCGTTAGGAATTAGCGTGAAATTTCCCGAGTTCCCGGTCGGCTTGCCATGAGCATCGAGGCAGCGCGCCGGATCGGGATGGCCCATGCATTTTTGCGAGGAAAAATCAAATGGCGCGTGATCCGTGGCCACCACATCGATGCGGCCATCTGCCAGTGCGCTCCAGAGAAAGTCTTGTTGCGCACGTTCGCGCAGCGGCGGGCTCATCACATATTTCGCACCCTCGAAATCTAACAATTCCGCATAACTCGAATCTAACGTAAGGTAAGGTGCGACGGTCTCGATATGCACATTGACGCCTTTGGCGCGCGCGCTTTGCAGAATATCCACGGCCGCTTGGCAACTTGTATGGACCACATAGACTTCCGCGCCGGTCATTTCAGCGAAGGTCACGAGGTGATGGCAGCCTTCCGCCTCCACGGCCATTGGGCGCGACGGCTCGTGCCACTCGGGCCCGATTTTCCCCTCGGCCACTAATTGCCGTTGGAGTTGAGAAACGAGTTCCGCATTTTCGCAATGCACCGTGACCACCGCGCCCAACGAAGCGGCGGTGGCGAGCGTCTGATAGAGTTCTGTGTCGTCGATGCCAAAGGCGCCTTTGTAAGCGAGAAAAACTTTGAACGAAATCACTTTTTCCTCTTCGATGATGTGCTTCATCAACTCGGCAGAAGACTCGTCAAAACGCGTCATTCCCATGTGGAAGGTATAATCGCAGGAGGAAATTCCCGCAGCTTTGCTTTTCCAAAGAGCGATCGCTTCCCGCGGATCATCTGCCCGCGATGGGCAGCACATTTCGATCAACGTGGTGGTGCCTCCCATCAATGCCGCGCGGCTTGCCGAGGCGTAATTGTCCGCCGCAAAAGTCCCCATGAACGGCAAATAAATGTGCACATGCGGATCGATGAATCCCGGGAAAATAAGGTGGCCGCGCGCATCGATGATCTGCGCATCCGCAGGTGCGGTAAGGTTCGGGCCGATGGCGATGATCTTGCCATCGCAGCACAGCACATCAGCCATCTCGGTGGCTGTCGCGGTGACGATTTCTCCATGTTGGATCAACAAATGCATGATAGGTTTTGTGATTTTAAGGCATCATGAGCGATTTCTGTGCCATGGCGAGTGTCTTTCTCGCTCCCCAAAACCACGAGCTGTGAAATTGAGACGGCTAGCATTCGCCGGTTCAAAAATCAATTTATCTGCGCAGAATATACTTCTCCCAGATTTTTTGAAATGGATATATCATCCTTCCCGCGAGATCTTTCGGAACCTGCTCGGGAACTCCATAGATTTTTGGATTTCGTTTTGGCAGATAAAGGCTGCCAAAGAGCCTATCAAGAAATGGAAATAACGCTGCGTAATTCTTGTTTATATATTCTTTTCCATCGTTGTTATGGTGCCAATGGTGAAATGCCGGACTCGCTAGTAGTGCTTCAATAAATCCGAATCTAAAGCGAATATTCGCATGGATGAAGTAGCCCCAAATAGCGGATACGAGAGGAATAATCAGCACAAGACCCGTTGAATTCGGCGAGTGCGGCCCGATCAATCCGAGCGCGAAAGCCGGTGCGAATTGACCTGTGCGAGTCAGGACAATTTCGACGGGATGAATCCGCACGTTAACTAGCCAATCCATTTCCTCCGCTGCGTGATGAATAGCATGGAAATGCCATAAAAACGGTATGGTGTGCATCAATCGATGCACCCAGTAATAGGCAACATCACCAACAATCAGCACCATCACAACTTTTATCCATAGCGGTAGTGCTCCAACCCAGAGATGGAGTGGCTCGAGAGGGAAGTAGCCAAGGAACCTAATTGTCATTGCGATAGGCACCACCAAAATAAAGGTCACGGTAATCCAAGTAACAAAATAAAATCCCACGTCTTGGATAAAGCCCTTACGGAAAATGTGCTGTTTCCTGATGTAGAAAAGCCGTTCGATAGGAATAAAAATGATCGCAACCACCAATAAGCCATTCAAAAGCTTAAAGATTTCAAGTGCATATGGATTCTGAAACAACGTTGAAAATTCCATGTGAGTTTTCTAATATCCAAGGATGAATTGGCAGTTTAGTGGGGAGTGTATCGATGTCCATCGCTTTTTAGCCCACGTTTCCTTGCATTCTCCTGATTTCGGCAGGTTTGTAGAGCGCAGTGAGTGCGGGGTTGTGGGCGTGGTGAAATCTCCGCTTGGGGTGCCTTGAAAAAGATTGCGGAACATGAGGACGAATTGGTTTTTGTGTCTCAAAAGAGTGATTGCCCGAAGATTTGCCTTGTGATTCATCGTTCCAAGATGGCAGCGATTTTTTATTAAAGATGTCGCTCTGCTCAGCGGCAAAATCGAGTTTGTTGCGGAGGCGTGCGTTTTAGATTTTGAGCTTGTCGGGGTTGATACAGCCTTCGAGTGGGTTGTCATCAATGCGTTTCCAATCGCGCAGACTAGCCACAGGGTAGCCCCGAGTTCGTGGGGGGGCGACTTGGACGGCGGACTTGCTGCTATGGCCTAGCATTATTAGGGGTGTTTCTTGAAAACATATTCAAACGGTTAGGTGGATTTTATCGGTGGTGGGCTGGGGTGAGTTCGCCACTCGGTTAGCGCACCTCATAATTACATATTCATAATGTAACTCACCAAATTCTTCGCAGAACCATGGCTTTTCGTAAATCAGTGAAAATTTTTCATGGCCTAACTTGATTGAAATTATTGATTTTCATGTTTTTTTTATTTTTTTTGTTGAAAAACGAACTGAAAATTACAATAAAAAAAATTGCACATCGCTTACCACCCTTACTCCATGAAAACAAACACATTTATTCCATTTTTTATATTTTCTCTTTCACTGGTGCCCGTTAGCCACGGTGCCACAGTCACCAATGGCTCGTTTGATGCCGATGGCAACGTCTATTGGAATCATGAAGCATTCATTTCTCCCCCTTCGATGACAGGATGGCTGCTTACGAGAAGGCTTTACGATGATCCTACAAATCCTGGCGTCTTTCGATACCCAATCGCTGGCCTAAGAGAGGATTCTTTTTATAAGACGACCAATAGCATCAATGATCGTTTGTTTTCCGTTTTTGGCAACGCTGTAACCGAAACGATTACGTCAGACTTGCAGGGCAGCATCACCGGTCTAATTCCTGGAAATTCCTACCGGCTGTCTTTTTACTATGGAGGGGAACATGATGGTGCATTTCCTAATGCCGCGGCTGAAGTTCAAGTGAGCGTCAATGGATTCACTGCACTTTTCAATGGCTACGCGGATTCCGTGGATAAAACAAATGCAGATTCTGCCTCTATTCCAGTCGGCCTTACACACAAGAATACACCATTTCGCCAAGTGTCCATGGACTTTGCGGCAGCAAATGCTACGGAAGCTCTGAATTTCGTGCTGATCATGAGTGGCGGGCCCTCACAATTGTTTTTGGATTCGATGAGCATTGAGGAGATCCCTGAGCCATCCCTCAGTCTGACAGCATTACTCTCCGCAGTGGGGTTGCTTGCGCGTAGGCGCCGCTAACTCGTGGCTGAGTGGCTTGGCTCTTCCTAAGTTCGCTCATCTCACAAATTCAATAGATCATATGCCCACAGGTTCAGAATCTGCGGGCATATGTTTGTTGGGCCCTGAAATTCGTCCACTCGATGGCTTGGTGACGCGGCAAGTAGCAATTTTAACCGCATCCGTCGTCGGGAATGCTAGTGCGCGGCTCACAACCATCTCGCACCGCAGCCGCGCCACTCGCTTGCGATTCGCCTTTTGGTCGTAATTGCGCTCCAGCACCGTCTCCATACGGCGCTGCCTAGGCACGGGTCTGTCAGTGATCGTGGATCGGGCTCCGCCTACGCTCACTTCGTTGCGGCGCTGGCTTTTCAGGATTTCCAAAATATAAGAAAAGCCATGCTTTTTGAAAAGATTGCTGATTGGTATTTGAGGGATGTAGAGACAGAGTTGGCAGCACCCATGTGGCCAAAGAAGAATTGCCGATTGATGATTGCTGACTTTTGATTTTTAAGTGGTTGAATGGCGGACGCTTTCCTTTCACTTTAACTAACAAAAAATCAACACTCGGCATTCATCATTCATGGATCCATCTCTATTTAGGCTACCCCAAGATTCCCCCAAGACTCCGTTGACTCATCCCGGCAAATATGAAACCCTCCCGAAGTGTCGGACGCAAAGTCAGCCCCCGCTCTCACTGCTTCTCAGGTCCGCGCCGCCCGCCGCGGTGCAGGGTGGAAGATCGTCGTCGCGGATAGCTTCGCCGAAGCGGAGGCAGAAACCCGCGCTTACTGGCGTGCCGCGACACCCGCCGAACGGCTGAGCGCCCTCGAAAAACTCCGCGAACCTTTTTATGGCAAAGATCAAGTTGGCGGCCGACTTCAGCGATTTCTTGAAGTTGTGCCTGCGGAATAAAGTCCGCTTCATGGTCATCGGCGGTTACGCAGTGATCTATCATTCCCGCCCCCGTTACACCGGCGATCTGGATCTGTGGATCGATGATTCCCTCGAAAATGCCAGACGCGTCATCGCCGTTCTGCAGGAATTTGGTTTCCCTCCGAATGTGATTTCGCCTGAATTAATCACTGAAGGGAAAAAGATCATCCGGATGGGATTCGAGCCGATGAGGCTGGAGTTATTCACCAGCATCCCAGGCATTCAATTTAGCAGCTGTTATGACCGACGCGACTTGGTGAAAATCGGGCGAATCGTGGTGCCCATCATTTCCCTTGAGGATTTGAAAATCAACAAGCTCGCTAGCGGACGGCCAAAAGATCTCCAGGATCTTGAAGAACTGCCGTGAACTGGAAGGTGACCGAACAGTGGATTGCTTCTCTCCGCTTCAAAAATCAATACTCGGCATGTATCAATCTAATGCCAGAAGCGATACTTTTTGACACTTAGCGGGTGAGGTGTTTTTTTGATCAGCAACGGTGTCCAATTAAGACGAAAAAAGTGCTTCCTGCTTCGCTTTGAAGCCACCCATCAGGTCGCTGGCGGACCTCGATTCTCCAGATGAAATTACGCGCCCGGAGGTGGTCAACCGCGAGATATATCGCTCCAGGCGCATTTAATCCTTGCTCTGAAAGCTGTTAGATTTGAAAAAATTTATGCCCCACAGCTCTCTTTGCACATCCATCGTCCCGCTAACAACTGCTGGCAGCCTTTCCGACCCCGGAGCGATTCGCCTCATGGATGGGTCTGTGTCCGGACAACCGGATCAGTGGCGGCAAAGTGCTCAAAGCCA
>RDZR01000087.1 GCA_004294095.1 Verrucomicrobiota bacterium
AACCCTCTTCATCTACGACGCTTGGAACTGCATCACCGAATATCAATTTCATAATTCATCATTCAGCCTTCATACTTCCTACCTCTGGGGCATGGACCTTTCCGGCACCATGCAGGGCGCAGGCTTGCCCGTCAAAGCCTCGGCGACGGCGGGAGGAGTCGGCGGGCTGCTCTCGCAAAGAACCACCAACGGCGCCCCAGCAGTCATCCACTACCCCTGCTACGATGGCAATGGCAACATCACCCAATACCTCACCAGCACCGGCAGCATCGCCGCCCACTTCGAGTATGATCCCTTCGGCAACACCGTGGTGAACACAGACACCACCAACCAATTCGCCCACCGCTTCAGCACCAAACCGCTCGATCAACCGACCGGCCTCTACTACTACGGCTACCGCTACTACGATCCCACCACCGGCCGCTGGCCAAGCAGAGATCCGATTGGGGAAGAGGGAGGGGGGAACCTGTATGGATTTGTGGGGAATGATGGGTTTAATAGGTGGGACATTCTAGGACTGGATGACCCTCCTAGTTATATTGAAGGAATAACCGATGAATGTAAAGCAAGAGAAGCAGCAGATAAAAACGCTAAAAACAAGCATGACGCTGACGCAGCCATGAAAAAATGGGAGAAAAATCATGGGAAGCGGAAAACTGGTTGGGGGAAAAATACCAAAAGGTTTCTGAAGAAAGCGGGAAAGTTTGGAGTAAAGAAAATTCCCGTTATTGGCTGGGGCTTGGCAGCTGAAGGAGCATATTCAGGCTATCAAGATGGTGGATTCTGGGGCGGAGTAAATGGGCTCTTGTGGTAAAATTTATGAACGATTATCAAAGTCCAGTTGGTTGGTGGTTTGGCTCAGCTTTATTTCGCGATGATAATTCAACTAAATATTGGAATAATAGTTATTTGATTAAGGCGTTTAATTTGAGGACCGCATATAAAAAGTTATCTGGTCAAGCGAAAAGAGAAGAACGAGTGTCAAAAGAGGCTTTTGACAATGGCATGCTCTTTCTCGGGGTAACAAATTTAGTTCCAATATATGAGATCCCTGGCGATTGTAGTGAGTTATTATGGGAAGAGTTTATCTTCGATTCGGACAATTCAGAGCAACTCCCTATGGATGTTTATACACTTGAGGAAATAGCTAATATGTAAATTGTTGCGCACTTATTTGACATCGTGTGCCGTTGCCAATATGCGAGTGTATCGTTTTGATTCAGAAATGAAAAATTTCATTTCTTTTTCTTGACCCTGCGGGCTTCGTCTAAAATGCTGGCGCATTGTTCTAACAGATTACCACGATCTGATCGTTTTTTATTTCCATTGGGTTCCGCGGTTTGGTTGTGACGCCAGTGGGGCTGGAGGAGGACGGCGTTGACTTGGCGGAGGTCGACGGTTTTGGTTTGGTCGCGCACGGCTTCGATGAGTGCGCCGATGCAGAGGTTTCTCACGGCGCGCAGGGTGCCTTCGGAGCTGCGGGCGATGAGGTTGAGGGTTGCTCGGTGAAGGTGGCGTGTGGTAGGTCGGCGCGGTCGAGCTGGGTGAGGATGAACTCGATGAGGACTGGAAGCGGATGAGCTTCAAGAATAAAAATGGAGCGTAGTGACAGATCTGAAGGGCGCGGGCTTCGGCGATGAGCCTAGCTGAGAACGATGATCAAAAGTCTTTGTTGCACTTTGTTTTCATGGCCTGCACACTCGCGCCATGGAGCTCGACCTTCTCGACGTTCAATTCGATCTTCGCAACATCAAACCCCGTGAGCTGGAAGAGGCTTTTGAGGATCCATTTTCCGTGCGCTTTTTGCCCGACAACGAGCGCGGGGATGGCGCAACTCGTTACTATTCATTGGGGCGAACGATCGCTGATCGTTATTTATTTTTTTCCTTCTGGACTGATGGGAAAACCACGCGAGTGGTCGCTGCGCGCGAGATGTCTGTAACCGAACAAAAATTTTACGATCGCAAATACGCGGAATATCGCTAAGCATTTTACTTTCTGAACGATGGAAATCATTAACCGCTGGTCTGACATTCCCGACTTTGATGACGAAGCTGCAGAAGCGCGTTTTTGGGAGACCCACGAGCTTGATCCGCGCTTAATGGCCAGCTCGGTGCATGAGGCGGACTCGCGCGAATCGACGACGATTACGTTGCGGTTTGACCCGCGCATGCTTTCGAGAATCAAGCGGATCGCGCGTTCACGTTTTCTCAACTATCAATCGATGATGAAGCAGTGGTTGGCAGAGCGGTTAGAAGATGAGTTGCGTAAGTTGTAAGCCATGCGCCATTGGTTGAGGTCACCGAGTTTTTGGTTGGCGATGTGGCTGCTGTGGTTTTGCGCTTTATGGTTTTTTTCTAGCATGCCTCATCCTCCAAGTCCTGAGCTTCCTTTGACGTTTGCTGATAAAATTTATCATTTCCTGTATTTTACGGTGGGCTCGATTTTTCTAACAGGTTTTATCTATCAGCTCAATCACCGGCAGGCATCATGGAAATGGATTGCAGGCAGTGTGCTTGGTTTGTTGGCCATCTGCGGTGCAATCGATGAATATCATCAATCGTTTGTCAGTGGCCGCAGTGGCAATGATCTTTATGATTGGCTGGCCAATATGGTGGGAGCTGTGGCGGGCTTCAGCATTTTTTATGCACTGCGTCGTCGAATCAAATGGAATTCGTGATGGCTTGAAAAAATTTCGGCTTTACCCTTTTTCTCGACAAAGAATCGGGCCATGTTGCGGTATATGAATTCATTAGATCAGCTCAAGCAAATGACCAAAGTCGTGGCCGATACGGGCGATTTTGAATCGATGAAAATCTATCAGCCACAAGATGCGACGACGAATCCGTCTCTCATTCTTCAAGCGAGCAGCAAGCCGGAGTATCAAGAATTGTTAGATCGGGCGCTTGCGGATGGCAAGGCGAGCGGACTGAGTGGGCAAGCGCTGATGGATGCGGTGATGGACCGGATTCTCATTTTGTTTGGGCTGGAAATTTTAAAGATCGTGCCTGGCCGCGTTTCCACAGAAGTCGATGCGCGGCTATCGTTTGATCGAGAAGGCACGCTGGCCAAAGCGCGGCAATTGATTGCGGCCTACGCGGCAGAAGGCATTCCCAGAGAGCGTGTTTTGATCAAAATCGCCGCGACGTGGGAAGGCATTCAAGCGGCTAAGGAGTTAGAATTGGAAGGCATTCATTGCAATTTGACCTTGCTGTTTTCGTTTGCCCAAGCCGTGGCCTGCGCCGAGGCGGGCGTGACGCTGATTTCACCCTTCGTCGGGCGGATTTACGATTGGTATAAGGCCACGGAAAAGCGCGACTATGAGGGCGCGGATGATCCGGGGGTGATTTCCGTGCGGCGAATCTATCAGTATTACAAAAAATTCGGCTACCCAACCGAAGTGATGGGGGCCTCGTTCCGCAACGTCGGCCAAATTTTCGCGTTGGGTGGTTGTGATTTGTTGACGATTAGCCCGATGCTGTTAGGCGAGTTGCAAGCATCGTCGAAACCCGTGGAGCGCCACTTGAGTGCCGAGTCCGCGCATGGCTTGGAGCTGGAAAAATTTTTGTTAGATGAAAATCGCTTTCGCTTTGCCCACAATGAGGACGCGATGGCCACTGAAAAAACTGCGCAAGGCATCCGCGCATTTTCTGCCGACATTCGCAAACTTGAAGCTCTCATCAAAACCAAACTCTGATCTCGCAATCAGTGAGTAAATTTTTGCCTTGGAGGCAGGATTTTCCTTTCTATGATGAGCGCGGCGCAGGCCACCTGATATGTTAAAAAAAGATTTCACCATCCTCAATAAGCTTGGGATTCACGCTCGGCCTGCTGCTCAGTTTGTGAAGACCGCGAACCGCTTCAAGTGCGATATTTTTGTCGAGAAGGATGGCGAAGAAGTGGATGGGAAAAGCATCATGGGGCTGATGATGTTGGCGGCCGGCAATGGCTCCGTCATCACGGTCACGGCAGATGGTGCCGACGCAGAAGCTGCGATCGTGGCATTGGGCGATTTGATCGCGCGGAAATTTGAAGAAGAATGAGCTGCGTAGGCAGTCACTTAGCCACGAATCGGTGAAAGACATCGGCTCCAGCATCGGTTATATGTCTGATCATGATCGAATCTGAGCAGGAGGATGAAGGCCGCGAAAAAATGCTGCGCCAAGCATGCGCAAAAACGCGCAAAAGCCTGATTGCCCGTTTGGAAAATTGGCAAGATCAGCGCACTTGGGATGAATTTTACCAAACCTATTGGCGGCTGATTTACTCGGTGGCGATCAAAGCTGGATTGCGCTCGGAAGAGGCGTTCGATTGTGTGCAGGAAACGATTTTATCCATCGCCAAGCAAAGTCAGAAAAAGCTGTATGATCCGGCGCAAGGTTCATTCAAAGCATGGCTGATGCAGATGACGCGTTGGCGCATCAATGACCAATTTCGCAAGCGCAGCAAAGACACCGCCATGGCCGATGCCGCGTGGGATGATGATCGCCAAACGGCCGTGATCGATCGCGTGGAAGACCCGCACGGCGATGTGCTATCGCGCATTTGGGACAGCGAATGGAAAAAAAATCTAGCAGATGCGGCGCTGGCCTGCGTGAAAGCGCAAGTGTCACCCAAGCAGTATCAAATTTTCGAGTGCTATGTGCTCAAGGAATGGGAGGTCAAACGCGTGCAATCTGAGCTAGGCGTGAGCATGGCCCAAGTGTATCTTGCCAAGCATCGAGTGGGTGCCGTGTTAAAACGCGAGCTGGCACGATTGGATAGTGATGATGATGCCTAAGCACACAAGACCTTGCCCAGAAATCCCAGATCACGTTGTCTTGCGTTTGATTGGCGGGGGTGCTTATGGCCAAGTCTGGCTGGCCAAGGCGGTGACCGGTGCGTTGCGCGCGGTGAAAGTGGTCTGGCGCGAGGACTTTGAGGACGAGAAATCATTTGAGCGCGAGTTCGAGGGGATTTTGCAATTTGAACCGCTTTCTCGCGATCATCCGGCGTTGGTTCATATCCTGCACGTCGGCAGAAGTCCGGATTCGCAATCATTTTACTACTATGTGATGGAGCTCGGCGATGATCTCACCCAAGGGCAAGCGATCAACCCGATCGATTACCAACCGCGCACACTCCGCGCGGATCATGCGCCCGGTCATTGTTGGCCGACGAAAACGTGCATCGAAGTCGGCATCCGTCTAGCAGATGCGCTGCACCATCTTCATCAGCACGGCCTCGTCCACCGCGATGTGAAGCCGTGCAATGTGATTTTCATCAACGGCCAAGCCAAGCTCGCGGACATCGGTTTGGTTGCACCTCGCGGCCAACGCACCTTCGTTGGCACGGAAGGATTTGTGCCGCTGGAAGGCCCTGGCATGGCATCCTCGGATGTTTATGCGTTGGGCAAAGTGCTGTATGAAATTGCCACCGGGCGGGACCGTCTCGAATTTCCCGCCTTGCCCAAAGAAATGCCGAGCAAAGCGGAACGCAAGGAATGGCTCGCCCTCAATGATTTGATCTGCGATGCCTGCGAGCCGCGGCTTAAAAAACGCAGCATCACCGATGCGATGAAGCTGGCTACCCGCTTGCGTGCTTTGCAAAAAGGAAACCTGCGCAGGCGCGGGCATTCCTCACGCCTGCTAGCATGGGCGGCGGTGATGATTTTTTTGTTAGGGATTGGAGTGCTCATTTCACGATGGAGCTCGCTTGCGAATCTAACAGTAAATTCAGCGCAAAAAATAGAGATGGGATTGGTCCGCGTGACAAGCTTGCCAGAAGGCGCGCAGGTCACCGATGAGCAGGGCAAGGCGCTCGGAATTACGGCAACCACAGTATTTCAAAAAAAAATCGGCTCGAGTTATCAATTCACATTGCGCAAGGCAGGCTATCGGGACTTGGTGCTCGCGGGCACGATCCCGCGCAGCGCGGCCTCTGAGCCGTTGGTATTGATCGGGAAGTTAGACATCTTCGCGCCGCCGTATGCAGGCGAGCCGTGGCAAGATGTCGATGGCACTTTCTATCAGCCCGTTGGCAACACACATCGAAGCTCCAACTTCCTCGCCTATGAACGCTGGCAGGCCTACGTCAAAACGCAGGAGTCTAACAGAAGCAGCGGGGAATTCATCGAAATTTCTGAAAATGGCCAAGCACGGCGCATCGCTCTGCTATCGGCGGACGATGGGACTCGCTATGCCGAGTGGTTGCGAGCGCGCTCGATTGAAGGCGGCCATCTAACAGAAAATTACGATGTGACCTGCGTGCCCCAAGTGGATTTTGATCACCCGTTGCTCAGCGAGCGCGCGCGGCGCAACGGGCTGCATCCGATGTCGATTCTCATCAGCCCGATCATTTTTGCCAATCTCACGGTGACGAGCGAGCCACCCGGCGCATCGATTTGGGCAAATCAGCAACTCTCAGGAACGACCACTGAGCCGCTCGTGATTTCAAAAATCAAACCCGGCACCATCCACTTGCAAGCATCGCTCGAAGGCTACGTCACTACCTCTCGCACTCGCATGCTCGGCGCGGGAGAGGCCGCCAGCGAGCATTTTTCCCTCGTCAAAAGCGATGGGTTGGTCTTTGGCAAGCCGTGGAAAAACCACTTGGATATGCAGTTTGTCCCGCTTGGACCAGAACTGATGGCATGCATTTGGGAAACTCGCGTGAGCGACTACATGGAATTTGTTAGGGAGTCCAAATGGCCTGAACCACGCACGCCGGACTATCCACAAAAGCCGGATTTCCCAATCGTTCACGTCACCCGCAACGATGCGGAGGCCTTTTGTGAATGGCTCACCAAGCGCGAGCGGCATGATGGCCGCTTGAGTTTTAACCAACAATACCGTCTGCCAACGGATTTGGAATGGAGCATGATGGTCGGCCTAACAGAAGAATCGGGAAATAGCCCGGGCTGGCGCGATGCCCAAAAACAAAAAATTTTCCTCTGGGGTGCGAGTTGGCCAGTCGGCCGTGCCGTTGGAAATTTTTCAGACATCTCACGTTTGCGCACGCCTTACGTTTCTGAAGCGGAAATTCTCACTGGCTATGATGATGGCTTTTCCTACGCCGCACCGGTCGGATCTTATGCGCCCAATTCGCTCGGCATCTATGATCTGAGTGGCAACGTCCAAGAATGGGTTTCGGACGATTACTCGCGCATCGGTAGCAGCCGCAAACTTGGCGTGCTGCGCGGGGGCGGTTGGAATACCTATCAGTTAGACAAATTATTTCTCGGCTCCCGCAATGCGATTCCGCAAGACTATCATGATTGGATCTATGGCTTTCGTGTCGTGATTTCACGATCTCCTTGATGCGGTGAAAGTGATCGGCTAACCTCGCCTATGGTTCACATCGATTTATCCTATCAAGGCAAGCTGCACTGCCAAGCCGTGCACGGGCCATCCGGCGCGATTTTGGAAACGGATGCGCCAGTGGACAATCATGGCCTCGGCCAGTCATTTTCGCCAACCGATCTGGTGGCCACCGCACTCGCTGCGTGCATGGCCACGGTGATCGGCATCATCGGCCAGCGCAAAGGAATTGTGTTAGATGGGATGAAGATTTCTGCTAGAAAAATCATGTCCAGCGAACCACCGCGGCGGATCAAGAGCATTGAGCTTGATCTATCGATGCCACTTTCCGCGGAACACCCTGAGCGGGCATTGTTAGAAAATGCGGCGGTTGGCTGCCCGGTGCATCAAAGCCTGCATCCCGATTTGGAAGTCGTCATGCACTGGCAATGGAATGGTTAAAGGCGAGCGCGAATCGCACGCCTCATTCTGGCAATGAGCGGATTTACTGATTTTTCACCATTGCCTGCTTGCCAAGCTGGAGCGGTCTTTTACGGTTGCGCCCGTTCGGAAAGTGTAAAAATTTCCCTCCTGACTTCGATTGACTTATGAATACGAATCTTCTCGCTCAAGCTGCCAATGAAGCCCGTGGTCTCGCCATGGATGCCGTCCACGTCTGCAATTCCGGCCATCTGGGCTTGCCGCTGGGCTGCGCAGAAATCGGCGCGGTGCTTTTTGGGCACTCACTTCGTTACTCGCCAGAAGCGCCCAAGTGGCTGAATCGCGATCGTTTTGTGCTCTCCGCAGGCCATGGTTCGATGTTTTTGTATGGCTGGCTGCATCTTGCTGGCTACGAAGTTTCTCTGGAAGACGTGAAGAGCTTCCGCAAGCTGCACTCGATCACTCCGGGGCATCCAGAATTTCATGAAACACCCGGCGTGGAAGCCACCACCGGCCCGCTTGGCCAAGGAGTCGGCAATGCTGTGGGTTACGCTCTATCAGGCAAACGCGCCGCCGCACTTTACAACACACCGGAGCACACGATTTTCAATCATCACGTCATCGCGATTTTGGGCGATGGCTGCTTGCAAGAAGGCGTCGCCAAAGAAGCCATCGCATTTGCTGGCCACAGTGGCTTGGACAATCTGGTTTTGATTTATGATTCCAATGACGTGACGCTCGATGCCATGGCGGACGTCACTCAGGGCGAAGACGCGATGGGTTATTTCCAATCGCAAGGATGGGACGCAGTGACCATCGATGGCCACGATCTGTTAGCCATCGCCGAAGCACTCGCAGCGGCCAAGGCCAATGGCAACGGCCGCCCCAAAGTCATCATCGCAAAAACGACCATCGCCAAAGGCATCCCAGAAGTTGCCGGATCGGCCAAAGGCCACGGCGAAGGCGGAGCGAAATTCATCGATGCCGCCCGCGCAGGACTCGGCTTACCTGCGGATCAACATTTTTACGTCTCCGAGGAAACCAAGGCATACTTCGCTGCTCACGCGGCTGCTCAGAAAGAAATTTTCCTCCAATGGCAAAAAATCTACGACGCATGGGCCGCAGCTCATCCGGCACTTGCTGCGCAGCTCACGGCCAGCATCGCCTGCTCAGTGCCATCTGATCTATCAGAAAAAATCGCGCCATTCGCAGCCGATTACAACGATGCCACACGTTCCGCTGGCAGCCAAGTGATCCAAGCCATCGCGAAAGAAATTCCGCAGTTTCTAACAGGCAGTGCCGACTTGTTTGGCTCGACGAAAAATTATCTCAAAGACGGCGGCGACTTCTCGGCGAAAAATCCGTTAGGGCGCAACATTTGGTTCGGCATCCGTGAGCATGCGATGGGTGCGATTTGCAATGGCATCGCTTACGATGGACTTTTCCGCGCGAGCGGCGCGACGTTTCTCGTATTTGCCGATTACCTGCGTGGCTCGATTCGCCTCGCCGCATTATCGGGCCTGCCGGTGACTTATATTTTCACCCACGATTCCGTAGGCGTCGGTGAAGATGGCCCGACTCACCAGCCGGTGGAAACGGTGAGCAGCTTGCGCTTGATCCCGCAGTTAGATGTCATCCGCCCAGGCGATGCAGAAGAAACGGCAGGCGCATTTCTCGCCGCCATGCACCGCACCGATGGGCCAACGGCGTTGATTCTTTCCCGCCAAGCGATCCCGCTGATGAATTCCTTAAGCGTGGCAGAACGCCGCGATGGAGTCATGCGCGGCGGCTACATCGCCCACCGCGAAACAGGCGAGCTTAGGCAAATTCTGTTAGCAACCGGGTCTGAGCTGCAGCACGCAATGGCGGCTGCCGCTGAGCTGGGCGATGGAGTGCGCGTGGTCTCGATGCCATGTTTTGAAATTTTCGATCGCCAGAACGATGATTATCGCGAGAGCGTATTGCCCGCAGAAGTGAAAAACCGCGTGGCCATCGAGGCCGGTGTGACTGCTCTCTGGTGGAAATACGTCGGCACCCAGGGGAAAGTCTGCGGCATCGATCGCTTCGGCATCAGCGCTCCGGGCAATGTGGTGATGCAAGAATTGGGCATGACCAAACAACACGTCATCGAGGCGGCGAAGTGAACCGTTATTTTTTTCTATCAGATTTTTTTTGTATCCGTTTGAGAGTATTTCCCAAGGCCACGCATAGCTTGGTAAGCTGCGCGTGGTCATCAGGTGTCGTCGGCTCGGGATCAAAGCGAATCCGCTGATGCAGGCGGATCGCTTCGTCTAACATAAATTTTTGTTCATCGGCCAAGCAGAGGCGCGACATCCAATGCGCGAACGTCGCTCCCTCAGGACGCGGCCCAAGCTGGCGGACGGCGAGTTTTTCCAAATCGTGAAAGGGTGTGCGCAGTGACCATGAGTGAAATGAACCTCGCCTGTTAGATTTGATGACGCGAACGCGCGATTTCCAAAGCCGGTAAGCAATGAAGCCAAGCACGCTTGCGACAATGCCTGTTAGAATGAGGCGGCCAGCAAGCCGATTTTCTGGTTGATTGCGCCACAAGAAAAAATCCTCGCGCCACAGCTTCATGCGATCTTGGTATGGTTGCATCCATGAATCAGGCTGGCTCGCCATCGGCAACCACTGCGGCGGCGTCGGATCAAAATCAAACCACGCATTGCTTTGCTCATCCCAAACGCGGCACCAAGCGTGGCCATGCTTGCCACGGATGATGTATTCGTTGCGCTTTTTGTCATATTCATTCACCGCGAATCCCGTTGCGTAGCGCGCAGGCACGCCGGATTCGCGCAGAAGCAAAGTCGCCGCCGTGGCGAAATACTCGCAATGCCCGCTGCGTGTGTTGTTTAAAAACTGGCTCAGCCCTGTCGAATAACTGGCGACGTAGCTCGAACTATAAATCGTTAGATGCGTGCTGTATTTGAAATTTTTGGCAAACCATTGCTGCAAATGGCGGACTTTGTCCTTGGTGTTCTCGAGCTCATTGATCCCAATTTCCTCGCCCACACTCTGGATGAAACGTTTTTCATACCTCGAAATGCGGAGGTCATCGCGCATGTTAGGTGGCGCATCAGGCTGGGTGCCTGCTTGCCACAGAACTTGCCCTTCGATCACTGAAAACTTGGGAAAGACGCGCACGGTGCCTAACGAATTGCGCTCGATGCCGTCTAACTCAAAGCCAAACAAACTCGACGCATCGCCCGGCAGTGGCAGCGGCGATTCCGCACGAACCGCGCCGCGCAGCTCAAAACGCGGCAGCCCATTTGCCGTCGCCCTCGGCCCTGCTTCTTGGTTGAGTAAGATGAAATCGTTCACATCGCGGTCGAGATCTTGAAATGGCTGGCCGGCATCTACCTTATTTTCCCACGTTGCCGGACGGTATTGATCATACGTTGCATTGCGAAGCAGCTTCGGCACCCGTTGGCCGCGCTCGGCTCGCAAGCGCCACAAAATATCTGGCGAGAGGACCACTTCCCCGGGCTTTCCGATCATGGTGGAAACCATTTTGGGATCAAATGAAGAACGCCAGTCACCGCCCGCCGTGTATCCAAGCACCCAATCCTGCACTCGCTCGATGCCTTTGAGCGCGGACCCTGCGAGAGCCAAGGCCAGTAGCATTCCACACAACAGCGGCAGAGGCTTGGCTCGTCCACTTGCCCACAAAACCCAAACTAACAGAACAACTAAACCCAACAGAAAAGCCCAGCGATGTGTATTGGCCTGGCTGCCGAGAGTTGAAGCTACTATAATTCCAGTAAAATAGATATTTCCAAAATCAACTTCAATGGCTGATACCTTGGATCCTAAATGGGCATTGCGCCGCCGCCTTGCCTCGGCGAGGAAAGAAAAAATGCTCAGTGGAATGGTTGATTTAAATCCGTATGCTTGGACAAATTGCAGGGGGATCAAAATTAGCGGCAGCCAAACTAGCACATGGACCATCAGTAAATGAGCCGGTTTTTCTAACATAATAAGAGATGAAATCCCGATCAGCAAAACCATGCAGATGTGCCATGCGCGGCGGTAACCTTTGGCACTAAAATCCCAGCGAATTTGCACGATGGATTTGCTTTCACAAATAATCGCGAATAATACGCCTAACAAAATTTGCTCACACATCACCGCCCAAAAAATCAGCGCTGCGCCTAAAATAAAACGGGGCATGACGTGCCTTGAGTGCATCGGATAATTTCTCTCAGTAAGATTGTAGTTGTTGCGGCAAGCGCGAGAGGGATTCTGCGATTTTTCCAGATTCTAACCAATATCCTCGTTGCCCTTGTGGCGGCGGGCCATCGCCAATGATCAACGGCACACACGCCAGCCCATTCCTCTTCATCTGCGCCATAAAATCTGCCCGCGCTTGATCCCACCCTATGAAAATCACCACGCATGAAGTGAGCAACTTTTGATGCGTCATCACCAATTGCAGCAACTTATCAAATTGCTCCGTCCGCTCAGGCGTGACTCCGGCTAACACATCTAACAACTTTGCTGTGTGATCCCGCTCATGCCCCGCCGTGATGCGGTGCGCTTGGTTTTTTACAAACATCAAATCAACCAACGAATGATTGGTATCAATCTCTGCTGCGAAGGATGCGGCCACACTCACTGCTTCTTCAAACTGGGCATCTGATTTTCTAACAGAATAAGTATCTAAAATCAATCCGTAGCGCGGGTAGCTGGTATCTTCTAACTCTTTGACGATCGCGCGGCCGGTGTGCGCCCAACTTTTCCAGTGAATGCTGCGCAACGAATCGCCCGGGCGATAATCGCGCAGGCCCATGAATTCCCCAGTGTTTCCGAGCCTGTGCGTTTGAGCCGCGCCATTCATTTGAAACGCCGTTCCACCAGGAAGCTCAAGCGGCGGCAATGCATATCGCTTGGGCAGCACCGTAAGCATGCTGCGCGAAGCAGGGACTCGTTTGCAGCGTTGAAACAATCCAAAAGCATCCGGCAGCAGCACCCGCAAGTCATCGAGCACGATCACGCCGCGGCGAGTCGGCACGAGCTCAAGCGCAATCGATTCCTGTTTTGCCGCAGGCAGATGCAATGACTGCTTGGAAATCCCGCCGATGAAGACGCGATTTTTCTGAAGCAACCATTTCCAACGAAAGAAGGCGAATAAGCGGTCAAACGCATTGCGCCGCTCTTCCCCAGGCTCGTGCAAATACTCAAAGGTTGCAAGATCCGGGCGTGGATCCTGCGGCATTTCACACAACCATGCGCGCTGCAACATCCTGCGGTTTCTGTTAGTGACACGCACGGTATAGCGCATCGGCTCACCTTGCGTGGCATAGCGCGGCAGTTCTCGCTGAGCATTTAAATTTGCACGCCGCATGATCGCCCAGCCAAAGGCAATGACACCCAAGCCACATGCCATCGCAAATAACTGATAGATGGATTGCCGATCATTTCCCAACGCCAAAAAAAACGAGAGCGGCCAAAAGATGATCCATGCCACTCCGGCCGAGCAAATACGCATCCGGAAAAAATGGCGGAACCCTTCTCCACGATGATAGAAGGGAAACAAGATACGCCGCAGCGCCTTGGCGTGGTGGCCATCGGCGAGCGGTTGGGTTCTCATCGATGATTCGTCCATGAGCGGTGCGAAAATGTTAGACCGGCACTTCCGTGCGAGTGATCAGATCTGCGACGATTTGCCTACCGCTGATGCCAGAGAATTTCGCCTCGGGCGCTAACACCATGCGATGAGCAATCACATCAGCAGCGAGTGTTTGAATGATTTCCGGAGAAACAAAATCTTCACCGTGGAAAAGTGCAAACGCTTGAGAAACTTTCATCAATGCCAGCGATGCACGAGGACTTGCCGCGAGCTGCACGGATTCGTGACCACGCGTGCCAGCCACCAGCGCCACCGTGTAATGCCTCAATTCTTCGCTGAAGCGCACCCGCTTGGCCGCCTCCATCAACTGGACAAGTTCTTCGCGGTTAATCACCGGCTCAAGGAAATCGACAGGATGCTTCTCCGCTTGATCTGCTAGGATGGCCGCCTCGTCCTCAACGCTCACGTAGCCAAGACTGCACTGCATGGCGAAGCGATCCATCTGCGCTTCCGGCAACGGATAGGTGCCGCGAAATTCAACCGGGTTCTGCGTGGCGATCACAAAAAATACGCCATCCAAATCGTGGCGCTTCCCATCAATCGTCGCTTGCCGCTCACCCATCGCTTCTAACAGCGCACTCTGCGTGCGTGGCGAGGCGCGGTTGATTTCATCCGCCAGCAGCACATCGGTGAAAATGGGGCCGGGTAGAAAACGGAACTCTTGCAATTTTTGATCCAAGATGGAAATGCCCAAAATATCCGAAGGCAAAAGGTCTGGTGTGAATTGCACACGCTTGAAGGTGGTGCCGGAAATGGCGCGCGCGATCGCTTTTGCCAAGGTTGTTTTTCCAGTTCCCGGAAAGTCTTCTAACAAAACATGGCCGCCGGAAATCATGCATGCCAGCACTCTGCGAATCACTTCAGATTGGCCCCTAACGACGGAGCAAACCGCATTTTCTAAACGCGATGCAGTGGCGGTGGAACTCATAGGGTATGGCGGAGTAAATGAGATGAAGGAGACTACGTCGAGGGTTTCAATGGAGATTTGATGAAAATTATTTCATTCTTTTCTCAGGCAAAGGGATAGAAGAGATTTTCCCCATGCCAACGACTCGTCCAACCTACGCTCTGATTCTTGCTGGTGGCTCCGGCACTCGCTTTTGGCCGCTGAGCCGCAATGCCCAACCGAAACAATTGCTCGATCTGTTTGGCAGCGGCACCTTGTTGGAGCAAACGATCCTGCGCCTTGATGGCTTGGTGCCCAGAGATCACATTTTCATTCTCACCAATGCCCTGCAGTTCGAAGCAGTGCGCCAAGTCGCCACCATGCTGCCGCCAGAAAATATCGTCGCCGAGCCAGCCAAGCGCGATACCGCACCGGCAGTCGCGCTGGGCATCGGGCTCATCGCGGCTCGCGATCCAGAGGCGGTCATGATCGTGCTTCCATCGGATCAATTGATTCAAGACACCGCCTCATTCCAATCCGTGATGCGCGATGCAATTGCCGCCGCGGACATCGGCAATGCGCTGGTGACGATCGGCATCCGCCCAACGTGGCCGTGCCCATCATTCGGCTACATTGAGCGCGGTGCTGAGATCAATCTAACAGAAATAAAAGCGGCTCACCCAGTTTGGAAAGTCGCACGCTTTCGGGAAAAGCCAGCTCCAGAACTGGCCGAGCAATTTCTCGCACAAGGGAATTTTTCGTGGAACGCAGGCATGTTCGTTTGGGCGCTGCCGACGGTGCTGAAAGAGTTAGAAAACCATTCGCCAGAGCTGGCATTATTCGCCGCGTCCTTGAGTGATGCCGAGGATCTCAACGCCACCATAGCCGAGACGTTTCCAAAGCTCACGCCCATTTCGATCGATTACGCACTGATGGAGCACGCGCAAAACGTCTTCAATATTGAAGCGACTTTCGATTGGGACGACATCGGATCATGGATTTCCATCGCCAACTATCTGCCAGATTCTGGTCGTGAAAATCGCTCAAACCATCCTGCTCTCACGCAGATTGATGCTTCTAACAACATCATTTATAGCACTTCCCCGCAGAGCCATATTTCTCTGCTCGGCGTGGACGATCTTATCATCGTGCAAACTGCGGACGCATTGCTCATCGCTAATCGCCACCAAGCGGATGCGATCAAAAAAATCGTCGATCAATTACCGCCGCACCTCATTTAATGCGCCAGCTCACTTTTTTTACTCGCCCAAAAATAAATCCAGTTCCCTCACCCGATCGAGTGCTAGAGTCACTCGCGGCATTTGTTCTGATAGACGCGAATAGAAATCGCGAACATGACTATTCGGCGCAGATCGATTCCGCCCCGCATTCTGATAGGCTTGGCGCGTGAAGTTTCGATAAAAATCAATTCCCATCTCGTAGTTCTTTGTTAGAAAATCGGGATAAAAACTACTCAGCATGAGAAATTGGTTGCCCGCCGCCACCTCGATGAAGAATTTCATCCTTGGCGAGCTCGTGGCAATAAGTTCCGCATAATCCGCGGCGCACGTATGCCCGCCACATAAATTACGCAGAGGATCTTGGGCAACCATTTTCAGGCGCCTCACCATCAATCGCGCCACATACGTCGCAGCATCGTAATCATCCACACTTTCCTGCAAAAGTCGATGCCGCACTAAAATGAAAAAATAAAATTGTGGTGAAACATCTAACAACAATGGCCACTCCTTGAGGGCTTTGAACAACTCCGGTAAATCTAACATCTTGCGTTGTCCAACCGCATCTTTCCACACCTTCGCCAAAGATTCCCTGCTCGAACGAGCCGCAAGTGCTTCGCAGACAAAATCGCAATCAGTCTGCGTGTAACCACTTCCTTGGTGCGTAACCCACAAGTGTTGCACTTTAATCAGATAGCAAATCCCGCGCCGTTTATGAAAATAAAATTGATCGAGTTAATTTGGACAAACGGCGTGCCCAAAATACCAACCCCCCATACGGTTAGATGAACCTTCAATCACGCCCCCCTGTGCGAACCAGCAAGCCAACGGAAAAGAATCCACCCGTTGTTGAATTTTGTCTTGTCAAACCAGTCGCGCCTCACCATACCTGCCGCCCGCATTACAGCGGGAAAATCATGAATGGGTAGATGCCCGAGTGGCTAAAGGGGGCAGACTGTAAATCTGCTAGCGAAAGCTTACGTTGGTTCGAATCCATCTCTACCCACCATCTTGATTTCAAATTTTTTAGCGCGCTGAATCCTTTTCCTAAATGCGGGAGATTTGTAAAATTTTTCTTGTTGCGGCTGGATCAGACTGTCTTGTCATTCCATTTTGGAAAATACGTTTTCAGGCGCTCAATCGTGTTCCGCCACTTTGGCGTGCTGGGTTGGCAAACGGTGTTTTGATTTCCGAAGAGTCCAACTTCATTGATCGCCTCCTTGATCGGTAAAGTATCAAGCCAATCCACTTTGACAAAATATTCGGCCTTCTCTGGGTCGTTGGCGTGCTGTTGATAAAGATTAGCATGTTGCAAAACTTCGAGGCAGAAGCGTTCGCCATCGGGCGTTTCGACTTTGAAATCGTTCATGGACTGCACGGTTTCTTTCACAATGCCGACACCGACGTAGCCCGTCTTAGGAATCTTGACCCAAACGCGATCTCCTGGAGACAGCAGCTTCAGTGTCTGGCTATACCAACTGCCGCCACCCGCGCTTATGAAACCATACTTTTTCGCATCCTCCCATGAACGCGAGGTGATATCGCCAAAGGAAACGTAGAATTCGCCGTTCCATGGCTCTTTATCAGCTTTGACCTTTTGCGTAGCGGCCACATTAGCTTGCGTCTCGCTGGGATCGATTAACCAGGCACGGCTGAGTAGTTGATCGTTGCCAAGCTGGAAGACTTGGAAAAAAAGCACATTGATCGCGATGTCCCGCTCGTTGAGGTAATTGATGATGCGCTCGGTCGAGCCGTCAAGTTGCGCCGCGACGAGGATGATCTGGTGAGACTCGTTGAGCGTTTCCTCGTCTAGCTCAGCACCGAAGTGCTGTTTGAAGGCATCGCTTAAATTCCCGCCTTTGGCAAAGCGTTGGAAAATCTGCACGATCTTGTCAGCCGTGAGTTGCTCCACCCACGAGGCATAGTCGAGCGCCTGCGCCACGATCTCGCGGGGTGTCCGGTTCCGCTTGAGTTCGATCAGAACCAACGAAGCATCCGGTCCAATCGCTAACAGGTCAATACGCCCCCCGAAACCAGTCTGCTCTTGCCGACCAATCAGCATCCAGTCTGCCGACAAGATCTGTGGCGTGGAAACAATCATGTCTTCCAACTGTTGCTCGTTCATCAGCGTGGTCGTAGTCAGCGGAGATGGTTGAGATCCTACTTTCCAGATGGCGTGCTTGATGGGCATGATTCAGTAGCTCATTGATTTTAGGGAGGCGCAAGGGAGAAAGTGTATGCGCAT
This sequence comes from Verrucomicrobiota bacterium, assembly GCA_004294095.1. Classification (GTDB taxonomy): domain Bacteria; phylum Verrucomicrobiota; class Verrucomicrobiia; order Verrucomicrobiales; family Akkermansiaceae; genus Luteolibacter. The sequence goes on from RDZR01000087.1 coordinate 17,738, forward strand.
ATTGTGCCAGTGGGACATCGAATATGCTTTCTAACGGTTGGTTAGATAAGTAATTGATATGATGCATTGCGCATTCAATCCTGAGGTTGAGAAGCAACTTAGCCGCCTGCAACTCGCGCTTACCCAAGACTCGGTCTGGCGAACGAGCGTGAGCTTGCTTAAGGCGGCGATGCCACTCGACGCATTAATAGGCATTCGTTACTACGGCGGGCGTCCGATGCTTCTGCGGACTACGCATCCTGTGCCGGACGAGACCGCCTATTTGAACGGGCTGGTGGAAGCCGGGCTGTGGTGGGGCGAGACTGGCGAACGGGTTCCCGCAGTGGATATCCGGCGGCTCAGTGACATCCGTGATGGTAGCTCTTTGGACGATTGGCGGCATTTTCAGGAATTTCTTAAACCGCATGGCTGGCGGCATCTCGCGGGGCTGCTCTTCTGGGGTGATGATGGCGATTTTCTAGGTGAGCTTACCTTGCATCGAACAGCGAGCCAGGGCGATTTTTCAGACGAGGAACTCACCTTACTGAGGCGCTTGCATCCGCACATTGGTGCCTCCGTCGCCCGTCTTGTAAAGTTGGATCGAAGGCAATCAGGCCGCACAGCACTTGAAAAAGTGTTGCGGTGCCTGCCGCTGCGTGTGGTGATCGTGAACTGGCATGGGAAAGTGGCATGCAAAGTGACAGATAAAAAGTATTCTGACTACATTAACTGGCATCATGTATGGGCAGCGATGTATGGAGAACAGCCACCAGATAGTGGAAACTTCACATGGTTGAATAGTGGCTCATCATC
>RDZR01000088.1 GCA_004294095.1 Verrucomicrobiota bacterium
ACAAGATGGCGAGCAAGCCAAACAAGATGGCGAGCAAGCCAAACAAGATGGTCAGCAAGCCGGAACATCCGAAGGTCAATCTCCTGGGACTGAAAAGGAAGGCGACCAAGTTCAGGTGATGACCGCAGCAGAAGCAAAGCAGTTGTTAGATTCTCTACAGCCTGAGCAAGGCACCGTGATTCCATGGCAACGACGCCAAAGCCGAGATCCTAACATGCAGCGCGCCCAACGCCAGGAAGAGGGCAACGGCACGGGTGGCAAAACATGGTAAATTTCAAAAAGCAATGAACCGGATTCGTCTATGTATCATCGTCGTCATCTATCAGTTTTTACTGATGGGCCTTGCCGCAGCCGCGCAAGTGCAGGCTGTGTTAGATCGCGCTGAGATGGTTGCGGGCGATGCTGCGATTTTAACTCTCACCATAGAAGGCGGTGCGGCAGGAAATGTGGATTTACCCAACGTCGCCAACTTGCAATTTGAATCGCGCGGCCAGAGCCGCCAAGTCCAGATCATTAACGGCAGAATGTCTCAATCCATGACTTATCGGTATCTGGTAAAGTCTGAAACAGCCGGTAAATACGTGATCCCAGCGTTTGATGTGAACGTGGGAAATGAAGTTTATCGCACAAACGAAATGGCGCTGAATGTGCTTGCTGCGGAAGATCAACCAGCCGCCGCCGCTAACGACGAAAATCGTTTCGGATTTCTAACCGTTGACTTGGCGACGCGAGACCGCGACTTCGCATATCATGGAGAGATTGCACCTGTTAGAATCCGCGCGTGGATTCCAGCAGCTAGCCGCGCTTCGCTGAGGTCCGGCGTGCAACCGGAAAGTCCGGCATTCACGCTTCATCATGTTTCTCAAGAATACGAGCAATCGCAGCAAACACGCGATGGGAAACCTTACATCGTGCTCACTTGGTATGGCGGTATTTCGGCGACGAAAGTTGGCAAGCATCCGGTATCGCTCGCGCTCAAAGCAATCGTCGCCGTGCCCGATGATCGCGCAGCGGCAGCTCCTCGCCGCCAGCGCGGTGGTGCATTCAACGATCCATTTTTCGACAGTGTTTTCGATTCCATGCAGACGCGCTACATCGAGAAAGAAGTCACCTTGCGCTCTGAAGGTAAGCCGTTAGAAGTGCGCCCGCTGCCGAGCGAGGGCAGGCCCGAAAATTTCAGCGGCGCGGTGGGTGAGTTTTCATTTGAGGCGCATGAGCTGCCTGATTCTTGGCAAACTGGCGATCCTCAGACCGTGCGAGCAACCATCGGTGGCAAGGGAAATTTTTCGCTGATGGATGCCCCAGTGCTCACGCCCAGCGCGCTTTGGAAATCCTATCCAGCAAAAGATCATTTTGCGGCAAAAGACCCAGCGTCATTTTCGGGCAGTAAAAGCTTCGAATTTTCTGCTTTTCCCAACCAAGCTGGCACTCCCGAAGTGGCTCTAACATTGAGTTTTTTCAACCCCACATCCGGCAAGTATCAGACGATCCAATCTCCGGCAAAACCAGTGCAGATCATCGGCGCACAAATTGCCGAACCAACTATTGCCGCCGCGACTGTGGCAGATATTCCAGTGCCGCCTCTGCCCGTGGGAGATGTTCTTTTTCCCATCAAATTAGCGCAGCAAGCATGGTGGACGTTGCCAGCACTTGGCCAACGCGCGGCGATGATTCCTATCCTCTCACTCTCTGCGCTTTTGATTCTAACAGGTATTTTTTGGCGAAGACTCACCCGCAGCCCGCAAGCAATCTCTAAAAAACAAAACCGCGCCACGCAACTTGCGGTGAAAAAAGCGCTGGATGAATCCAAAAAAGCAGCCGAACGAGCAGACACGCCGGGATTTTTTGATGCAGGAAAACGCGCTGTGCAAATTCAGTTAGGCGCGATGTGGGGAATGCATCCGCAGGCCATCACGCTCGCCGATGTTCGCCAACGTTTTGATGAAAGCCACCCGCTGACTCAATTCATTCAAACCGCAGATCAAATGGCTTATGCCGGCCAAATGTCGAATGGGCAGGTTTTTTCTCACTGGCAAAAAATGTTAGATGAAGGACTCAATGCGCTGCGCGTGAAGAAATGACGAACATGATTCAATTTTTTGTTAGATTGTTTTTAATCACTCTGGGCATGATCCAGATGGCGCTGGCGAGTTCTGCCTTCGAGCAAGGAAATGCTGCGTATCAAGCCAAGAAATACGCAACCGCTCTAACGCATTATCAAAGTGCGCTCAAAGAGGGAGCATCGGCGAATCTTTGGTATAATATGGGCAACGCTTATCATCAATCTGGCGATCATGCACGCGCAGTGCACGCATTCAGCGAGGCACTCAGATTGCAACCACGAGATCGCGCCACCCATCACAATTTAGCAATCGCTCGAAAAAGCCTGCAATTACCGGCACCAAAGCGCGATATGCGATGGGCCACTGGCCACCTCACGAGGAATGAGTATGCGGGGCTCACTATTCTAGCGTTGGCTTGGCTTACTCTATTTGCATGGCGAGGACATTCCACACCACGCGGCTTCAACATCATCTTCAATGCATGTGCCGCAATTTTTCTAACAGCCTCAATCATCGCTTGGCTCAGCCATCACCATGCGCCCAACGAAGCGATGATCATTGCGCCTGAGGCAACTCTCCATCTTTCACCACTTGCCGCTTCTGAAGTGTTAGGTAAAACAGCCAGTGGCTCACTTGTCCACCTCGGGAAAAAGCATGCTGGCTATGTTTTTATCGAAGATTCTGATGCCACAAAGCGCGGATGGATTTCCGAGACGGCAATCAGCCAGCTTCGCAAATGGTGACGATAATTTTACCTACGACTCACAATCTGGCATTGCGAGTGATGCCCGTTTTGTCATTGTGATCTTGTGATTGCTTACGCTCATTCAAGAAGGGAATTTCTAACAGCAAGTGGCATGTGGTTGGGTGCATCGGCTTTGTCGTGGGCAAGCACTCCTGAAACAACGCGCACCATCTCGATTTTCCACACCACGGATCTGCACGGCAACATCGTTCCGACCAAAAATTACCAAAATGTTCCCAACCTCGGCGGCATCGCCCGCTGCGCGACGTGCATCGAGCAGTGGCGCCAAGAAAATCCACATTCTCTGCTGATTGATTGCGGCGATGTCTATCAGGGAACGGTCGTCAGCACTGCGAGCAAAGGCAACTTGTTCATGCAACTTTTCAACCACATGAAATACGACGCATGGGTGCTTGGAAATCACGACTTGGATTGGGGACCAGAGGCGACGGAAAAAAATTTAAGTCTATCAGATTCGGATATTTTAACGGCCAATCTAACAGTCGATGGTGTGCCCAGCGGCCAACTTCAAGGTGCGTGGAGCAAGGTCAAGCCATGGGCCATGAAAGATGTTGGCGGATTTAAAATTGCCCTGATCGGGTTGATCACGCCCGGGTTGCCGTATTGGTTAGCCGACGCCATTTTAGGAAAAGCAAGTGCGACGGATCCGTTAGAAAGTTTGAAAAAATCATTGTCTGAAGCGAAGGCTGCCGGAGCGGATGCGATATTGCTGTTAGGGCATATGGGATTCCGTAAGGAGGATGACTTTGCTAACAGAGTTTTCGAATGCCTGCGCGAGACCCAAGGCATTGATGCTTACATTGGCGGCCATACGCATCAAGATCAGCCATCGTGGGATTGCCATGGCGTGTTGTGCAGCCAAGCCAATTATTTCGGCATTCATTGCGGGCGGATCGATCTCACGTTTGATCTCACCACGCGTAAAATCGTTGCTCGCCATGCCGCGACGATGCTGATGGACGAACGCTTCGAGCTGCATCCAGAAATCATGAAAATGACGGAATCTGCGCGTAATGAAGCAGATGCGAGCCTTGCCAGCGTGGTCGGGCAAGTCCGAGAACCCATTGCGGGAAGTGGCCGCAATAGCCCACTTGCCCAACTTTTCTGCCGTCTATTTCTCGAATCACTCGCAGAAGAAGGCATTGCCGCAGATGCCGCATTTCATGGCACATTTGACAGTGGCGATCTCAAAGTTGGCCCGGTGACGATGGCGGATTGTTGGAAAATGATGCCATTTGATAATTTTCTAACTGTTTTCAGCGTCACTCCAGCGCAGTTGATCGAGATCATCCAAGAAGACTTCGCAGGTGGACGCTCAGACCGCAGCTTATGGCCACTGACGCTTGAATTGGACACCGAAGGAAATCCCGCAAAAGTGCTCAAAGACGGCAAGCCGCTTGCAGGCGATGCGCGGATTCGTCTCGCGATGAATAGCTACGATGCCCAATCGGGTGGCAAGCGATTGATGAAGTTGAGGGACTTGGTGCGCTCTCCGCAAGCCGAGCGCGTGACGAATCAAACCAGCACACTCGATGCCTTGGCCGCAGGATTTCGGCGGCATGAGAGCTTGCCTTAGCCTGAGTTAGCCTGCTTCAAAAAAGATCGTCATTTCCATGCGGTTGTAGTTGAGATGGACCGTGGATAAATGGCGCAGCGGATGTGATTGGCGGATTACCTCATCGTGCAAGGCATTGATTTCCGCATAACTCGATTGGCCATGCGTCTTGAGCGTGAAAATCACCAACGAACCTTGTTGCAAGCCTGCCGAAAGTCTGACGACTTGCCTGATCGCGGCCAATGAATCTCCATTCATATCACACAGCAGCGCCTGATAGAAATTGGCAGCGGGCTTGGGAAAATCCGCCACCGCCATGCGCCGAATTACAAGGGCTGGATGGCCGATCAACGATGCATGCATTTCCGCGCGATCGATAGCGGTGACTTGATAGCCGCGATCTAACAGCTCTCGTGTCATGCCTCCCGGGCTTGCGCCAAGTTCGAGCCAATGCGAGCCAGCGTTTGGCACCGGCCGGAAACAAGTGACTAAATGCAAGGCCTCCACACATTTTGCGCCTGCGCGGCTCACCACCGCATCGCCCGCTTGCTGGATGAATTTAGTGCCACCGGGAAAATATCCACCAGCAGCGCGCGGCGTGGCCATGCCTGCAAAAAGCCCTTCACTGCCGATGTGCACAAACAAGCTCATCCGCTCGGGATCTTGCTGCTCCGTGGCATGCGCACCCTGCAAAACATGCTCAAACATCTGCAAGGCACGCCCACGCAAATTCGATGCCAACGTTCGATAATAGCGCCCCGCTGGGCTCGGATCCAGCGCGCCGACGACCACTGCCTGCGGGCTACGTTGCGCAAATTTCTCGCGCAACGTGCTTGCAGCTTTTTCCACAAATCCATGCATGCGTTGCGGCTGGCATGGCCAAGCATGCTCTAACGGAAGTTTCCAGCGTAAAAATTTCAAGGCGGCGGACTCATGCAGCAGCGCCGGATTTTCCAACTGCACCCAGCGCATGCCATTCGGAAGAGATTTGACCAAACGACGCACGCCAAGATCGCGGAACAAATCCTCTTCAAATGGCGTGAAAATTTCTGCCACCCGTATCAGCCAATCTTGGTGAGTTTGCGCCACAGCATGCTCCATCGCCGAGGCATATCGGCCTTATCGACAAGAAGCAAGCCATGCGAAAATTCTCTCGCGATGGCGCCCCTTGAGATTGATCAGCCGATGGTCATGTGACGGATCTGCCACGGGGCAGAATTGTGACACATGAGCCGTTGTGCGCGACATCATTCAAGAGTCATTGAAAGCAATCACCATTCTCAAATCGCCATGAAATTTACCCACTCGCTCTTCTACTTCTTCACACTCTGTGGCACCGCTTCGCTAGCTCATGCCGCTTCGCTTGACATGAAACCGATCGCCACACTGCCACTGCCCGGTGCTGAGATTCCCGCCTTCGACCCTCTATCAGATCGTCTAGCAGTGAACTCCAATGGCGGGCTGCAATTGATCAATCTGAGCAACCCGTCCGCTCCTTCGCTCATCACCACGATCGATTTCACTTTGCCAGCCAATGGAGGACTTCCGGGGACGGATGTGACTTCCGTCGCAATAAAAAATGGCATCGCTGCAGTCTCCATTTTACATCCCACCAAGCCAAACAACGGCTATGTGGTATTTCTAAACATGGCCACCGGAGCATTTATCTCCTCAGTCGAAGTCGGTGCCCATCCAGACAACATCGTTTTTTCTGCAGATGGCACCAAGGTCATCACCGCCAATGAAGGTGAGCTCTCAGAGGCCAACGCCAGCGTGCCAAATTCGACACTCACCACCATCACCGACGATGCAAGCCTTGGCTCAGTTTCGATCATCAATGTTTCCGGAGGGTTTGCGTCACCTTCCGTGACCACGGTGGGCTTCAGTTCTTTCGATGCACCAGCCACAGTGGCCAATATGAAAAGTGCCGGCGTTCGCATTTTTGCTGGTGGCAAGCCATCGACTGACTTCGAGCCAGAATATGTCGCCATTTCCCCAGATTCCACCAAGGCGATGGTCACCCTTCAAGAAGCCAATGCGGTTGCTCTGTTAGATCTTGTTAGTGCCACATTCACATCAATTTTGCCACTTGGCGAAAAAGATTTTTCGACGCTGCTAGCCGATTTCAGTGATCGCGATGGTCCAGCCAATACCACGGCCATCAGACTTAGTAAGGGCAATCCAGTCTTCGGACTCTATATGCCTGACGCCATCGCATCATACTCGGTGAGTGGCCAGACCTATTACGTCATGTCAAATGAAGGCGACGATCGTGATGATTTCCTCAATCCAGACGAAACGATACGCGTCGGCAGCTCCAGCTACGTGCTCGATCCTGCCGTTTTCCCGAACGCTGCCGATCTGAAATCAAACGCTCGCCTAGGCCGCCTCATCGTATCCAATGGGCCGGGCCTACGTGGCGATACGGACGGCGATGGCGACGTGGATCGCATCCTCACATACGGTGCGCGATCATTCTCTATCCGCGATGCCACTGGCGCACTCGTCTATGATAGCGCGGATCTGATCGAGCGTGGGATTGCCTCATTTGGCGCGCCATGGTTTGACGATACCCGCTCGGATAATAAAAGCTCTGAGCCCGAGGGTGTGGCCATCGGCTCGATAGGCGGAAAAATCTACGCATTTATCGGTCTCGAACGCTCACGCGGAGTCATGGCATTTGATGTGACCAATCCCCTCGCAGTTGAGCCGGCAGGCTTCGCCACTGTTTCCACCGATCTGAATCCGGAAGGTCTCGTCTTCATTCCAGCGGCCGATTCTCCTAACGGAAAAAATCTTCTAGCAGTCGCAAACGAAACGAGCAACACGCTCACTCTTTTCACCGTCCAGCCTGCTGATTTTTCACTGCAAGTCCTCCATGTTTCCGATGCCGAAGCAGGCCTACTCGCCGCTCAAACTGCACCGAATCTTGCTGCCTTGGTGGATGCCTTTGACAATGCTCATCCCAATACGCTGATTTTAAATGGTGGGGATTCGTTTCTTCCCGGCCCATTTCTGAGTGCCGGCACTGACCCAGCAATCAATGCGATCCTTCGTGCTGAGTATTCTAACAATTTCATCGTCACCGCTGCCGCCCGCCCAGACATTGCCATTCACAACATCCTTGGCATCGAAGCCTCAGCGATCGGCAACCATGAGTTTGATTTAGGCTCCAACGTTTTTTCAGATGCCATCCGTCCCGCCGTAAGCGGTCCAAATACCACTTGGGTCGGTGCTTTGTATCCGCATCTAACGACCAATATCGATTTCACGGCAGATCCTCTCAATTCCGCATTTGACAACGTGCCACTCGATGGACTCAGCACCGCCATCCCGGCTGCTTCCACGCGCAATGGCCGCATCGTGCCGACTGCGACGGTGACCAAGGGCGGCGTGAAAATTGGCCTGGTTGGAGTGACGACGCAAATTTTGGAAACCATTTCCTCACCATCCGGCGCACGCATCCGAGGCTTTGCCACGCCGCGCACCGGAGTGGATAACATGGATCTACTGGCCACCCAGGTGCAGCCGTTCATTAACGAACTGATTGCTGAGGGCGTGGACAAAATCATCTTACTTTCACATCTCCAACAAATTTCTAACGAACAACTGTTAGCCACCAAACTTTCCGGAGTTGACATCATCCTCGCTGCCGGGTCCAACACTCGACTGGGTGACGCGGATGATGTCCCGGCCACATTCCCCGGGCATGCAGCAAACTTTGCCAACACCTACCCGATCCGCACCGCCGGAACCGATGGCAAACCAACCCTCATCCTCAACACGGACAATGAATTCACCTACCTTGGCCGCCTCATCGTGGACTTTGATGCCAATGGCGAAATCATCGTTCCTAACTTGGCGACACGCTCCAGCCAAAACGGAGCCTACGCGGCGACTTCCGCCAACGTGGCCACAGCATGGGGCGTGGCCGAAGCGAATCTCCCAACTACGGCATTCGCAGTAGGAACAAAAGGAGCACGCGTCAAAGCCATCACCGATGGCGTGCAAGCGGTGATCGCTGCCAAAGACGGCAACGTCTTCGGTTTCACGCAAGTCTATCTGGAAGGTGAGCGCATCTTCGTCCGCAACCAAGAAACCAACCTCGGCAACATCACCGCCGATGCAAATGCGGCCGCCTTGCGCAGAGCCCTGAGCGCGACGACGGAACCGATTGTTTCCATCAAAAATGGCGGCGGGATCCGCGCCCAAATCGGAGCGATCACGGCCGGCTCTGCGGAGAAATTACCACCACTTGCCAATCCATCCGCAGGCAAGCCCGCCGGAGCGATTTCACAACTCGATGTGGAAAATGCACTGCGCTTCAACAACCGCCTGATGTCATTTCAAACCAATCCTTCAGGACTCAAGGCGATCCTCGAGCACAGCGTGGCTGCATTGGTCAATCAAGGGCGCTTCCCTCAAATCGGCGGCGTTGCATTTGCCTTTGATCCAGCACGCCCAGCCAACGATCGCATCCTCTCCATTTCTCTCATTGATGCGAATGATCAAGTTGCCGCGGCGATCTATCAGAATGGGCAGTTCATCCCGAATGCGCCCGCGAGCATCCAGGTGGTCACGCTCAACTTCCTTGCAAACGGCGGCGATGGCTACCCCATCAAGGCAAATGGCGATAATTTCCAATTCATTCTCAATGATTTCACCTTGACCGCACCCGTCGCCGAAACGGAAAACTACGGCACTGCGCCCACGAATGCTTTGGGAGAAATCGCCGCCATGCAGAGCTACCTTCAGGCGCGCTACCCGACAGCGGCGCTCGCTTACAAGGTGGCAGATACGCCGCAAGCATCCGACCTTCGCATCCAGCGCATCGATACCCGCACCAACACCGTCTTGCCATTTGATCTTGGGCAAATGACCACGATCAACACGTTCACCAACGCGTTCCTCGCTCAAGGCATCAGTCCCTCACTGGTCGCGACTGACCCAAGCATGATCACTGCTGTTGCGGCCAACCGCAATCTTGGACGCAACGACGTCATCAACAATCCAAGCGGTTACAACTTATTCTCAGCACCAAGCTTCCGCATCGATGGCAGCGTGTTTGAGGCCACTGAGAGTGCCACCTTCGAGTTCACCCTGCAAAGTTCAAGCGATCTACTCCTGTGGGAAAATGAAGCCAAAGTGCGAGGCGTGCGGGTGGATCTCAGCACTCCTAAACGCTTCTTCCGCTTCACCGCCAGCACTCCGTGAATTGATTCCGGATCACCGTAGAAAAAACCTTGAATAGTGCGCAGTGATTCACGTCCTATGAGCGATGATCACACTGCGCATATTCATGGTGCTTGCTCTCACTGGATTGATCCACGCGCAGCCTGCATGGCACAAAGACCTAAGCTCAACGAACTTCGGCAAGCATGAACGATTAAAACCTTGCGCATTGGTCTATGATCTCAGTTGGAAAGGACTGATCAATTCTGGAAATTTGCGCATCGAATTTACCCCACCGGATGCCAAGAAAAAAAATCGCTACGTCGTCCGTTCATCCGCCACAAGTCTTGGTGCTGCAGCGGCACTTTTTCCATTTGAAAGCCACTATTGGTCCGAACTCAACCCACAGTCGCTCACTCCGATCTATTTCCACTCGTTAGAAAAAGATAACCGCGAAGAAGTCACCGAAACCTTGCACTATTTTCCCAATCGCGTCACCGCCATCGAGGAGGAAAAAAATCTCAAAACGGGGGTAAAAAAAGTTCGCGAACACACGTTTGAATACGGACCGGTGTTCGATCTTTTTTCCGCGATGCTCTATATCCGCAGCCAAGAACTCGCGGTCGGCGATTCTCTCAATTTTGTGATTTGCCCATTTCAAACGCCCTACCTGATGAGCATCAAAGTCCGCGCGCATGAGGCCCATCTCGGACGCGATGCGATCCGATTATCCGTCGGCATGAAAAAAATCGATCGCGAAACGATGGCACTCAAGGAATATAAAAAACTCAAAGCGGATGTGACCTTATGGCTGAGCCGCGACGCGGATAGAATTCCGTTAGAAATTCGGGCGCCCGCATGGATCGGCGATGTGCGCGCGGTGTTGAAACAGCATCAAGCATTTTGAGACAGGTGCACGGTCACTGATCAATTTCTCGGATGCGTTTGACATCTGCGGCTGAAGGAAAGATTTTCCTCCAACGCATGCAACTTGAACTGATCGAATTCCAAGAAACACCCGTATTTTCTAAAGAAAGCGCACTGGCACTCGGCATCGCTTTCGGCTACGAAGGCGGCACTGCCCAAAAAGTCGATGGCCGCTATTATGTTTTCACCACCGAATGCTTCGATGAGCCAAAGACCGCAGCCTCGCGCTTGGCTTGTTACGTCAGCGATGACGGCAAGCAATTTACCAGGCATCGCGTGATCTTGGATTGTCACGGCGACTGGCGAGACCCCAGCACGTATTGGAACCCATGGTCGCCCATGACGGTGTTTGATGAAACCACAGACCGCTGGCATTTATTTTATGTGCACTACGGCCGCAAGCCCGGCTCGGACCAAGCCTACAACATGACCGGACGCATGGCCCGCTTGGAGGCGGTAACTCCGGGCCGCGCAGGCATTGCTGGCGAGTGGCGCACCACCGGACTGATCGATTTCCCAGACACGCCGGATCCATGGGAAGGATCTTGCAAAGTCGTTTCATTTTTCCCCTATCGCGCTGCAGACGGAAATTGGTGGGCATTTTATGGAAGCAACAATGCTCCAGATTACATTCCGCCGACGGACATGCCGCAAGAGGGCAGCACCATGAAATTTTGGGTAGGTCTCGCCAAAGGCCCAAGCATCGCCGGACCATGGGCGAGAGAAACAAGCCTCAATCCGGTCATGATGGATGATGATTTTATCGAAAATCCGGTAGTGACTCGCTTGGCCGATGACCTCTTTGTCAACATCTATGACGGCGGCAATACCCATGCGATCTCATACGCCTTATCGCGTGATGGCGTGCAATGGGACCGCGAGCAATTGATCCAAATACCCAATGCGCCATCGTGGCTGAAAGCGGTGCGCACGCCCCTCTCCGTCATCGATGAAGGAGACGGCACCTACACCATGTTTCTAACAGCCTTCGATGGGGTGAATCCCGAGCAAATTGTGCCGCTTTGGCATGATGGATACGGGCACATCGCCCGCGCCACCTTGCGATTGGTTCCTTAAAGCGCGGGCTTATTCGCACCAAGATGAGCACTTTTTTTCATTTTTCCGTAGTTGTCGTGTTGCCTATTTACCGATAGAGTTTTTCCATGCCAGACGAGTATTCAGACATTCCTACAGCCCCGTGGATGGAAAATAGTGCCCTCACCGCGCCGGCTCTGCTAGGTGCGGCGGCGGGCTTATTGGTCGGTGGCTTAATGCATTCAGGTGCACGCAAAGTCATTGGGCTTAGCTTAGGTGCCGCAGGTGTGGCCGCGCTCTTGCCCTTCGTCGTTGGCGGAGTGGCTGGACTCGTCACCGGGCCGCGCAGCAAAGTCGGCGTGAAGCGTAATATCCAGCGCATCCGCGATGCGGGGATCGTCTCATCTGACTACGATTCAGTGGACGATACCTTGCGCGAACAAGGGGTGATCTAACGATCCGTCGCGGCGGGAAAAACCACGTCGGCGCTCACCGCGAAGTGATCGGAAACGCGGTTGATTTTTTCACTCAAAATCGCGGCATCTTTGACGGTGCCGTCTTGGCTAATTAAAATGTGATCGACTTTAAGCCGCCCACCTTGGCTAAACGACCAGAAGTGCAAAGTCGTGCGATCTTTCTGCTTGGGATGCATTGTTTGATACGTATCGATCATCGTGGAAGACCAACGTTGCACGTCTCCATCTAACCGAACTGACTTTCCTAACAGATAGCCGAGTGCTGGATTGGATTCCACGGCATTAAAATCTCCTAACAGAACGACTGGCTCATCCGCAGGCTGGCGCGATGCAATCCATTTTCCTAACAGCAAGGCCGAGCGCTCACGCGATGCTTGATGCCGGTGATCCCAATGCGTGGCAAACACATGGAAAGCACGTCCAGTGGCTCGATCCCATAAACGAGTCTGACAAACCACGCGCGGGAATTGATTCCCCCAATGTTTGCTGCCAGCTTGTGTGGGCTGATCTGATAGCCAGCGGGTTTGAGAGCTGTTAGAGTCTTCGATCAATCGGCTTTTTAAGAAAAAAATTCCTGTGTATTCGCCGCCGAAGTGGCCGTCATCTCGGCCGGTGCCGATGAATTGGTAGGCAGGCAAAGAGGCCCAAAGATCTGCCACTTGGCCATGCATTGCTTCCTGCACGGCAAACACATCCGGCCGTTCGCGCTGGATCATATGCACCATGCCGATCACGCGCTTGGACCATGCGTTCTGTTGAGCATCCTCATCGTGCTCATAGCGCACATTGATCGTCATCAAGCGCAGCGGCAGTGGCTCATTTGTTTGCTGCGTAGGCCGTGGCTCGTCATTGGATTGAGCAGAATCACAACCGCAAAGGCCGAACGAAATGATGGCAAATCCGATTGCGAACCAAAATTGGTTGTTGGCTTTCAAATGATTCAGTGCGTGCACAAAAAAACCGCCTCCTTGAACAAGGAAGCGGTTGTTAGAAAATAAATCAAGTGCGCTGTGTGATTAGACAGCAGCGTCAACCACATTCACGCGGCGACCTTCGCGATCAAATTTCACTCGGCCATCCACCAGTGCGAAAAGCGTGTGGTCTTTGCCGATGCCAACGCCAACTCCGGGATGGAATTTAGTGCCGCGCTGACGCACGATGATGTTTCCAGCAATCACCACTTGGCTGCCGAATTTTTTCACACCGAGGCGCTTGCTGCGTGAGTCACGTCCGTTTTTGACGGAGCCTTGTCCTTTTTTATGGGCCATGAGAGTAGATCGTTTGTGGTTTCAATGAGTGGGATTATCCAGCAATCGAGGTGACTTGCACCTGCGTTAAGCTGCGACGATAGCCTTTGGTTTTATGAAATCCTTTGCGGCGTTTGAATTTGAAAGCAACGCCTTTTGGTCCGCGGTATTGGGCCAGGACTTTGACAGTCACCGAGGCACCATCCACCGTCGGCGCACCGATGCGCACGGAGTCCCCTTCCCCAATCAATAGGGCATCGAACGTTACTTCAGAATCGACGTCAGCATGGAGCTTCTCGACATCGAATTTGTCGCCTTCTTGGATGCGGTATTGTTTACCGCCGGTTTTGATCACTGCGTAGGCCATGGCCGTATATTGGGAAATGTGTTAAATGCCAACGAGAAGATTCTCGGATCATCGTCTGAGAAACCCTGCGGGCGGGCGGGGAAAAAACCACACCCGAGCTGCGAGCGCAAGGTTTTTTTGCCTCTTCGTGAGGATTTCTGCGCTGGCTATGATTTGGATTTATCAAATGCGGCATCAAAAGCGACTCCGCTCGGCGGAAAATCAACGCTGCGGACAAATGCCGCGGCCTCTCGTCCACCATGCACCCGATCCATGCGGATGTCTTCCCACTCCACGGAAAGCGGCCCGCCATAGCCGATGTCATTGAGGGCCACCATGATGTCCTCAAACTCGATATCACCATGCCCGAGAGAACGAAAATCCCAAAACCGACGCGCATCGCCAAACTGCGTGTGTCCGCCAAAAACGCCGACGCTGCCATCGCCATGATTCCACCACACGTCCTTCATGTGCACATGATAGATGCGGCTGCCCAAATCGCGGATAAATTTTACGTAATCGACTCCTTGGTAACCAAGATGCGATGGATCATAATTGAATCCAAAGCGACGGTGCTGTCCGACTGCTGCGAGCGCACGCTGCGCCGAGGCGATGTCAAAGGCAATTTCAGTCGGATGAACTTCCAGGGCGAAGTTGACGTTCACTTGCTCAAAGGCATCGAGAATCGGCAACCAACGCTTGGCAAAATCTTTGAAGCCCTTTTCATAATACTCCTGCGAAGTAGGCGGAAATGCATAGAGCGCGTGCCAAATCGACGATCCGGTGAATCCATTGACGACTGCTGGAAACTCATCTTTCCCGCCCTTGGCCTTGCGGCTCGGCTTGGCATCCATGAAAGCACGGGCCGCCTTGCCGGTGGCGATCATTTTTTTGGCTGCGCGTTTTCTAACACCTTCTGCTTCGCCATTTCCCCACACATCCGGCGGGAGAATCGCTTGGTGGCGCTCATCGATCAAATCACAAACCGCTTGGCCTACGAGATGGCTGGAAATTGCGAAACAATTCAATCCATGATCGCCTAACAGTTCCCACTTTTCTTTGACGTATGATTTTTTTGAGAGCGCTTGATCGACATCGAAGTGATCTCCCCAGCAAGCGAGTTCAACTCCATCGTAACCCATTTCCGCGACCATCGGCGCGAGTTTTTCGAGCGGCAAATCGGCCCATTGGCCGGTGAAAAGTGTGACTGGGCGTGGCATGATGTGATGTGGGTTGGGTTCAGTTATTTCAAAAAAAGCGGAGTCTATTTGATGCCGTCGAGAATCGATAAATCAACTCCTTTGATTAATTCTAACAGATCATCAGCGCTCAGCTCAGAATTTTGAATTTGGATTAAAAACCGATTTTTATAAATCATCGTCGCGCTTCCTTCCTTTTCATTGATCATGGCTTTTTCGTCGCCGAGACGATGCATTTTCATCCCCATTGCAGTAGCCATGGCAGGATTACCCATCATGCCAAGAAACGTGGCTAACATCGGAGAATCGGCACTTAGCGAAATGCTCGCAGATTTTTCGCCCTTGGTGTAGGAACGGCTGAGCATCACTCCGCCGCCGCCGAGCATCGCCATCCCCGCGCTTTGATCCTCAATTTCTGCTCCGGCCCACTCGCCAATTTTGTCTGGTAGTGCTTTGCCGATCGAGCCTGATTTTTTCTCGTTAAGCAATGCCAGTGCTTGGTTCAAGGCCAACGACGCTTCAGCAGCATCGCCCGCTTCATATGCTTTTTTGGCAGCCTCGATCTCAGTTAGAATTTGATCCGCACGCATGCTGGCACTGCTCAAAAGTAAAAAAAATGCGCTAGACCTAAACAAACGGAAGAATGATGTGGAAAATTTCATGACGTTGCATGTCTCTTGAAAATTGATGCATCTGTAAACATCAATTTTTCTAACAAATATGAATGCCTTTGATATTTTTGATGATGCGCGATTTGGCGCTTCGCATGGCGAATGATTTTAATTTATAAACGGGCCATGCCACAGTTCCGCGCCAACACAGATTATGAAGATACCGATCCAGAACCCTTATTTCTTCATGCCGGCGATGTGGTGTGCAGAGGCATCGAAGACAAAACGTGGCCGGGCTGGGTCTGGGCCGTGAGCGACGATGGGCACTCGGGATATGTGCCGTGGGAAATGTTAGAAGAAACAGCGGATGGCAAGCTGCTCGCCATCGAAACTTATGACCCACGAGTGTTGACCATTCGGCGCAACGATCTGTTAGATTCATTGCGCCATATTCATGGCTGGCATTGGTGCCGCAATCAAGCGGGCGAGGAAGGCTGGATCGCTGCCTATCTGCTCTCGCCTGTTCCCTAACAGACCGTTTTTTTGCAATCTATCTAACGAGCCACGTTGGCCGCCGCGAATTGCGGGATCAAGACATCAAATTTCATGCCTTTAAGATTGGCGCGCAGTGCCTCTGGAAGCTCTGAAGCGCGGACTAACAACGAGAGAATTTTTTGCTCTTTGTTGGCAGGATCATCCTTGATATTTTCTACCACTCCACGATGGACTGTTTTGCCATCTTCCGATCGCACTGGCAGCTCGATATTGAGCGGCACCGTTGCCGCGAGACTGTTAGGAACCATCACTGGCACGCGGTAGGCGTCATCATTGCGCACAGTAAAAACATGGGTTGCCACGTTCACTGCGCCACCGATGGGCAGCAGAATTTCAGTCACGACTCCATCGACGGCCGAGCGCAAAAACCGCTTATCATATTGGTCGTGCCAATAATCATACTGAATTTTTTGCGTCTCCTTTAAATCGATCTGCATGATGTGCTGGGCTTGATACATTTTTTCCATCGCGGTGGCCCATTCCAATCGCGTCTCAGGTTGTTGGCGTTTTTTCACCGCATCGGCAGTTTCTTTGCGAGTCGCCGTCCATGCTTGGGAGTGAGCTTCAGCAGCCTGCACGGTGGATTGAGCTGCTAGATTTGCCCGCGCTAAATCGAGTTGAAGTTTGGTGGCTTCCAACTCGGTGTGGGCGAGCAGTTGGCCCTTGCGCACAGGATCTCCAACTCTAACAAGCACGTTGACGATGATTCCCTGAGCTTGTGAACGCACGCGTTCAACCACCCGCATGGCACCGTCTGAAGTCACCACCAACTGGCTCTGTGCCACTGCGCTATCGGAGAAAATGGCAATCATCCATGCCGCCCCAACGAGGGCAAATCGCCGCATCGCGAAGCAGTGGGTGCTTTTTGAAAACTGACTCAAATTCATTGCCTAAATAACGAAACAAATCGGCAAAATCTTACAATTGATTGAACTTTTCTCGACTAATTTTCATTTCCACTTCACGAACTGAATCCGATTTCTTAGAACTGCTTCAGACATGATTGACTCTCATAGACCCATTGGAAAACTCATGGCCGCCAACCGCGGTGAAATCGCCATCCGCATTTTTCGCGCGGCCAACGAACTCGGAATGAAAACGGTTTCGATTTTTGCCGAAGAAGACCGGTTCTCGATCCATCGCTTCAAAGCGGATGAGGCATACATGTTAGATTCTAGCAAAGGCCCCGTTGGTGCTTATCTCGATATCGAAGGCATCGTCGCATTGGCCAAACAAAAAGGTGTCACGATGATTCACCCTGGTTATGGTTTTCTATCAGAAAATGCACATTTTGCGCGAGCATGTGCGCGGGAAGGCATCACCTTCATCGGCCCCGCACCAGAGCTGTTAGAAAACATGGGGGATAAAACAGCGGCTCGCACGTTGGCCAAGCGCTTCAACGTGCCCACGCTACCGGGCACCGAAGAGCCGATCAGCGATCCAGATCTCGCCCTCACCGCGGCTCATGAAATTGGTTTTCCACTCATCATCAAAGCCGCATTTGGCGGTGGCGGACGCGGCATGCGTGTGGTTGAAAAACCATCGATGCTGCCCTCGCTTCTCGCAGAAGCGCAGGCTGAGGCGCAAAATGCATTTGGCAATTCCGCCGTATTTCTTGAGCGCTACATCGCAAGAGCCAAGCACATCGAAGTGCAAATTCTCGGCGATGCTCATGGCAATGTCGTCCACCTCTATGAGCGGGATTGCTCGGTCCAAAGGCGTTATCAAAAAGTCGTTGAAGTCGCGCCCGCGATGCATCTGGACCCGAAGATTCGCAAAGAGCTCTGCGATGCGGCGGTAACCTTGGCCAAGGGCATCGGTTATGACAATGCCGGCACCGTTGAGTTCCTTTACGACATGGATTTCAAAACGTGGTTTTTCATCGAAATGAATCCGCGAATTCAAGTGGAGCACACCGTGACGGAATGCGTGACGGGCATTGATTTGGTGCGTTCGCAGATTCTCGTCGCTCAAGGGCACGCGTTGTTTGACGAAGAGCTGGCGATTCCGGCCCAAGAAAATATGCCGTGCAACGGCTTCGCGATCCAATGCCGGGTGACGACTGAAGATCCGCAGAAAAATTTCACCCCTGACTACGGGCGCATTCTCAACTACCGTTCTGCTGCGGGATTTGGCATTCGTCTCGATGCCGCATCGGGCGATGCTGGCTCAGTCGTCACGCCGTATTACGACTCGATGCTGGTGAAAATAACTGCCATGGGCCGCGACTTTCCACGAGCCTGCCAGCGCATGGACCGCGCGTTGCGTGAATTCCGCATCCGGGGTGTCAAAACCAATATCCCATTCTTGGAAAACGTCATTGCCGATGAAACTTTCCGTAGTGGCCAAGCGCACACCAAGCTGATCGATACCAAAACCGAGCTATTTCATTTCAAACCGCGCCGAGACCGCGCGACTCGCACGCTTTCCTATCTATCAGATGTGACGCTCAATGGCAATCCAACCGCGAAAAACTGGAAACCTAGTAGCATTATGCATAGGGCGCATGTTCCTGATAGCATGATGATCCAACACCAAGCCGTG